>CAXTES010000006.1:0-43904 GCA_964243215.1 uncultured Microbacterium sp. | reverse complement strand
GAGCTCCTCCCCAGGTTCGTTCGCGCGTGGGAGTCGGGTAAACAGGTTGTGATCGGTCAGCGTCGTAGCAGCGACGAAGGCATGGTGATGACCGCTCTCCGGCACCTCTACTACGCTGTGATCCGCTGGTTTTCCGATTCGGCCCAGATTCCTCGGTTCACGGGGTACGGTCTGTACGACCGCCGGTTCGTGCGAATCCTGAACGAGATCGACGATATCCAGCCCTTCTTCAAGGCGATCGTCGCAGAATACGGGCTCAACATCGAGGTCGTCCAGTACGACCAGGCGAGAAGCGCGCGCGGGAAGTCCAACTTCGACTTCCTCCGAAATTACGACTTCGCAATGCAGGGAATCACTTCCTCGACGAAGCTGCTCATGCGACTCGCGACATTCATCGCAGCGGTCGTCGCTTTGCTATGTCTCGGCTTCGCCATCTTCGTCCTCGTCAACAAGCTCGTGAATTGGGACACCTACCCCGCGGGCGAGGCTTCGACGACGGTGGGCATCTTCTTCCTGGGGGCTGTGCAACTATTCTTCATCGGCGTACTGGGCGAATACATCCTGAGCATCAACAGTCGAGTCATCCGCAAGCCAAGAGTGGTCATCGGCGAGCGGGTCAATTTCACGACCCCGACCGCGCCTCTCGAGCCCGAAGCGGCTCACCCGGTTATCCCGGGCCAATCAGATGACGAGATCCGCGAGAAGCGTCCGTGACCCGCGTGGCTAGCGGGATGGAGCGCGCGAACGCAGGACGTGGGCGGCGATTGTTCGGCCAGTTCGTGCGCTTCCTGGTCGTCGGCCTCTTGTCTTTCTGCCTCGATTACGGGCTGTTCTTCCTCTTGTTCCACTACTTCGCCGTGCAGTACATCATTGCGAGCACGGTGTCTTTCACACTCTCGCTCGTTCTCAATTACATCCTCACACTCAGGTTCGTGTTCGAGGTGAGAGAAGGTCGTAGCGTCGCGAAAGAGTTCGCGATGTATGTAGGTTTGAACATCCTGGCACTCGGGCTGAACCAAGCGATCCTCTTCGTCACAGTCGACGGGCTCGGAGCCAGCCCGCTGATCGGGAAGCTGATCGCGACGGCGGTCGTCCTCGTTTACAACTTCATCTCCCGCAAGCTCCTCATTGAGCGCTCGCTCGGTGGAGGGGTCCTGGCACGGGACAACGAAGCCGACCAACCGGGAGAGCACAGCGGCACCTCATGACCAACGAAGAGACCGAATCCACGGCATCCAGCTCTCGGGGGGCCGCACCCGTGACGCGCCTGAACCGGGGATGGGATCGAATCGAGGGCGCCTGGGACTCAGTGTCGAGCGCCACGCGAAGAAGCAGAGTGGGTCGATGGTGGAAGCGGGTGGAACGGCCGAACTTCGCCGACTGGGCGCTCCTCGGCATGGTCTGCGTGCTCGCGTTTGTCACCTTCACCTACGCAGACGTGAAGGTCACGTTTCAACACTCTTTCAACTTCCTTCACTCGGTCTTCACCGGCCATCCTGGTGATTTCTATCAGATAGCGCTGGATAACTCGACGTTCGGGCACCCTGCCGTATACGACGTTCCAATTTACGCGGTGTTCGGCATTTGGAACCTCCCGACCTACCTGATAAATCATTTCGCGCCGTTCGACTATCTGAATTCCGTCCCGGCGCTGCTGTGGCTGAAGGCCATGCTCGTCGCATTCGCGGTGGCGGCGGCTCTTCTGTTGGTTGCGATCGCGAAGCAACTCGGCATGAGTGCTGGCCGTTCCAAGTGGGTTGCGTTCTACTTCTTGTCGTCGATGAGTCTGTTCGTACCGATTCTCGTGATCGTGCAGTACGACATCATATCCGTCACACTCATGCTGGCGGGGCTCCTCGCCTATCTCAAGGGCAATTCGAAGCGATTCATCCTTTGGTTCCTCGCCGCGAATACCTTCAAGCTCTTCGCGTTATTCGTCTTCATCCCCCTTGTCTTTCTCAGACAGAAGCGCCTGCCACGTGCGTTCCTTCAGGTGATCGTGGGTCTGCTCGGACTCATCGTCTGCCGCCTGGCCTATCGCGGCAATCTCGCTTACGAGATATCCACCGGCGGCTTCACCACCTTGTATCTCACTCGACTGCAGGTGGCGGGGTTCCCGTGGCACTCGGGCTTGTCGATACCGCTCTTCGTGGTGTTCATGGTGGGATTGACCATCTTCGCCTATGCGAAACGAACGACGAGCAAGCGTGAGCTGGACGCATTCGCGCTGTACATCCCGCTTGCAGCGTTCCTGGTCTTCTGCGCGCTCGTGCCTCTGAACCCGTACTGGATCGCGCTCGTCGCACCGTTCTCGATCCTGATAATCTTCGCCAATCCCCGGTATCTGACCCTGAACACGTTGCTTGAGGTGAGTATCAGCGCCTCGTTGTTCGTGATCTACATGCTGGTCGGCTTCTCCATATACAACGCCGATATAGCGAAGAGTCTGCTCTTCGGCCGGTTCGTCCCCCCCGCATCGCCACAGCGCTTTTCCACCCCGGGTGAACTACTCAATGCTGTCGGGCTCGACCAATCCAATGTGACATTCCTCATAGGATTCATGATCGCGTGCGTCCTGGCCGTCCTCATCGTGAACTACCCCAGGGCGGCGTGGATAGCAGGAATGCCCAACGTCGAACCGATCAAGCGCAGCGTCGTGTGGGTGCGAATCGCGGCACCGATGGTGTTCTGCGCGCTTCTGTTCGCAATGTATCTTCTCCCGGGGCGCCCGACCGTCTTCTCCTCCGTGACTTCAGCTCCGATCCCGACCGAGGTGAACATCCTCAACCCGGGATCGACGGTCAGGCAAGACATGACGTTCGACTCCGATCTGAAAGTGAACGAGCTGCAGGTCGGGTTCGACGCTTCCGGGGTTTCGTGGATCAACACGAGTGCCGTCGGGCTGGAGGTGACGGATTCTTCAGGCGCATCCGTGTTCGAGAAAGCCGTACCCGCCAACTCGATCGGCGTGGGTCTGGCCTCCTTTTCGACGAGTGGCCTCGTGCTGAAAGGTCACGAAACGTACACACTGACGCTCTCCACCTCCAAGCCAGCGTCCGATTCGGTCTCCGAAGCCGTTTACGTCCAGATCAATCCGGGTCAAGATGAGTTCTCGACGACGGAAGATGGTGAACCTGTCGATGGCGACCTCGTCTTAGTCGTCATCGGCTCTCCCGAGGCGTAACGTCCCCCCAGCACGGCTCCGCCGAGCAGGGTTCCTCCGAGATACTCGCAGTCACGCCCTCTGCTGGTTCACGACTTCGGAGAGGCGTGGATGCTCCCGGTCTTTGTCCGAGAGCTCCGCCTCCGCCAGCGGAATGGGCCACGGGATAGCGACCTGCTCGTCCGCCAGGTTGAGGAACGTGTACTCACCCTGCGCCTCCACGCTCCAGTGGTCGTTCACGAGATAGGTGTATGCCGTGTTCGGCTCGAGCGTCTGATACGAGTTACCCACGCCGCGAGGAACGTAGATTGCTGTGGACGGATCCAGTTCCGTCGTGAACACTGCGCCGAAAGCTTTCCCCGGGCGTAGGTCCACCCACGCACCGAACACCCGCCCGGCCGCGATCGAGATGAATTTGTCCCAGGGCTCGGCATGAATGCCGCGCGTCGTGCCGACGGCGTCGTTGAACGAGA
This sequence comes from uncultured Microbacterium sp., assembly GCA_964243215.1. Taxonomy (GTDB): domain Bacteria; phylum Actinomycetota; class Actinomycetes; order Actinomycetales; family Microbacteriaceae; genus Microbacterium. The sequence continues at coordinate 40,268 of CAXTES010000006.1, read as the reverse complement.
TGTTGTTCTGCACCGGTCCGAAGTCGGGCAGACCGAGGCGCACCATCTTCTCGCGCTGCCAGTTCTCCTTGAACCACCCGCGGTTGTCGCCGTGCACCGGCAGATCGAACAGCAGCATGCCGGGAATCGGCGTCTGGTGTGCTGCGAGCGGCTTTCCGTAGACGATTGGCATCTCGATCAGAGTATCGGCCCGCGTGCCGGTCATCGGCGGCGAGGCAGGAAGTCAGGAACTCGGCAAGGAACCACCTGCGGCGAGGATCTGCTGGATTCGCTTCGCATCGCCCCACACGGCCGGAGAGTCGTACGGGCGGTCGGGGAATGCTCCGTATTCCAGCCGGATGGGCAGCTTGTTCTCGACGATGAATGCCTCGACCCGCTCGGCGAGACTTACGGGCGCACCCGTCGCGCAGTTGATGACGCCGGTCACGCCCGCCGTCACTGACGCCACCGCGATCTGATGCGCGAGGTCGTCGACATGGATGAAGTCGAATCTGTTCTTTCCGGACGTGAACGGCATCGTCGGCCTGCCCGCGTCAACCGCCTCGAGCAACCTGGCGAAGATGGAGTTGTTGCGGCGGTCGTCGCCGTAGATGTAGAAGCAGCGCAGCCAAGCGAACTCCACCCGCTCGGCAAGAGCTACCTGCGCGGACCGTCGTAGAGCATCTTTCGCGATCCCATAGAGCGAGCGCGGATTGGTCGGCGTGTCCGCAGTGATGGCGCCCTCCCAGTAACCGACCTCGTGCATTGTGCCGAGCGCTGCGATGCGTGGGACGCCGGCGTCAGCGGCCGCCGACAGGAGTTGGAAGTGAGCCGACAGGTTCGTCATGTGCGACGGGGCGTTGTGCACGAACCCGTCTTGCCACGCCAGATGGACGAAGCTCGATGTGGTGGCGTCGACGACCGTGGTGACGTCGAAGTCGGGGGAAAGCACATCGGCTTGGACGACTCGGGCCCGTTCGTCCAGCGCCACCTGGCCGCGCCGACGCACCACCGCGACGGGCTCGAATCCGAGGTCTGCGACAGCCCGGACCACATGAGTTCCGATGTACCCCGCGGCACCGGTGACGACCACGGACGGGCGAGTAGACAGGGCTCCCATGTTGGGCCAAGTATATTCGTAGGGTGATTTCGAGCCGCACGACCCGAGGCGACCTGGATGAGCGCTGACGCCAGATTCGAACGCCTCGCGACGCTTCCGCTGCGGTCCTACCAGCCCGCTGGTCGCGGTATCGGGTCAATCCGCCGGCAGATCCGCGAGATCGCCGATCATCGCCAACTCCTGTGGCTGCTGACGCGTCGGGACCTCCAGGTCCGGTACCGGGGCAGTGTGCTGGGATTCCTCTGGACCCTCATCAAGCCACTGATCCTGCTCGCGACGTATTACGTGATCCTCGGCCAGGTCCTCGGTGCCGCGAAGGGCATTGAGAACTTCGGAATCTACGTGTTCTCCGGCCTGACGATCTACATGCTGTTCTCCGAGAGCCTGGGAGCAGCAGCGGGATCCATCGTCGGAAACGGGGGGCTGGTCAAGAAGATCTACGTACCGCGGGAGATCTTCCCGCTCGCAGCGGTCGGCGGTGCGATCTTCATGTTCGGCATGCAGTTGGTCGTGCTCATCGGCGCCGTGGTCATATTCCAGCAGTGGCCCGATCCCGCGGGGCTGCTGTACTTCCTGCCGTCGGTCGCGCTGATCCTGCTGTACGTCATCGGGATCGGCCTTCTCCTGTCGGCGATGAACGTCTATCTGCGCGATGTGCAGTACATCACCGAGATCCTGCTCACACTGATGATGTGGGGCTCGCCGATCGTCTACTCCTGGCAGATGGTGAAGGACGTGCTCGCTCGCTTCAACCTCCCTGCCTGGCTTCTCGAGGTGTACACCAACAACCCACTCACGCTCGCCGTGCTCGGCTTCCATCGGGCGCTGTGGTCGGGTGGAGAGGCCGCCGACTACCCCGACGATCTGGCGATGCGAATGGGCATTGCTGGGCTGGTCGGCATCGTCTTCTTGTTCTGCGCGCACTGGGCGTTCCAACGGATGCAGAGCAATCTGGCGCAGGAGTTGTGATGACGACTGCCGAAGCGCCGGAGATCGTGCTGGCAGATGCGCCGGACGTCGTCGTCATCGACTCCGTTCGGAAGACTTTCGTCGTCCGCCAGGACAATTCGCTGAAGGACCGGATCGTCAGCTTCGCGAGGTACCGCCAGCACAGACGCGAGTACGTGGCGATCGACGACGTGTCGCTGCACATCAAAGCAGGCACCACCGTCGGTCTTCTCGGAGCCAACGGATCGGGAAAGAGCACGTTGCTCAAGCTCATCGGAGGCATCCTGACTCCCGACGTAGGAACCGTGCGCACGCGAGGACGCATCGCAGCTCTTTTGGAGCTTGGCGCGGGCTTCCACCCCGACCTCAGCGGCCGGGAGAACGTCTTCCTCAACGCGGCACTTCTCGGCCTATCCCGGGCAGAGACCGAAGAGCGCTACGACGAGATCGTCCGCTTCTCCGGAATCGGAGACTTCATCGACAACGAGGTGAAGTTCTACTCGTCCGGGATGTACATGCGCCTGGCCTTCGCGGTCGCCGTCCACACCGATCCCGACATTCTCCTCGTGGACGAAGTGCTGGCCGTGGGTGACGAAGCGTTTCAGCGCAAGTGCATGGACAAGATCCGCAGCTTCCAGCGTGAGGGTCGCACGATCATCCTCGTCAGCCACTCTGCCGGGCAGATCTCCGAACTATGCGACTCGACGTTCGTTCTGCAAGAAGGCGCCGTCGCCTTCGAGGGTGACGTACGCGGAGGTCTGTCCGCAGTTCGAGACATCATGGAGGGCCGGCGCGTCGGGGAGACCATCGCCGCCGAGCAGGCGGAAGCTGCGGCACGGCGGTCGTCCATGACGACACCGCCGAGCCACTCTCTCGTGGTCACGCGGATCGAGACGCTGACAGCCTCGGGTCGCCCGACGGTGGCATTCCACCCCGGCGAACCAATGGTGCTGCGTATCCACGTCCGCGCCTCGGAAGCGGCTCCGGAGTGGACGACCGGATTCAGCATCGACAGCCCCACGGGCCAGATGGTCATCGCATCCAACAGCGACCGGCTGGACGTCAACCTGCCCCCTCTGGAGGCGGGCGATCACCATATGGATTATCGAATCGACGCTTTGCATCTCGGGCCCGGCGAATTCTTCATCAACGCCAACACCTCTCCGACGATCGATGTGGACACCCACGTTCTGTGGCAGGGCGCGCGCTTCCGGGTCACGGGCGGTGAAGGCAATCTGGGAGTCGTCGAAGCGGACATCTCCGTCGTTCCCCTACTGACCCGCTGACCCTTATTCGAAGAACAGCTGTCCTTCAGCGCTGGGAGAACGAAACCGCTCCGGCGGGATCGGATCGCGCAACCCCGTTCTGAAATTGCTGAATGCACCCGCTGGCGTCGCAGCTCTGCGGGCCCGACGGCCATCCGAGCCACGTGTTCTCCGCGCCGTAGCCGAACCACACCTCGAGGATGCGCCCGTACGGCGTATAGACCACGGATCCCGTGCGCTGCTGCGTGAGGATGCCGCTCGAGAAGTGCTGGCGCCACCCACCGCCGTTCGCCGGATAAGAGGCGAGGTCATTCGCAGCCGTTCCGTAACCGGTCAGGCCGCCTGCCGCCCGCCAGGCTCCGCCGATCCCGCCGAACGTCGTATGCAAGCCCCAGGACGGCGATTCGGTTACGGCGCCGAATTGGAACTGCTGGCCGCATCCGCTCGACACACAGGAGCGATCCGACTGTGGCCAGCCGAACATCCCATTTTGAGCGCCCGCTCCGGACCACGTCGCCTGAGAAGGACCGTACGGGACGAGAAAGGACCCCACGCCGCTCTGCGCGAGGATTCCGGATGCGAAATTCTGCACCCAGCCACCTCCGTTTGCCGTGGGCGCCGTCAGGTCGTTGTACGCGGGCCCCATGGCGGCCAAACCACCGCGGCGCTGCCACTCCCCCGTGAATCCACCGGAAATCACATGGCCGCCGTAAGAGGTACTCGACGAGATCACTGCGCCCGAGAAGGACTGCGCGCACCCCGACGATACGCACGTGTACGTTCCGCTCGGCCAGCCGATCCAGCCCTCCCCGCCACCTGCGCCCAGCCAGGCCGTCATGAGCGGACCATAGGGGACGATCCAGATTCCGGACGGGTTCTCCGACACGACGCCCTGCTCGAAGTTCTGCACCCATGAAACCTGCGCCCCGCCCGTTCGGTACTCGACGTCGTTCAATGCCGCGCCGAGCGCGCCATCCGTTCCGCCCCCAGACTTCCAGTAGCCGTTTATGCCGCCCCAGATCGTATGAGCTCCGTACCGCGGTGTCGACGAGATCGTCGCGGCGACGAACGACTGCGAGCAGCGCACGCCCGTCGAGCAGAACTGTTCGCCGTTGGGCCAACTCATTCCCGATTCCGGCCCACCCTGGCGGTTGTATTCAGCCAGGATCACGTTGTCGAAGACGAACGCTGTTCCGCCGTAGTAACTGCCGTAGACGACCCCGCCTTGGAATCGCTGATACCACCCTTGCCCGTTGGCGTCGACGAACACGGCATATGAGGTGGGGCTGCCCATCGGACCGGCAGCGCCGCCGTGCGCGTTCCAGTAGTCCACAAATCCCGGGTTCACCGTGTAGGCGCGGGGATTTCCGAACCAATCGGTGAACAGTCGCCAGAAGTTGCGGTTGCCGTAGGACGAACAGGCATCGCCGGTGCCGTACAGGTTGGACAGCGCTGCCTCGTTGGGGGTGTACGGGGTGTAGATGTAAAGCCCGGCCGTGGCCTGATTGTTGATGAAGACACTTCGGGTGCCGCAGGACGTGTCCGGGTTGTACAGGATGTTGTTCCACCGCTGTGCGCGATAGCCGAAGCTGTTGGGATTCAACCGGTAGATCTCGAACTGTCGTGCGGAGTAATAGACCTGGTAGAAGAAACCCTTGGTCGACGGATCGCACGGCGCGGTATCGGGGCAACCCTGCCCCATGGCGGCTGAGTAAGCCCGATCCGACGGTGAGGTCGAGGTGACGAGGCTCTGCTCCTTTTCGAGCAGCACGAGCAGCACGCGTTGACTGATTCCGCAGCTTCGCGCCACGTTGTCGATGATCTGAGCGGCGGACTCGAAGGTCGAGGCGGCGTACCCGTTGCAATAAGAGTCAGCGGGCCGGCTGTCCGTCGACTGCGCGTAGTCCTTCAGGCAGGTGTAGCCGGCGCGACAGGAGGAGACCTTGCCATTGAGGAAAGACTGCACTTCGCTGGCATTCATCGCTGTCGAGTCGTAGAAAACCGCGTCGTCGATGATGTAGCCCGGATCCCAGTCAGAGCTATTGGCGGCCGCTGCGCGCGGAAGCGCCGGTGCGAAGGCGACCACCACCGTTAGCAGAAACGCCGACAGGATCGCTGCGGCCACCACTCGCGGTATCCAACCGTGCGGGGGACGCATCACGGAACCGTCAACGTCTCGACGTCTGAGATCCCCTCATGCGAATTCGAGCGGTAACCCAGCGTTACCGTCCATTCGCCAGGCGCTAGCGGTGCCGCGGGCAGTGTGAGCAATCCGCAATACGTGCTCTGAGGACCGGCGGCCGCAGGCCCGTCTACTGTGCGTGCGTCTTGGCCCTGTGCCAGAGTCAGCGTGCATGTGCCCGCCTCCTCGACGATGTCCGGGATTATCCCGGATGCTTCGACGTTGCCCTCTGCGATGTCCAGTGTGATGATCACAACCTCGACATGCGCTGTGCTGGCCGACGGCGCACGCGATGGGGCGGTTGGTGAAGCACTGGGAGCGGCCGTCGGGCTCGAACTGACCGAGGCCGGCGGTGGCGAGACCGAGGCCGAAGCCGCTTCGCCCGCTCGGTTCGTCGCGCAGCCGCTGACGGCGACGCATGCGATCGTCGCAGCGGTGATCGCGATGAACCGGGACGGGGCGTTCATGCAGACAGGCTAATAGGCGGCTCCTTGTGGGGGTGGATTGAGAAGGTAGCGTTCGGCGAGTTGCACGATGACCACGTCCGGGTGATGCTCCTGCACCTCGGCGGTGTAGCTCGGTTCTCCGGTGTACGCGCCGACGTAGGGCTGTTTGACCTGCCATGTCGGCGAGTAGGCCTGCTGCCACAGCGGTGAGAGGCCGCCGCCCATCGAGTCGCGAAAGATCAGCGCCGATTTTCCCGTCCACGAGGATGACACCGTGGTTTCGACGGGAAGGATCGACAGATCGGTGGCGCTGTTTCCGGCCACCGTCTCGGTTTTGCCGTCCTTATCGGTGCGCGTGACATCCTGCAGCGGTTCCGAGTAGTCCGGCACGGTCCAGTCCGCCCCGGGACTCGGCACCCCGAATGGCGCCCACTCGTTGAAGTCGCCAGCGATGGTTGTTCCCGAGATCGCGGGCACTTTCAGAGGCGGGTCGTCGGGGTACATGACGCCGACGCAGTCTGAGATCTGCTGCCACGCGACATATGCGCCGTAGTCGGTCCAGTGGCTGTTGTCCCAACTGAACAGGTGATCTTCTCCCTGAGCTTGCGCGACGAGATTCGCACGCAGATCCACGACCGGCAAGTCCCCCGATGCTGCGATGAACTGGTCCATGATCGTCGATCCCCGCAGCGACTGCATCCACGTCGGCAGTTGGCCCGGGTAGATGCTGGAGGTGGACGGCGTGACGACGACGTAGAACTCGACACCCTGTTCGGCCATCCAATCTCGCACCGACGTGAAGTGGTCGACCCATTGTTGAACCTGACTTTGAGTGAGAAGAGCGCGACCGACCGCCTGCGACGCATATTGATCGACGTATTCGCTCCAGAAGATCCAGCCGTTGGGACCGATCAGGTACTGCTTTGCGACCTCGTCGGCGTGCTGCTGCCAGATTGATTCAGACGCCTGCCGATCGTCGAGCCATGGCTCTTGAGCTGCGGCGGCGACCGAAGGGCGACACGCTGCCGTCGCAGCATCGTGGGTCTGACTCGCCGCAGCCGCCGGGGCGGCCGGCTCTTCGGCCCGGCGCGACAACTCGGCGCCGGTCGCGCGGCCGATGATGATCGCGACAAGTGATGCCACCGCCAGCAGAACGAGCGGAAGATACCGCAGCTGAAGCCACCAGCGTCGGCGGACAGGCAACTCCTGGCCCGGGGGCAGTTCGGATGTCCCCCCCGTCATCGGGCGGCCTTGGACGTGAATACGACGTGCCTCGACAACGACGAGCGGATGCGCTCGCGCCCGGGACCAGTCCGTTCGAGCAAGGAAGTTCCCCACCGCGGTGTCCAGTTCTTCAGTGACATCGCGGGACGCTCGATGAGATGCCAGCTCAAGAATGCATAGACATGGACGCCGAGTATAACGACGGCGTGGTAGGCGAACCAGCCGTAATCCTCGATGTGGAAGTACGTCGCAAGCAGCATCAGCGGCCAACCGATGATGTAGATCCCGTACGACAGATCGCCATATCTATCCCAGCGCGTGATCTTGGACCGGACTGCGAACCACATCAGCACGTAACAGAACGCGTATTGACCGAAGACGAGCCAGCCGCCCTTGGCGTAGGTGTACGCCGCGACGATGCCCAAGGCGATAGCGAGCCGATCGTCGATGGGCACTTTGTCCCTGAAGAGGTTGAAGAGGATTCCCCACGCGAACGGGGCAAGCAGCAGTAGCGCTCGGAAGTCGGCGAACAACGGGATCAGCCCACCCACGTTGCCGATCCCCAGCCACTGCAGCATGGCGAGCGCGATGATGCTCCCGGCGACGATGCCACCGACGATTCGGTTCGAGAGCGCGCCGCACACCCCGAGCACGGCGACGAGGATATAGGCGCCGAACTCGAAGGCCAACGTCCAGGCGGAGCCGTTCCAGTCGAGAATCCCCTGTCCCTTGTACAGCGGCAGCGAAGTTCCCATGCCGGCGATGTTGAGCTGATTGAGAATCAGCGTGAAGTTCCTCGAGAAGTACGTGAACGGCGAGTCGACCGTCGCATCCCAGAATCCCGTCCAGGTTCCCTTCTCTTGCAGCCACGCCAGCGGTGCGAATGCGTAGCCGGTGACCAGCAGCGCCAGGAACCAGCCCGGGTAGATGCGGAGAAAGCGATGCCAGAAGAAACGCAGGGTGGTCGTGCGGCCCATCTTGCTGCGCGAGATGAGGAAGCCGGATAAGAAGAAGAAGCCGCACACGGCCACGCCGCCGAACGACTGCTCGTCGCTCCACTGCGTGCCGAGGTCCTTTCCGCCGTAGAATCCCGCGATCGGCCCGGCGTGGGAGAAGATCACCATGAAGGCGAGGAACCAGCGCAGGAAGCCGATCGCGTTGTTACGAGGCTGAAATGCCACCGCGAGCGACGTCACAGCAGCTCCATCTCGTCGACGGCGGACTCAGCGCTGTCCGGGTCCGGCCGACGAACTCGCCAGGCTCGGGGGTTCGTGACGTTGCGCAAGACGCGATAGGTTCCGCGCATCGGCGCATACACCGACCGCAGCGCGGGTATCGCGGCGGGTCGTCGCAGACGCACGTAGGCCTTGAGGTAGCCCATGAGACCGCCTCCCAGGAAGTCACCGGCGCCGTCCAGCAGACCGACTTGGTCGATCGCGTAACCCTGCACGTTCTTGCTCATCCGGTCGAGCTTGTACTCGAGCGATGTGTGGCTGATCGCCGCATAGCGTGACGTGGCCACCGTCTTGGTGTGGTAGCCGAGTTCCGCGACGGCATAGGTGAACATCCGCTCCTGGACATGAGCGATGCTGCCGTCGTAGTGCTTGTTCGGGGCGGGGTAGTCCTTGTAGTCCAGATCCACATCGGTCATGAGCCGCAACGCCTGTGGCCGGAATGCGAACATGCACCCGTAGGGCGCGAGCGGAGAAGGGTCGTCGAACGGTACGTCGATACCCAGCTTCTTCGCCATCTTCTTGGCGTTCGGCTCGTTGGCGAACCATCCGCGCCCGAGCGTCGGGTAACCGATGTGGATCGTGGGCGCGTAGACCATGCCCAGACCCACCTCGCGCTGGAACAACGCCACGAGGTTGGCCGCGTAGCCCGGCGTGTTCAGCAGGTTGGTCAGCTGATGACGTCGGAAGAAATTGCCGGCGTTGAGATTCTCTTGGACCGTCTTCTTGGAATGGATCTTGAAGATCAGGTCGTAATCGTCACCGCGCAGCACATCACGACAGCCGACGAAGAACGCACCCATGTCTCGTCCGCGGTTGGACGGCAGCACTCGGATATCGACGTTGCGCAGATTCGGGTCGGCGCGTTCGGCCAGGATCAGACGGATCACGTCCGCTTTAGCCTGCTCGTCCGTGGTCACGATGACGTCGTAAGGCGACGGGAGGTTTGCCGCGTAGTCGAACAGCTCGCGCGTGAGCTCGGTATAGAAGAGATGCATGATCACGGCTATGCGCAAGGGCTTCGTTGCGTCATACGAGATGTCGACATCCGGCATGATCTCGAGCATTGCGGCGTTCGTGTTGAGCACCTTCGGCTGCGAGCCCCGGGACATGTTCTGCCATATCAATTCAACCGGGTATCCCAGTTGCTGCGCCTTCTCGACGTATCTGCGGCCGATGATCGCCTGGCGATCCAAGAGCAGCGGATCGTGGAAGAACGGCCGGCGCTTGAGGGCTGGACAACCATCGTCCAACAGCGCCTCGGCGTCGAAGAACGCAGGATGCCACGTGGAGTAGTTCCGATGTGGAAAGGCGACTTCGTACTCGAACCCGCGGGAGTGGAAGTGGTGGGTGAACTTCGACTCGTGGCTGAGAATCGAGTCGGTGTAGGACACGATGGGGGGCATCGTCGCCCAGTACTCTCGCCACGCTTCCGACCTGAACAGACTCGGCCTGACCGCGATCCAATGCGACTGGATGTGGGCGTGCAGCACGTCTTTCCCGGTGAACGGATTCGGTCGAAGCTTCGCGTGGTCGGTCATGCCCCAGAAGTCGACATCGAGCTGATTCATCCGTTCGAACACCGGCTCGAACGGGTTGACCGGACCGAACCAGGTGTAGTTCATCAGCAGCAACTCGTCGTATTCCGCGAGGCGATCTTCACCGAAGTGCTCGAGAGCGGTCTTGTAACCCCAGACGTCATACCCGACGTTCTCTCGCTGCAGCACCGTGTCGGCGACCTGGTCGAGCCTCTCCCGTCCCTCCGGTGTGAGCTCACCGTTGACAACGACGAACAGGTGCTCTGCGAACGGTCGGAGCCGCTCGAGTTTGTACAGGACGTAGTCGTCCACTTCGCCGCGCGGATCCCAGAAGAGGTAGATGATGACCCGCCTCCCGCCGTCCGGATACGGGGACCGGGCGACCGCTTCAGTCACAGGCAACACTCTCTCTTTCGCGGGTCGCGACGTGCGGACTCTTCCGTCGCGATCCGCCCCCGCCCGGGCCGCCGTCATCGACGGATCGCTCAGTGGGAGATGGGGGCTGACGTGGGGACCACGGCAGTCTACCCGCGGTCACCCGCCGGCACTGCCGCCCGCGCGGCCCTGCGCGGCACGCAGGAGCTCGGCTGCACGCGCATCGAATGAGTGATCGCGTCGGATGCGCTCCGACGCTGCCAATAGAACCGCGTCGACGGGAAAGAGGTCTCGCGGGTCTTGGCGAAGCATTCGCACCAGCTCCTCGGAGGTGTGGAAGACGGGTACGACGTCCCCGAACACCGCCTCGATTCCGTCGACGTACTCGCTGATCACGCGCCCGCCGGCCGCAACGACATCGAATGGCCGCATGGCGATGAAGCCCTCCCTTCTCATGGCGGGCCACTGATCGTTCAGGACGACGGATGCCGTCTCGTATCGGGCGCTGAGTTCGCTATTGGGAATCGACGTGGCGACGATCGCCGAGGCGGGTATGTGCGTCCGCCAATCGGGGCCATAGACCCGGACCGGTATTCCGGCGTCGAGTGGGGCGACGACGCTGGGGCGGGCGATACCGCGAGCCGTACCGACGAAAACGATCTCGTCGCTGCGGGGAAGGTGGCGGGGGAAGAACTGGTCGGCGTCGGTGCACGCGAGCATCGGAGTGACGCGCACACCCCACTTGGCCGCCGCGGCCAGGCTCCACTTGTGCGATGCCGCAAACACCTTGTCGAACGCTTGCAGTTCCTTTCGCGATATCTCGTCCGGGTGACTGATGATCCATTCGATGCGGATCCCACCTCTGGGAGGCTTGATCCGATACGGGCCCCGGATGACCAGCGCGACGTCGTCCAACGGGGTCGAAGGTCGATTGCGAGCGGGGAAGCTGTCGATGACGACCGTCTGCCCGAGTCGGCGCAGCGCTTTGGCGAGGCCATGCGCGAAGTGCGTGTCTCCCCACACAGCGCCAGCCGGGCCCGGGGGCGCGCTGACTTTGATCGCCCATCGCATCGCGGCGGCACTGGGCCGACGCCACCTCAGTCGCGGCCGCAGCGAACCGTCCCTGACACGCGACCATCCTGATACGTCGAACTGCGCTGCCTCGAGCAGCTGACGTCCCCGCTCGCGATCGTCCGGGAAGGAGGAGTCGTTACGAGAGAGGCGTCGGGCATGGAAGACCTCCTCGTGCGCGTAAGCCGTGCTCACGATGCCGGTCGCGACCACACACGTGAAGGCGGGGATGACCTGTCTCAGCCGATCTGTCAGCGACTCGACCCAGAGCTGCGAGTCCTGAACATCCTCCAGCCCGCTACCGAGGGCCCAGTCGGCGAGCGACAGGGCGAATGTCGGCCCGGTCAGGAGGGGTACTGCGATCACTTCCTCGTGGAATGCTTGTGCGTCCTCGGCCGGATGCCCACCCAGCAGACGATAGGGGCGGACTGTGCCGGTGCCGATTGCTCCGACCGAGGCGATCGTGCCGTCACCATCGAGTTCGACGGGGGCCGCGGCGCGCCCCGACCCGGCCAGATCGAGGAGCTGACGTATCTCGTCGGCTGCGAGGTCGGATCGGGGACCGACGACACAGAGTCGTCCCGTTGTTTCGCCGGGTACAGATGAATCGATCGCGGCCGAATATGACGCCGTCACGGGAATCCGGCGCAGGCCGAGCCCGGGAAACAATCGGGCCAACAATGACATCCCGACCCACTGACCGAGCTCGGCTCCCACCGCCCCGACGACGACTCGGTGATCGTCGCTGAGGGCAGCAGCTTCGGCCAAGCGGCGTGCGTAATCGCGGTCGCGTGGCTGGATGAATCGGACGACGATGTCGCGGTCGACCCGGGGGGTCTCCGGATCGACAGAACCGTGGTCGTGCCACACCCGGGCGGATTCGAGCGCCCAATCACGTACGCGAGCGACGGGTACCGACCGTTCCACGTCGCCCGAACGAAGTACGACGGTCGCTGCATCGCGCGCCGCCCAGATCGACTCGAGCGGCGGCGGGGCATCCGGTTTCGCGTCTCGAGGCGCATCCCACAGCGGATGTACGGACGCGGTGCGGCGATCGCTGACCAGGTAGGCGTAGAGCGCGGGCACACGATCGGGTTCGGGGAGGCCTCGGCCGGCGGTCAGCTCGTCGAAGAGCGGGTTCAGGCTGAGACCGGAACGGAACCCTCGACTCACGTAGTCCGCAACCGCCTTGGCGGCATTCGGCGTTCGCCATCCTCGCTGGGTCGCGTAATATTCCGCATCGACCAACCCGGACCTTCGAATTGCACGCGCCCACCAGAAGCGGTCCACCGCGCGCGCGCCCGCATTCACCAGTGGAATGCCGCGCACACGTCGCCACGCCCGTCGGAGTCGTCCGTGGATGCCAGTGAGACGATTCCGCGCGCTGCTATCGGTCACGGCTCAGTCTGCGGCGCAGCCGGCGAAGACGGGACCACACCGGCTGATGCGCGTCGATCTCCGCCCTGATCCACTCCTGCTGACGGAGCAACGACTGGTCGATATGCCGTACGAGTCGGCGTTCCAGGCCCGCTATGTAGAGCGGCAGCCCGAGGCCGTTGTCGCGGACCCAGGCGGATAGCTCCCGGTCGCGTACGACAGCGTCATCCCGGATGTGCCTGTCTTCGAGCTCGAACATGCTGTTGGCTTCGGCGCCGGACGCATCCGGTCGCTGTGTCCACAGCGCGAGGGGCGGCCCGTCGATGAACCCGACTTCTTGGAACGGCAGGAGCCGCAGCAGGATGTCCCAGTCCTCGACGGCTTCCAGGTCCGTGTCGTACCAGCCGATCCGTTCGTGTACGTCTCGGCGATACAGGAAGGAGATGGGAACGGCCCGGTTCGTCTCCAGCATCTCCGACAGAGACAGTCTTCGCATCCCCTCCCAGAAGGGAGCGCGAGCACGTTCTCGCCACTCTTGACCGTTGTGTTCCTCGTAGACGATCGCGGTGGAGACGACGACTCCCCCGGCGTCGGGATGCGCCTCCAACCACCCAACCGTCGTGTCGAGGAACGCCGGCTCCCAAAGGTCGTCGTCGTCATGCAACACGATGAACTCGCTGGTGCCGGCGCGTACGCCTGCGTTCGCCGCAGCACACCGGCCACCGGGCCGCGGCACGTCGACAACGATCGCCCTGTCCCGGACGTCCGACTCGGCAACGATGCGCTCCACCTCGCGATGGTCGCCGCCGTCGTCGACGACGACAACCTCCCAATCCGAGAACGACTGCGCAGATATGTTCCGGAGCGCACGCAGCAGGAAAGCAGAACGATCTTTGGTCCTGACGACCACACCGACCCGCGCTGACATGACTCTCACGATAAAGGCTCGTCAGAGGTCGGCGTGCAGCGCCCACACGCGGTCCGCGTGCTCCGCCCACGAGAACGCTCGGCCCCGGTCCGACGCGAGCACCGCGAGGCGCTCCAACGCGGCCGAGGATCCGAGCGCCGCGTTCAGCGATTCGCCCATCGCCGCGGCATCCGCGCCCATCACGGCACCGTCGGCGAGAACCTCGTCGTGGTCGGCGGATGCCGCTGCCACCACGGGAACGCCCAGCCACAGCGCTTCGACCGACCGCCACGGGAAACCGGCGGAACGAGAAGGCGCCACCATGACCAACGCTCCGTCGAGCACCGCGGCCCGGTCGGCGTCGTCGAGCACGCCCCGCAGGTGCACGTGGGTCTCGGGCACACCCGCGGCGGCTGCCTCGTCCGCGAGCCGCACCTGCTGCTCGTCGGACACGTCGAGCACGACCACCGGAAGATCCAGCCTGGCCGACGCGACGGCGGCGAAGCCGGCCGCGGCATCCGTCGGTCCGGCGATCACGACCGTCCCCTCCGGCACCGCCAGGGTCCGGCGGCGGCCGACGGCGTCGTTCGGCACCGCGAGGGCCGCCGGCGGCGCGCCGGCGATCACGCGCACCCGCCCGGCGAACCGGCCGAGATCGCCGAGCCTGGACGCCAGCGCGTGGGTGGGCACGACGACCGCGTCGGCGTGCTTCTCGGCCCGCTTGAGCATCGCCTTCTGCCACATCACAGCCGACCGCGGCAGTGTCTCCGGTCTCTCCCAGGCACGAAGATCCCACAGCGTCACGACCGTCTGGTCGTGGTCGTGCACCCGATCGTGGCGCACCAGGGGAGCCATCAGCGACGGGGCGTGGATCATGCCGCCGCCGATTCCCGGCACGACGCCCAACTGCCAGGATGCCGCGAGCTCGCGCCGCGCCAGCGGCGCCTTGCGCACGTCGGCGAGACCGGGAACCCGCGCCGCGACCGCGTCGAGGTCGGTGCCGGCCGGGACGATGGCATCCACCTCGCATCCGGCCGGCGCGGTCAGCAGCAGCGCACGGGTGAGCTCGCGCGAGACCGTCGCGAGCTCGGGATCGGTCGGCGCGACGAGCTGATCGAGGACGACTCGAAGGGTCGCGGTCACGAACTCGGCGTCGGAGTGGGCGGATGCAGCGTCTGCTGCACGAGCTCGCGGACGTAGCCGTAGTCGGGGTGGTACTCGTCGACCCCGCCCTCGGGGGTCAGCTCGATCGTGGTGACCGGCTGCTGTTTGGCCTTCAGCGCCAGGTCGGCGAAGTAGGGGAGCATCGACTGCGGCAGGTCGGTGTGGACGATGGCGGCCCCGGCGGCGGCGACCTCGTTGAACCGGGTCAGCACGTTCGTCGGCGTGAACTGGCTCAGGATCGCCTCCTGCAGCTGGCGCTGCCGCTTCATCCGGTCGAAGTCGTTGGTGGTATACCGCGAGCGCGCGAACCACTGCGCGGTGTCGCCGTCCATGTGCTGGGGGCCGGCCTCGATCCACCCGGTCGCCCAGTCCTTGGCCGGCTGACCCTCGTACGCCGGACCGCCGCCTTCCGGAAGCCGCTCGGCGACGGTCACGTCCACCCCGCCGAGCGCGTCGACGAGAGCGGCGAACCCATCCATGTCGATGAAGACGTAGTACGGGATCTGGATGCCGAGAATGCCCTCCGCGGCATCCTTCGTCGCCTCGATTCCCGGCGACGACCCGTTCGCGGCGGCCTCGGGGTAGAGGGTGCTGCCGTCCTGGCACACCTCGACCTCGGTGCGCAGCTGATTGATACCGCTCCCCCAGCCGCACGTGGCATCGGCGTGACCGGTGTGACCGTCGGGGTAGCGATCGAGCATCGGCCCGGGGGCGAAGGGGAAGTTCGGCATGTCGCGCGGGATGCCGGTGATGGTCACCGCTCCGGTCGTGGCGTCGACCGACACGACCGAGATGCTGTCGAAACGCATCGAGTCGCGGCCCACGCCGCTGTCCGCGCCCAGCAGCAGGATGTTGTAGTAGCCGTCCGACGGCGCCACGGTGGGGCCGCTCTGGCCGAAGATCGAGCCGAGCGTGTCGCGGGTGACACCGGTGATCGCGGCGGCGTAGCCGGCGCCGCCGCTCGCGACCAGCATCAGCACGACGGCCAGGACGGGGATGCCGAGGCGCGACGCGGTGCGCGTGCGCACCAGCCGCACGAGTCGCAGCGTGTCGAACGTGAGCACCGCCCACAGCACGGCGTAGACGATCAGCATCGCCCGGATCAGCAGCAGCGGCACCGGACGCAGCAGGCTGAGCACGCCGGGCAGCCACGCCCCCATCGCCAGGCCCAGGCCCGCGGTCGGCCACAGCACGGCGAACACACCGGCGACGATCAGCAGCACCCACATGATGAGCGTTGCGCCCAGCCCGAACCGGCCCAGCCGCCGGTTCCCGGCGAGCACCTGGGCCGACCCGGGCAGCAGGAAGTTCAGCAGCACGAGCCACCATCCGCGCCGCGTCATCACCTCGCGCGACGTGGCATCCGGATGCCGGAGCGGACGCTGCTCGACGACGTAGCGGGACTGCGGCCGGCTCGAGCGCGGCGGGCTCGTCACGGTCACAGCGATTCCTTCAGGCGGACGTTCTTCTCATCGACCTGCCCGGCCAGTTCGAGCGCGTACCGTTCGAGTGCGTCGGCGAGAGCCGCGTCGGAGCTGCCGAGGATCCGCACCGCGAGCAGGCCGGCGTTGCGCGCGCCGGCGATCGAGACGGTGGCGACCGGTACGCCGGCGGGCATCTGCACGATGCTCAGCAGGGAGTCCATGCCGTCGAGGGTCGAGAGGGGAACCGGCACGCCGATGACGGGAAGCGACGTGACCGAGGCGAGCATGCCGGGAAGGTGCGCGGCGCCGCCGGCGCCGGCGACGATCACCCTGAGGCCGCGACCGCGCGCCCGGCGTCCGTAGGCGACGAGTTTGTCGGGCGTGCGGTGGGCGCTGACGACCTCGACCTCGTGCGGCACGCCGAAGTCGGTGAGCGCCTGCGATGCGTCGCTCATCACGCGCCAATCGGAGTCCGAGCCCATCACGACCCCCACGAGCGGCGCGGTCGAGGAGTGCAGCGGCTCGGTCACCCGACCAGGCTAGGACGTGACCCTGCAAGAAACCCGCAACGGCGCGGGCCGGTCAATCCGCGAACGAGGACGCCGCGGCCCGCGCGATGTAGGCCACATCGTCGAGGTCGTCGCCGGCCGCGTTGACGTGACCGACCTTGCGGCCGGGGCGAGGCGCCTTCCCGTAGGTGTGGATCTTGGCATCCGGATGCGCGGCCATCGCCGCGGCGAACCTGTCGTCCATGCCGCCTTCGGTCGGTCCGCCGAGGATGTTCACCATCACCGACCACGGCGCGCGCGGCGACGGATCGCCCAGCGGCAGATCCAGCACGGCGCGCAGATGCTGCTCGAACTGGCTCGTGACGGCACCGTCCTGCGTCCAGTGACCGCTGTTGTGCGGGCGCATCGCGAGCTCGTTGACCAGGATGCGTTCATCGGTCGTCTCGAACAGCTCGACGGCCAGCATCCCGGTCACGTCCAGTCCCTCGGCGATCGCGACGCCGATGCGCATCGCCGCATCGGTCAGCACGACCCCGGCGTGCGGGGCGGGGGCGAGTACCTCGGCGCAGACGCCGCCGCGCTGGATCGTCTCGACGACCGGGTAGGCGCGCACCTGTCCGGACGGCCGCCGCGCCACCTGCTGCGCGAGCTCCCGCGAGAAGTCCACGAGCTCCTCCGCGAGCAGCGCGCCGCCCCGGGCGTCTTCGGCGAGTGCGGTGAACCAGTCGTCGGCCTCGGCCGCGGCCGTCACCACCCTCACCCCCTTGCCGTCGTAACCGCCGCGCGGCGTCTTGACCACCGCACGGCCGCCGTGCGCATGTAGGAACGCCTGCAGCTGCTCGGCGTCGGTGACCGCGGCCCACTCGGGCTGCGGCATCCCGAGTTCGTCGAGGCGGGCGCGCATGAGCAGCTTGTCCTGCGCGTACTGCAGTGCATCGGGGCCGGGATGCACGGCCACCCCGGCGTCCACGAGTGCTCGAAGCACCGACTGCGGCACGTGCTCGTGGTCGAACGTGAGCACGTCCACCTCCCGCGCGAACCTCAGCACGGTGTCGGGGTCGTGATAGTCGCCGATGGCGGATGCCGCGAGGGATGCCGACATCCCGTCCTCCTCGGCCAGCACGCGCAGCTCGACGCCGAGCTCGACGGCCGGCGCGATCATCATCCGGGCCAGCTGCCCGCCACCGACGACTCCGACCCGCAGCGACATGCCGCTCCCTCCGTCCCGGCCATTCTTCCGCAGGCGCGCCACTGCGCCACATTCATGCGGCGCGCGGGCGCACGACTGCGCCACATTCACGCAGCGCGCGGGCGCACGACTGCGCCACATTCGTGCAGCTGCTACAGGTTCCTGCTTCTGCCCCTACGAATCTGTGTGGCAATGGCAGGAATGTGTAGCGGCAGGCGGGGGGCAGCCGCGGCGCGGCGCTTAGCGCAGCGGTAGCGCCAGGCGGGGGGCAGCCGTGGCGCGGCGCTCAGCGCTGCGGCAGCGGCGGCGGGGGCGGCGGCAGCGGCTGCGCGTCGCGGTGCGCGAGGATCTGGCTCACCTCGACCTGGTCGGCGAGCGCCTCGTGCACGAGCGCGACACTGGGGATGTTCCTCAGGCGCATCGGCGGGTCGACGCCGTTGGCCAGGCTGATCGTGCCGGCGCCCCAGAGGCGCTGCACCGGTCCGCGACGCACCTCGATCGTGTACCCGCGCACGTGGGTCAGCTCCCGTTGATGGCGCCCGAAGATCCCCCATCGCTCGATGACGCGGCGCGTGGTGATCGTGTACGTCCGCGCCCACCACGCGGCGAACGGCAACACCGCGAGCAGCAGGATGACGAGCGCGGCGGCGGTCAGCAGCATCCAGTTGCGCAGCGGTTCCGGGAGGTTGTCGTAGAGGTATCCGGATGCCGCGGCCACGGCGACCACGACCAGCGCGGGCCACAACAGCCGACGGGCGTGGCCGCGGAACCGTGCGACGCGCAGCTCGGGCGTCGGCGCGCCGGGCGCGGGCATCAGGGGCCGGCCGCCGTACGTCGTCGGCTGCTGCGTCATGCATCCATTGTGCGGTCGATACCGCCGGGTCGACGGCGATCACGCCGTCAACGGGCGGATCGGCTCAGCGCACGTGGACCACGTCGCCGGCGGCCACGACGGTGTCGAAACCGCCGGCGGTGACGACCAGGCGACCGTCCGGGTCGATGCGCTGGGCGTGCCCGTGCAGCGTCGTGCCGTCGGGCAGCGCGACCCGCACGGCCGATCCGATCGTGGTGCACAGGGCCTCGACCTCGCCGAGCACACCGGCTGCGGCCGCATCCCCGCCGGCGGCGAGCAGCGCCTGCAGCTGCTCGTCGAGGGCCGTCAGGTAGTCCGACAGCAGCACGTCCTCGTCGACTTCGACCCCGATCGACTGGAATGACACGGCGTTGGACACCGGCAGGTCGGCCTCGGTCATCCGCGTGTTGACACCGGAGCCGACCACGACCGCATCGGGATGCCCCGGCACGGCCTCGGCGAGGATGCCGCAGATCTTCCCGCCGTCCGCCAGCACGTCGTTCGGCCACTTCAGCGCCGCGGTGTGCTCGGTGCCACGCATCTGCCCCGCCACCGCACGGGTCATCGCAGCGCCGGCGATGAGGGGTATCCAGCCGCGGGATGCCGGGGGCAGATCCGGCAGGCGCACCACCACGGACACGGCCAGCGCGGTGCCGGGCGGGGTGGTCCAGGCCCGGTCGAGCCGGCCGCGGCCGGCGCGCTGATCGGTGGTGAGACGCAGTGCCAGATGGGGCCACTTCTGCGGGCTCGCGAGGTAGGCCGCGATCACGTCGGCGTTCGTGGAGTCGGTGGTCTCGACCACTTCGACGCGCGGGCTGACGGCGGCGGCGCGGGGGAAGCCCCCGGCGGGGATCGACATGATGACACCCTATGTGCGACCCGCGGCGCGCGAGGGTCCCCGGCGCCGCAGCCGTTCGCCGGGGACGCGTGTGCTCTACTACTGAGAACTTCTCAGAACGGGTTCGGCGATGCGATCGATCCAGGGGCGCACCTCGGCCGGCGGGTTGAGCGTCGTGCTGGTCGCGATCGCCGTGGCGGGGGCGACGGGATACCTCATCCACCTCGTCGTTCCGGCGTTCACCGACGATTCCGGCTACATCGCCTTCAGCGTGTTCTGGTCTGCGACCTTCCTGGTGAACATAGCCGTTTCGGGCGTACAGCAGGAGATCGCCCGAGCGTCGCGGCCGCGCACATCCGACACCGCCACGTCGCACGGCCGAACGCTGTGGGTCTTCGCGGGCGTGAGCGCCGCCGTCGTCGTGATCGTGGTGGCCGCGACCTCGCCGCTGTGGGCGCCGGCCGTCTTCGCCGCCCACGGTGCGCCCCTGGCCACGGCACTCGTGGTCGCGGCGGCGGGATCGACGCTCGTCGCCGTCGTCACGGGTGCGTACTACGGCCTTCGACGGTGGCGCAGCGTCGCGGCGATCATCGTGGGCGATGCCCTGCTGCGACTCGGATGCATCGCCCTGGTGCTCGCGGCGGGCCTGGGCATCGTGGGGCTCGCGTGGGCGATCGCGCTGCCGTTCACCGTCGCATTCGTCGGCGCCGCGGTCATCACCGGCCGGTCGCTCTCGCGCGATCTCGACCTGGACGCGGGGGTGGCCCGCCTCGCCCGCAACAGTCTGAGCACGGTGGGAGCGGCGACCGCGACCGGCGTCATGACCAGCGGTCTGCCGCTGCTGCTCGGGATCACATCCCTCGGTGCCGACCCCGCGATGCTGGCCTCGCTCATCCTCGTCATCACGCTGTCGCGGGCGCCGCTGATCATTCCGCTCCAGGCGGTGCAGAGCTATCTGATCGTCGCGTTCCGGGATGCCCCGGACCGGGTCCGCGGACGCCTCGTGCGCTGGGGCGCGATGCTGGCGGCGGTGACCGGCATCCTCGCCGTCGCGGCGGGCCTGTTCGGACCCGTCGTGCTCGGGTGGCTGTACCGGGGACGGTACGCACTCGACGGTCTCGCCTTCGCGGTCATCCTGGCCAGCGCCGGGTTCACCGCCGTGCTGTTCCTGACCGGCCCGGCCGTGCTGGCCCGATCGGCGCACGGCTGGTATGCGGCGGGGTGGGCGACGTCGTCGGCGGTCCTGGTGGCGATGCTGCTCCTCCCCCTCGGCGACCCCGCGCGCGTGCTGCTCGCGATCTGCGTCGCGCCCGCGGTCGGCTCAGCCGTGCACGTGGCCGGTCTTGTGATCCCCGCGGCGAACGCACGGCCGGCCGAGCCCGGGCCGGCCCGGGTCGATTGATACCATCGCGTCGGCGGCGCGATCCCAGCCGTCGAGTACGGAGGGAGACCGGGATGCCGCGTGTCTCGGTCGTGATCCCCGCGTTCAACAACGCCGACTTCATCGACGACGCGGTGCGCAGCATCCTGTCGCAGACGTACCGCGACTTCGAGCTGATCGTCGCCGACCACTCCTCCGTCGACGACACCGCCGAGAGGCTTTCGCGCCACCTCGACGACCCGCGGGTGACCGTGCTGACCACCCCGGCCGGAGGCGGGGCCGTCCGCAACTGGAACCGCGTCACCGAGGCCGCCGGCGGAGAGCTCCTCAAACTCGTCCCCGGTGACGATGTGCTGTATCCCGGGATGCTCGCTGCGCACGTGGCGGCCCTGGACGAGCACCCCGGCGCGGTGCTGGCGGCATCCAAACGCGACATCCTCGACGGAGCCGGGCGGGTGTCGATGCGAGGTCGCGGTCTGCAGGGCCTGAAACCCGGGGCGGTGGACGGCGTGGCCGCGATCCGGCGCACCGTACGGGCCGGAACCAACGTGTTCGGCGAACCGCACAGCGTCACCATGCGCCGCGAGCCGCTCACGGCGGTTGGCGGATGGGATGCCCGGTTCCCCTACCTCATCGACCAGACGACCTACTCGAAGGTGCTGCTGCGCGGCGGGATGGTCGCGGTCGCCGGCGTGCACTCGGCGTTCCGTGTCAACGCCGGTCAGTGGAGCATCGCGCTGGCCGAGGAACAGGCGCGCCAGGTGAAGGACTACCACGCGTGGTGCCGCGCGCAGGCTCCGGACCGCATCAGCGCGAGCGACGTCTGGTACGGCAATCGGCGCGCGGAGGCGACGGCGCAGGCACGGCGGGCGTACTACCGGTTCCTCGGCGACCGGCTGCACGGCGGGTCGTCCTCCAGCAACGCCTGATGTCCGGCATCGCCGGCGCTGCGTGTGGTTCGATGCGGATGGCGGCCGCCGGATAGACTTCTGTGGTCGTCCGAGCGCGAGGTCAACCGGTGTACGAGAACCACGTCGATTCGCCGGCCCACGCGGAATCGACGCGGGCGCCGCGCGCCACGATCAGCGTCGTCATCCCCGTCTACGCCGGCGAGAGCACCCTCGCCGGGGTCGTGGACGAACTCCGCACCCACCTCGGCCTGCAATCCACGCCGGCCGGACGCCCGTTCGAGATCACCGAGGTCGTGCTGGTGCACGACAGCGGACCGGACGGATCGGCGGCGGTCATGACCGACCTGGCGGCCCGGTATCCGCAGGTGCGGTGCGTGTGGCTCAGCCGCAACTTCGGCCAGCACGCCGCGACGCTGGCCGGGATCGCGGCATCCACCGGCGAGTGGGTCGTGACCATGGATGAGGACGGCCAGCACGATCCGGCCGCCATCGGCGTCTTCCTCGACGCCGCCCTGGATGCCGGATGCCACGTCGTGTATGCGGACTTCACGAACAAGCGCCGCCACGGCGTCGTGCGCGACGCGGCGTCCACGACCGCGAAGCGGATGGTCGCCACGGTCTTCCAGACCCCCGACTCCTCCAAGTTCCAGAGCTTCCGCCTCATCGACGGATGGCTGGCGCGCGGTGTGGCCGCCCGTGCCACACCCGGGGTGTACATCGACGTCGCGCTGACCTGGGTGACCACCCACTCGACCACCGCCCCCACGCGCCTGCGCGTGGTGGAAGGACGTGAGTCGTCCTACTCCCCACGGCGCCTCCTCGCCTATTTCTGGCGGATGGTGCTGACCTCCGGCACCCGGCCGCTGCGGCTCGTCAGCGTCGCCGGCGCGCTGTCGGCGGTGGCCGGACTCGGCTTCGCCCTGTTCATCGTCATCTCGGCACTGGCCGGCAACACCGACGAGGCCGGCTGGGCGTCGCTGATGACCGTGACCCTCGTCGGTGTCGGAATGGTGCTGTTCTCCCTGGGGATCGTCGCCGAGTACCTCGGTGTGATGCTCGGCGTCTCGATGGGACGCCCGGCCTACTTCACGGTGCCGCACCCGGCGCGGACCCGGTCGCAGGTTCGCCGGTGAGCCAGGACACCATCCTGTTCAGCCGTCCCTACGGGGCACCCGGCGAGCTGGACAACCTGCGCGCGGTGCTCGCATCCGACCACGCCCACGGCGACGGGCCGTTCACCGCGAGCGCGACCGAACGGCTGACCCGGATCACCGGAGCCGCGCACGCCCTGCTGACCACGTCCTGCACGCACGCCCTGGAGCTCGCCAGCCAGCTGCTGAACCTCGGACCCGGCGACGAGGTGATCGTGCCGAGCTTCACCTTCCCGTCCGCGGCGGACGCGATCGTCACGACCGGTGCGACCCCGGTCTTCGTCGACATCGACGACCGGACCGGCAACATCGACCCCGATGCGGCGGCCGCGGCCGTCACCGAGCGCACCCGGGCGGTGTCGGTCATGCACTACGGCGGGGTGGCCGTCGACATCCCCGCGATCGAGCGGCTCGCCGACGAGCACGACCTCGCGGTCATCGAGGACAACGCCCACGGCCTCGGCGCCCGGTGGCGCGGCCGTGCACTGGGGACGATCGGCACCTTCGCCACGCAGAGTTTCCACGACACCAAGAACGTGCACTGCGGCGAAGGGGGCGCGCTGCTGCTCGGCGACGAGTACATCGAGCGCGCCGAGGTCATCCGCGAGAAGGGCACCAACCGTCGCCAGTTCCTGCGTGGCGCCGTCGACAAGTACACGTGGGTCGACCGCGGATCCAGCTACCTCCCCTCCGAGCTGAATGCGGCGGTGCTCGACGCGCAACTGGCGGCATTCCCCGAGATCCAGCGCCTCCGGCATCGGGTGTGGGATGCCTACGCCGCCGGACTGGCCGCGTGGGCGGCGGATGCCGGAGTGCACCTGATGCCGGTGCCGGACGGGGTCGAGCATCCGGCGCACCTGTTCTTCCTGCTGCTTGCCGACCACCGGGATCAGCAGCGGTTCATCCGGCATATGCGCGACAGCGGCATCGCGACGCCGTTCCACTACATCCCGCTGGACACCGCCCCCGCGGGCGTCCGGTTCGGCCGCACACCCGAGCCCTGCGTGCGCAGCCAATCGTTCTCGGAGCGGCTCGTGCGACTGCCGCTGTGGCCGGGCCTGACCGACGATCAGGTGCACCGGGTGATCGCTGCGGCGACCTGCTTCCGGACCGGAGCGGCATGAAGCGTCTGTTCTGGCCGATCGTGACGGTCGTGCTCACCGTGGTGTTCGCGGCGGCCCGGCTGCCCCTGAACGAGCGGTTCTACTACGTC
This sequence comes from uncultured Microbacterium sp., assembly GCA_964243215.1. Lineage (GTDB taxonomy): Bacteria > Actinomycetota > Actinomycetes > Actinomycetales > Microbacteriaceae > Microbacterium. Next base: position 15,971 of record CAXTES010000006.1, on the reverse strand, counting down.
GACGACACCGAGACGGGCGCGTTCGGGCAGTGGTACGAGCTCGGGGATCGGCTCCTGCACGGGCAGCTGCCGATCCTCAACCCCTCGGCGTGGCAGGCCGGCAACTACTTCGCCGAGGGCGAGTGGGGGCTGCTGAACCCGCTCACCTGGATCATCGGCATCGCGGCGCGCCTGTCCGGCGACGCCGCCGTGCACGTCACCGTCGTCAAGATCGGGATGCTGGTGATCCTGGCCGGCGGAACGTTCGTCCTGGCGCGGTCCTTCGGCGCCGCACCCGCCTGGTCCGCGCTGGCCGGGGTGTCGGTTCCGCTGGCCGGATTCACCGTCTACATGGATGCCCCGTCCTGGGCGACCGGGCTGTTCTGCGCGGCGCTGCTGCCGTGGGCGTGGTGGGGCCTGCGACGCACCGTCGAGGACGGCCGCGGTCCGGTGCCTTACGCGATCGCGGCCTACCTGCTCGTGACGTTCGGGTACGTCTACGGCTCGATCGTGCTGGCGCTCGTGCTCATCGAGACGCTCGTACGTCACGCCATCCGACGCGACCGAGCGCGGATCATCGCGACGGTGTTCGCCTCGCTGTGGGGCGGCCTGCTGACGGTCGCGACCTACCTCCCCGGCATCCTCACCGCACCGGTGACCGACCGCTCCGGGTTCGTCTTCTCCAGCTCGGGGTTCCTCAGCGCCGACCTGACCGACCTGTCCGCGACGGCGTCCCCGCTCGCGCCCGGCACGATCAAGGCGTGGGGCGACGTGCCGCTGCCGGCGCCGCTGATGTACATCACCTGGATGCTGCCGCTGTTCCCGCTGTTCCTCCCCCTCGCCCGGGACGCGGTGCGCAGGTGCCTGCCGCTGCTCGTTTTCGGCGGCGTCATCCTGTTCTTCGTCGTCGGGTTCAGCCACATCGGGCCGCTGCGGTGGCCGGTGCGGATGATGCCCTACCTCGCCCTGGCCGTCACCGTGCTGTTCGCGGTAGCCGCAACCCGGGCGGCGCGGACCCGCCCGACCCGGCTGCAGATCGTGCTGTCGTACGTCGCCCTGCTGCTGGTGTCGTACCTGTCAGCCGCCAACACCCCGCTGGTGTGGCCGCAGCTGTTCCTCGTCATGATCGTGCAGGCCGTCGCGATCGCCGTGATCGCCTGGCTGAGCCGCCGGGATGCGGTGCCCGAGCCCCGCCGCACGGCGATGGTGGTCGGTGCCGGGCTGGCGGTCACCGCGCTCCTGCTCGCCTTCCAGCTGCCGGTGTTCCGCTCCTCGCCGCTGCCGAGCTTCGGCACGCCCTCCGACACGGCGCAGCTGATCGCCCCGTACGCCGAGGACGTCGGGGACGGCATCGTCGTCGGCGACATCTACACCGGCGGCGGCATCCCGGAGAGCTTCTCGGAACGACTGCTCGGCAACCAGTGGTACCTGCCTCCCGGAGAGGTCGCCGGCGGCTACACCGTGCTGCCGTACTCGGCGTATGCATCCGATCTGTGCGTCGACCTGCGGTCGGCGACGTGCGACACCGCGCTGACGACGCTGCTGGCGGACGACCCGGCGACGGGAGAGCCACTGGTCGACCTGATGGGGCTCAGCCGCATCATCGGCATGAAGGCCACCTTCCCGGAACCGCCGGCGACCCTGCCGCCGGGGTGGCACGTCTCCTTCGACGGGCAGTGGGCATGGTGGATCGAACGCGACGCGCCGATCGCCGGTGCCGGCGGGGTCACGTGGACCGGCGACGGAACGCGGGTGACCGTCGACTCCGAAGACGAGCTGTCGGTCTCGTTCACCGTCGACGCCGTCGGACAGGACCCTCGCGTGGTACTCAGCCGCCTCCCCTACCCCGGCTACGTCGTCACCGGCGCTTCGCAGGCCGACCCGGTCCGGGGATGGCTGATGACGGTGGACGTGTCCGGCGCCAAGCCCGGCGACGTCGTCACGGTGCGGTTCTTCACACCGGGATTCGGCATCGAAGTCGGCGCGTTCGTGCTGGCGTTCGCCAGCCTCGCGGCGTGGATCGTGCTGCGGCGCCGGACGGGGACGACCTCGGCCGCGCCGGCCGCCGACGACCGCGCGCTGCTGGGGTCGCCGTGACGGCGGACGCACAGCGGATGCCGCGAGCGCTTGTCGCCACCGGCCAACTCGGCCGCGACCGCCGTCGATAAGGTGGAACGGTGACCGATCAGCCCGACCTCGCCACGACCGCCGGCAAGATCGCCGACCTTCGCACCCGGTTCCAGGAGGCTGTGGTCGACGCCGAGGCCGCGGCGCTGGCCAAGCAGCACGCGAAGGGCAAGCTCACCGCCCGTGAGCGCATCGCGCTGCTGGTGGACACCGGCTCGTTCACCGAGATCGACGAGTACGTGCGCCACCGCACCACGGCGTTCGGCATGGACCGCTCGCGCCCCTACGGCGACTCGGTCGTCACCGGCGTCGGCACCATCCACGGCCGCCCGGTCGCGGTCTACGCGCAGGACTTCTCGACCTTCGGCGGATCGCTCGGCGAGGTCGCCGGCGAGAAGATCATCAAGGTGATGGACCTGGCCACCCGTAGCGGGATGCCGTGCGTCGGGATGCTGGACTCCGGCGGTGCTCGCATCCAGGAAGGCGTCGTCGCGCTGGGCAAGTACGGCGAGATCTTCCGGCTGAACACCCGAGCGTCCGGCGTCATCCCGCAGATCTCGATCATCATGGGACCCGCCGCCGGCGGAGCGGTGTACTCACCGGCGCTGACCGACTTCGTCGTGATGGTCGACAAGACGAGTCAGATGTTCGTGACCGGCCCCGATGTCATCAAGACCGTCACCGGCGAGGACGTCGGCATGGAAGAACTCGGCGGCGCGTACACCCACAACACCCGGTCCGGCGTCGCGCACTACCTCGCCGAGGACGAGGACGACGCGATCGATTACGTCCGCACGCTGCTGGGATTCCTGCCCGACAACAACATGTCGGAGCTGCCGGTGTACGAGACCGACTTCGAGTGGGAGACGACGGATGCCGACCGCACCTTGAACACCGTCATCCCGGACTCGCCGAATCAGCCGTACGACATCCACCTCGTCATCTCCCGCCTGGTCGACGGCGGCGAGTTCCTCGAGGTGCAGCCGCTGTTCGCGCCGAACATCGTCATCGGTTTCGGGCGGGTCGAGGGTCGCACGGTCGGCATCATCGCGAATCAGCCCTCGCAGATGGCCGGGACGCTCAACATCGAAGCCGGCGAGAAGGCCAGCCGGTTCGTGCGCTTCTGCGATGCGTTCTCGGTGCCGATCCTCACCCTCGTCGATGTCCCGGGGTATCTGCCCGGCACCGACCAGGAGTGGACCGGTGTGATCCGCCGCGGCGCGAAGCTGCTGTACGCCTACGCGGAGGCGACCGTGCCGCTGGTGACCGTCATCCTGCGCAAGGCCTACGGCGGGGCGTACATCGTGATGGGCTCCAAGCAGCTCGGCGCGGACGTCAACCTCGCGTGGCCCACCGCCGAGATCGCGGTGATGGGCGGCCAGGGCGCGGTGAACATCCTCTACCGCGGCGAGATCAAGCGCGCCGAAGAGGCCGGCGAGGATGTCGCGGCGGTGCGGACGCGCCTCGCCAACGAGTACACCTACAACGTGGCATCCCCGTTCCTGGCCGCCGAGCGGGGCGAGCTGGACGGCATCATCGAGCCGGCGCAGACACGCGTCTCGGTCGCGCGGGCCCTGCGCGCGCTGCGTAACAAGCGCGCGAGCCTGCCGCCGAAGAAGCACGGGAACATCCCGCTGTGACCGACGAGCCGCCCACCGCCGCGCTGTCGGTCGACGTGCTGCGGGGCACGCCGACCGACGAGGAGGTGGCAGCGCTGATCGCGGTCGTCGGCGAGGCGTACGCCGGCGAGGCGGCGGGCGCCGTCGCCGACGACGCGGCCCGGCCGAGTGCGTGGACGATCTCGACGCGGACGCTGCGCCAGCCGATGCGGCGCGAACTGGGCTGGTCCGCCTTCGGCGGCGGCTGAGCTCTCGAAGCCCGCATCCCGACCCGGCCAGTGGGGAAGATCTGCTCGAATGTCCCCCAAAATACCTACAGACGCCACAACGAGGCCCGGCTGATACTTGTTGTGCTGGAACGCATCTCGCGTTCGGCCGGCCTGCTCGCCCAGGGTAGACGAGCACAGGTTCGGCCACGCGGACGGTTTTCGGGTAACCGTCCGCGAGGCGAGGGGCGGGCGGCTTCGCCGCCCCTCGCCTCTTCATCTCCTGTCGCTTCGCGCTCTGCACGGGCGGCGGCCCGCGCTGCGTGCCGGCGCGCTAGTCCGGGCCCGGATGAGGGATCTCGGCCCACAGGTCGACGCTGTCCTCATCCGAGACGACGTCGCTCGCGCCGGTACGTCCCACCACGGTCACCGCGACGCGCTCGTCCGGAGACGTGCGGATGTACAGCCGATTCGACCGGGCACCTTCGATCGTGCGGGCGAGTTCGGTGCGGATTTCGACCAGATCCGTGTCGTCGACCGTTTCCAGTCCCCCCTCGTCGAGCACCGTGACCGTCGCGCCCCGCCGGCGCGCGGCATCCAGCGCCGCCCGCACGCTGTCGTCGAGCAGGCGCGGCGCCCGCAGCTCGTCGCGCAACTGGCCCTCGGCCAGCCGCGCTTCGCCGCGCTCGAACTCGTCGAGCGAGCCGCCCGTCATGATCGTGCGCGCCAGGATCGGGCCCGCGATCGCGAGGGCGCGCTTGACCTGGATGCGGCGCTCGCGCTCGCGGCCGGACTGCGACGCCTGCCAGGCCGACGCCGCCCGCTGCAGCTGCGCGAGCTGCGTGGTGTCGCGCGCGGCCCGATCGAGCGACAGCAGCAGCAGCTGGGCCGCGGTCACCCACACCAGCGAGCCGACCAGGCCGAGCGACAGCGCGTGGAAGAACCCGAACCACGCCGTCGACGAGACCACCAGGGCGGCGGTTCCGCCCCACGCGAACCAGGGCCGCCGGCGCACCATGACGATGGTCATCAGCGCGCCGATCCCCCCGATGTACCACGTGCCGAACGGCGCCTCGAGGGATGCATCGCCCACCGCTACAGCGATCGTGCTCGGGACGAGCACCGCGGCGGCGAGCGCGAGGATGCCGGCCGGGATCGGCAGGCGCGGCCCGCGCGAACCCGTCGTCAGCGCGGCGGCTTCGGGCTCGCTCGGCTGCGAGCGCTGCTCCCAGAACAGGCACAACCACGCGGTGATCAGGTAGAACGCGAGCGTGGCGACGATGACGATCGGCTGCTCGGGCGGCGCCGTCCACCACAGCCCGCGCCCGGCGAGGTAGGCGGTGAACGCCAGCCCGAGTGCGGTGAGGATGTTGCGGACGCTGATGGTCACGACGGCTCCTCCCATCGCACCGTCACGGTGGTCCCGTGCGAGCCCGACTCGATCTCGGCGTGACCGCCCACCGCGGCGATACGCGCGATGATCGAGGCGCTGATGCCGAGCCGGTCGGCGGGCACGGCATCGGGGTCGAACCCCGGCCCGGTGTCTCGGACACGCACCCGCACCTGCACGGGCGCGCCGCGGCCCTCGATCGACAACGCCAGGCCGGCGGCATCGGCATGCTGTACGGCGTTCGCGACCGCCTGCGTCACCGCCAGCACGATCGCCCGCCCGACCCGGCCAGGGACGGATGCCTCGTCGGCGAGGTGCCGCTCGATGCGCGATGTCACACCGAAGTCGGCGACGGCGGCGTCGACGCCGTCGGCGACCTTCGCGATGTCCACCGGGTCGTCGGTTCCCATGCCGGCATCCCGCTCGGTGTTGGCCAGCCGCGTCAGTGCCTCGCGGGCCATGCTCACCGCGAGCGTGCGCTCGCGCGGACTGTCGGCGCGCTCGGCCGAGATGAGCGCGGCCAGCACGCTGTCGTGCATCAGCGCCGCCACCGACACCCGCTCCTGCTCGACCGCGTCGGCCGCCGCCGCGCGTGCGTAGGAGTCCACCGCGCGGCCGCGGCTCTCGTCGACGTTCGCCGCGACGGCGCGGAACGTCCAGCCGAGGGTCACCAGGATGCCGCCGAGGATGAGCGCCAGCGAGACGTCGAGCACCACCGCGATCCAGAAATCCTGCGCGAACCGGGCCTGGATGAGCCGCACCAGGCCGTACAGCAGCGGGGTGAGCACGGTCAGCGCGATCTGCAGCGGCAGCGGGAACGCCAGCACCCCCGCGACGGTCGCGACATTGAGAAGGTAGAAGATCCACGGCTCCGCCGTCAGCACCGGCTGCGAACCGTCCGTCGCGATCGGCCACAACACGAGCGTCAGCGGGAAGATCAGCGCGAACGCGCCGGCGAACACGCGGTTCCAGCGGCCGACGAAGCTGCTGATCACCATGGCCGCCAGCGGCACGAAGACGATCAGCTCGAGCGGCAGGTGCCAGCCGGGTCGCTCCTCGCCGGGTCCGAGCGCCTCGAAGAACGCCTGCGCGCCGAGGGCGAGGCATCCGATGCCGACCACGAGCGAGATGATGCGCTCGACGCGCGTTCGCGTGAACGAGCCGAGTCCGGCCACCGACTCCCGCGTCTGCGGGATCGTCCCCCACGCCGCATCCAGCGCGGTCCGCGAGTCAGCTGCCACCGCCGCCCTCGGATTCGGTGAGGATGCCGTCCTCCATCGCGCGACGGAGGAGGTCGACCTTCGTGGGGGCCGGGCGACCGACCTCGACGTACTTCATCCGCACGCGGGTGATGTTCTCCTTCGCGGTGGAGTAGGCCACCCCCAGGCGGTCTGCGACGACCTTGAGCGGCAGCCCCGCCGCGTACAGCCGCAGCACATCGCGTTCGCGCGCCGACAGCTGCGCGTCGGCGAAGTCCCGGTCGCCCTCGACCGCACTGGCCCATTCGACGTTGTTGAGCAGCTCGCCGCGCGCCACCGTCTGCACGGCGGCGATCACCTCGTCGATGCGCGAGGACTTGCTCACGATTCCCGCGGCCCCCGCCGCCAGCGCCTCCCGCACCGCCGCCGGGCGGTCGGCCACGCTGTGGATGATCACACTCGACCCGTCGCGGGTGAGCCGGCGGACGTTCTCGGTGACCGTCGTACCGTCCCCGAGCGTCAGGTCGAGCACGACGACGTCGGCCGGCGAGGAGTTGCTGAACGCGCGCCAGTCGAGGTAGTCGGTGACGGTCGCGCCCGAGAAGACGACGGTGTGAGCCGCTCGGATGCAGGCCGCCTCGAGCCCGAGTCGGACCGACTCGTGGTCGTCGATCAGGGCGACGCGCGTCATGCGTTCAGGCTAGCGCGGTGCGTGATCCCGGTTCAGGACCGTGACGGCCTCGACGTGGTGGGAGTTGGGAAACAGGTCGAACGCGTCGACCTGCGCCGTCTCATACCCGCCGGCGCGGAAGGTCTTCACATCCCGGGCGAGCGCGACCGGGTCGCAGGCGACGTAGACGACCGTCGCCGGTGCGAGATCGATCACGGATTCGACGACGTCGCGTCCCGCGCCCGAGCGCGGCGGATCCAGCAGCACCACGCCGCGCGAAAGGCGTTCGCGGCGGCCGGTGGATGCCTCGGCCCGCAGCCGCTGCATCCATTCGTCGACGCGTCCGGTCTCGACGTGCGCGCCGGGCCACTCCGCGAGGTTCGTGCGGGCGTGCTCGGTCGCGCGGCGGTCGGACTCCACGCTGGTGACCCGCGCGGCACCGAGCCCGGCGAGCGTCGCGGCGAACAGCCCCACCCCGCCGTAGAGGTCGAGGTGCTCGGCATCCGGGTCTACCATCCCGTCGAGCCGCGACGCCACGGCCTGGACCAGGGTGTGCGCGGCGAGCCGGTGCACCTGCCAGAAGCCGCCGGCTTCGAGGCGGAACTCCCGGTCTCCGACGCGCTCCACGACGACCTCGCGGGCGGGGTCGGGGCGGTGGTCGGGCGGATTCCGGTGCGTGCCCCGGCGCCGGCCGCGCGGCACCCGCGGCCGAGGGAGGACACGCACGCGCCCATCGGCCGGCTGGACGAGGTCGATGCGTCCCGGCTCGTCACCCGTGAGATTTCGCGCCGCGCGCTCGATCGCCGCTGTCGCGAGCGGCAGGTCGTCGATCGCGATGACGCGATGGCTGCGCGCAGCGAACGGCCCGACGCGGCCGGCGGCGTCGACGTGCAGGCTGACGCGCGTGCGCCAGCCGGTGCCGTCGGGCGCCTCCTCGGCGACCGCCCCCTCGGAATCGCCGGGGATGGGCAGCGCGGGGGCCATGGTCGTCACGGGGGAATCCATGCCGCCAAGGCGCTGCAACGCGTCGACGAGCACGTCCCGTTTGAGCTGTCGCTGATGCGCGAGGTCGATGTGCCCGAAGTCGGCGCCACCGGGCCGGTCCTCGGGCGGCACGTCGATGTCGGCCTGCGGCCAGATGTGGGCGCGACGGTGCGGCGAGGCATCCCGCACCTCCAGCGCCTCGGCGCGCCAGAACGACGGGTGTCCGGTGTCGGTCAGCCGCACCCGCACCCGCTCGCCGGGTATCGCGTCGGGGACGAAGACGACGCGTCCCTCGTGCCGCGCGACGAAGACGCCGCCGTGCGCGATCCCGGTGATGTCGAGGTCCACGAGGTCGCCGGGCTCCACCCGTCGAGCCTCCCACAGCGGGGCGGCGGTCGCGGTGCGCCGCCGCGCCGTGCACAACTCATCGATTTCGAGTGCGGCGTGGTCGCCATCCGCGGAATTCCGGGACGATCCGAGCGGGAGGTGACCGTTCTTGATGAGTTGTGCACGCGGGATAGCGTTGACCGCATGCGCGTGTGCCTGGCCTCGACCTCGCCGGCGCGGCTGATGCTGCTGCGTCAGGCGGGCATCGATCCCGAGGTCGCCGCGCCCGATGTCGACGAGGATGCCGTGATCTCGGCCGTCGAAGCCGCCGAGGAGCGCCGGCTCGCGGCATCCGAGCACGTCCTGCTGCTGGCGCGGCGCAAGGCGGCGGACGTCGCGGGCCGGCTCTCGGTGGAGGACCCCGGCTTCGACGGCATCGTCATCGGCGGCGACTCGATGTTCGAGATCGACGGCGAGGTCCTCGGCAAACCCGGATCGAGCGAGGCGGCGACGGCGAGGTGGCACGCGATGCGCGGCCGCACCGGCGTGCTGCACTCCGGGCACAGCGTCTTCCGCCTCGCCCCGGATGCCGCCGCGGCCGAGGCGCATGCGGTCGCCGAGGCATCCGTCACCTTCGCCGCCGACGTGACCGACGCCGAGGTCGCCGCGTACGTGGCCTCGGGCGAGCCGCTGCACGTCGCCGGGGCGTTCACGATCGACAGCCTCGGCGGCCCGTTCATCACGCGGGTCGAGGGCGACCCCTCGACGGTGGTCGGGATGTCGTTGTCCACGCTGCGGCGGCTCGCGCGCGAGCTCGGCGTGACCTGGACGGACCTCTGGCCGTCGTAGAGTTCCGCCCACGTTTCCGCGGCTTTCTTGTGCGGGGCACTCAAAAGGCCCCTGTGCCCGCTGGATAGGCTGGCATCCATGCCCGAAATCGCCAAGGTGCTCGTCGCCAACCGCGGCGAGATCGCCGTCCGCGTCATCCGCGCCGCCCGCGACTCGGGCAAGGCGTCCGTCGCGGTCTATGCCGACCAGGACCGCGATGCGATGCATGCGCGACTCGCCGACGAGTCGTACGCGCTCGACGGATCCACGAGCGCCGAAACGTACCTGTCGATCGACAAGATCCTGTCGGTCGCGCGGCGATCGGGCGCGGACGCGGTGCATCCCGGATACGGATTCCTCGCCGAGAATGCCGACTTCGCTCGCGCGGTGATCGGTGCCGGCCTGACCTGGATCGGCCCGTCGCCGGAGGCCATCGAGGCGCTCGGCGACAAGGTGACCGCGCGGCACGTCGCCGAGAAGGTCGGCGCACCGCTCGCGCCGGGGACTCCCGGACCCGTGTCGGGCGCCGACGAGGTCGTCGCGTTCGCCCGCGAGCACGGCCTGCCCATCGCGATCAAGGCGGCGTACGGCGGCGGCGGACGCGGACTGAAGGTGGCGCGGTCGCTCGAGGAGGTGCCCGAGCAGTTCGAGTCGGCGACCCGCGAGGCGATCACCGCGTTCGGGCGCGGCGAGTGCTTCGTGGAGAAGTACCTCGACCGGCCCCGCCACGTCGAGACGCAGTGCCTCGCGGATGCCTCCGGCACGGTGGTCGTCGTCTCGACGCGCGACTGCTCGCTGCAGCGGCGGCACCAGAAGCTCGTCGAGGAGGCGCCGGCGCCCTTCCTCAGCGAGGAGCAGAACCGCACGCTGTACTCGGCGTCCAAGGCGATCCTGCGCGAGGTCGGCTACGTGGGAGCCGGCACGTGCGAGTTCCTCATCGGCGCCGACGGAACGATCTCGTTCCTCGAGGTGAACACCCGGCTACAGGTCGAGCATCCGGTCTCCGAGGAGGTCACCGGAATCGATCTCGTGCGCGAGCAGTTCCGCATCGCCGAGGGCGGATTGCTCGAGGACGCGGATCCCGAACCGGTCGGACACTCGATGGAGTTCCGCATCAACGGCGAGGACCCCGGACGCAACTTCCTGCCCCAGCCCGGACCGATCAAGGTCTTCAAGACCTTCGGCGGTCCCGGCATCCGCCTCGACTCCGGCGTCACCGCCGGCGACACCGTCAGCGGTGCCTTCGATTCGCTGCTGGGCAAGATCATCGTCACGGGCCGCGACCGCGCCGAGGCGCTCGAGCGCGCCCGCCGCGCCCTCGACGAGTTCGAGGTCGGCGGCCTGCCGACCGTGCTGCCCTTCCATCGCAAGGTGGTGCGCGACCCGGCGTTCACCGCGCCCGACGGGCATTTCGGGGTCTTCACCCGGTGGATCGAGACCGATTTCGTCAACGACATCCCGCCGTGGGACGGCGAACTCGGCGATCCGGCGCCTGTGGAGGGACGTCACACCGTCGTGGTGGAGGTGGGCGGCAAGCGGCTCGAGGTGAGCCTGCCCGACCGCATCGTCGCCGCCCCCGCCGCGAGCGGCAGGCCCGCCGCGGTGCCGCCCTCGCGGCGCTCGCACGGGACCACGGTCTCGACGGGAGCGTCGGGCGACGCCGTCAAGGCTCCGATGCAGGCGACGATCGTCAAGGTCGCGGTCGAGGAGGGCCAGCCGGTGGTCAAGGGCGACCTCGTGATCGTGCTCGAGGCGATGAAGATGGAGCAGCCGATCCAGGCGCACAAGGACGGCACGATCGGCGCGATCAACGCCGAGCCCGGCGCCACGGTCTCAGCCGGTCACCAGCTGCTGACCATCAGCTGACGGCCCGGAGCCTCGAGGCGAGGCATCCCGCCGCCCGCCGGCGCGAATGCGCCACATTTGCGCGACTGCGCCATGTTCCTGCTACCGCGCTACAGATCTGTACGGGCAGAAGCAGGAAAGTGGCGCACTCGGTGGATGCCGCGGGGTTCAGCATCGGCGGCTCAGAAGTTGCTGTCGGCCGTGCGCTCGACCACGTGCATCGCCCGCGTCGCGTCGGTGATGCTCCCCGACAGCGACGGGTACACCGCGAAGACCCGCGACAGCTGATCCACGGTGAGGCGGCGCTCGACGGCGATCGCGACGGGGTAGATGAGCTCGGACGCCCGCGGCGCCACCACCACACCGCCGAGCACCGTGCCGCTGCCCTGCAGCGCGAAGATCTTCACGAACCCGTCGTGCACGCCCATCATCTTGGCGCGGGCGTTCGCGGTCAGCGGCAGCTTGTGAATGATCCCGTTGACCAGGCCGTCCTCGATGTCCTTCTGCGACCACCCCACGGTCGCGATCTCGGGCGCGGTGAAGATGTTCGAGGTGATCCGGCGTCGCTCGAGCGGAATGACCACGTCGCCGAGCGCGTGGAACACCGCGGTACGGCCCTGCATGGATGCCACGGACGCCAGCGGCACGAACGTCGTGCAGTCGCCGGCGGCGTAGATGTTGGGCACCGACGTTCGCGCCACGCGGTTCACCTGGATGTGCCCCGACTCGGTCATCTGCACGCCGGCCTCCTCGAGCCCGATGCCCGAGGTGTTGGGCACCGACCCGACCGCCATCAGGCAGTGGCTGCCCTCGACCGTCCGGCCGTCCGCGAGTGTCACCACCACGTGGTCGCCGAGGTTCTCGACGCTCGCGGCGCGAGACTTCGACAGCACCTCCATGCCGCCGCGCTTGAAGACGCGCTCGAGCACGGCCGCGGCATCCGCATCCTCTCCCGGAAGCACCTGATCGCGGCTGGACACCAGGGTCACCTGCGCGCCGAGGTTCATGTACGCTCCCGCGAACTCGGCCCCCGTGACACCCGAGCCCACCACGATCAGGTGCTCGGGCACCGACTTCATCGTGTACAGCTGCGTCCAGGTCAGGATGCGCTCGCCGTCGGGCTCGGCGGTGGGCAGCTCGCGCGGCGAAGCGCCCACCGAGATCACGAGCGTGTCGGCCTCGATCCGGTCGAAGTCGGTGCCGCCCTCCTCGGTCGACACGATCACGGCGTTCTCGCCTTCGAGCCGGCCCTGCCCCGAGATGATCCGCACGCCCGCCTCGCTCAGCGACGCGCGCATGTCGTCGGACTGCTGACGCGCCAGTGACAGGAGTCGCTTGTTGACAGCCGACAGGTTGATGGCGATCTGCGGCTGCAACGGCTTGCCGTCGTCGTTCTTGGCGTACAGCACCACGCCGAGGTCGCTCGCCTGCGAGATCGCGACGGCCGCGTCTGCGGTCGCGATCAGCGTCTTGGACGGCACCACATCGGTGATGACCGCGGACCCGCCAACCCCCGCGCGCTCGATCACCGTCACCTCCGCGCCGAGCTGAGCGGCCGCGATGGCCGCCTCGTAGCCGCCGGGACCGCCGCCGATGATCGCGACGCTCTGGGTGCGCTCGAAGCTGGGTGAGGACATGCATCCATTCTTCCCTGCCCGCACCTGCCGAGGGGAGCTCCCCCTGAGACCCCCCGGCTTCCTAGAGTGGGGGGATGCCGACATCCTCGCCCGCCACGGTGGCCTCCCCGAACCCGCTGGACGACCCCGCCGCCGACCCGTTCGAGATCGCCGCCGAAGCCGCCGACGACATCGCCCGGATCACCGGCGTGGGCCGCCACGACATCGCCCTCACGCTCGGCAGCGGATGGGGACGGGCGGCGGAGCTCATCGGAGAGACCACATCGACCTTTCCGGCGACCGATGTAACCGGCTTCGGCGCGCCGGCGCTGGCCGGACACGTCGGGACGCTGCGCAGCGTCGTGACGCCGCGGGGCAAGCGGGTGCTCGTCATCGGGGCGCGCACGCACTTCTACGAGGGCCACGGCGTGCGCCGCGTCGTGCACAGCGTGCGCACCGCGGCGGCATCCGGGGCTCGCATCATGGTGCTCACGAACGGCGCGGGCGGCATCCGGCACGGCTGGCGGCCCGGTCAGCCCGTGCTCATCAGCGACCACATCAACCTCACCGGCGCCTCGCCGCTGGAGACACCGATGTTCCTGGACCTGACCGACCTGTACTCGTTGCGCCTGCGCGACATCGCCCACACCGTCGACCCGTCGTTGCAGGAGGGCGTGTACTGCCAGTTCCGCGGTCCGCAGTACGAGACCCCCGCCGAGGTCGGGATGGCCAAGGCGATCGGCGGCCACATCGTCGGGATGTCCACCGCGCTCGAGGCGATCGCGGCCCGCCAGGCGGGCATGGAGGTGCTCGGCATGTCGCTGATCACGAACCTCGCCGCCGGCATCCAGACCACTCCGCTCAGCCACCAGGAGGTACTCGACGCGGGCCGCGACGCGGAACCTGTCATCTCGTCACTGCTCGCGCGGGTGATCGGGGCGCTGTGAGCTTCCTCGAGGGCGCCGCGGCGGCCGACGGGTTGGCCGAGCCGGCGCCCGAGCACGTTCCGGGCGTCGACGACGCCGGGGCGATCCGGCAGCGGGCGCGGGACTGGCTGGCGCAGGATCCCGACCCCGAGACGCGCGCCGAACTCACCGCGATCCTCGAGCGGGCAGCGGACGGGGATGCCACGGCCGGAGCCGACCTCGCCGACCGCTTCGGCGCGCGCCTGGCATTCGGCACCGCCGGACTGCGCGGGCGGCTCGGCGCCGGCAGCAACCGGATGAATCGCGTTCTGGTCGCGCAGGCCGCCGCCGGGCTGGCCGCGTTCCTGCGCGCCCGCGTTGAGCCGGGCGCCGCACCGACGGTCGTGATCGGCTACGACGGGCGGCGCAATTCCGACGTGTTCGCCGTCGACTCCGCCGAGATCTTCGCCGGCGCCGACCTGCGGGCGATCCTGCTGCCGCGCCTGCTGCCCACCCCGGTGCTCGCGTTCGCGGTGCGCTGTCTCGCCGCCGACGCGGGTGTGATGGTCACCGCATCCCACAATCCGCCGAGCGACAACGGCTACAAGGTGTATCTGGGTGGGGCGGACGGCGGGGCGCAGATCGTCCCGCCGGTCGACGCCGAGATCGCCGCGCACATCGCACGCATCGCCGGCGACGGCGACATCCGAACGCTGCCGCGCTCGATCGCGTACGACATCGCGCCGGAGTCCGTGGTCGACGAGTACGTGGCCGCGACCGCCGCGGTGGCGCCGGCGCCGGCGGGTGCCGAAGGGCTGGCGTGGGTCTACACCGCGATGCACGGCGTCGGGTGGGAGACCGCCGCCCGAGTCGTCGAGGCGGCCGGGTATCCCGCTCCGGCGATCGTGACCGCCCAGATCGCCCCGGATGCCACGTTCCCGACCGTCGCGTTCCCCAACCCCGAAGAGCCCGGCGCGATGGACCTCGCGGTGCAGCGAGCACGCGAGACGGGGGCCGAGCTGGTGATCGCGAACGATCCGGACGCCGATCGGCTCGCGGTGGCCGTTCCGGATGCCGCGGCGGACGGCGGCTGGCGCCGGCTGTCGGGCAACGAGGTGGGGCTGCTGCTGGGCCGGCGTGCCGCGCGGGCGTGGCGTGACGCGGGCGCGGCGAACGGGGCGAGCCTCGCCTGCTCGCTGGTGTCTTCCCCCGGTCTCGAGGCGATCGCGCAGCACTACGGTCTGCGGTTCTTCGCGACACTGACCGGGTTCAAGTGGATCTCGCGGGCCCCGGGGCTCGTCTACGGGTTCGAGGAGGCGCTGGGGTACCTCGTGAACCCGCAGACGGTCCGCGACAAGGACGGCATTTCGGCCGCGGTCGCGATCCTCGGGATGGCGGCGGAGGCGCGCGAGCGCGGCGCCACGCTCGCCGATGAGCTCGACGGGCTCTTCGCCGAGTTCGGCCACTTCGCCAGCGACCAGATCTCGGTGCGGGTGGAAGATCTGTCGATCATCGCGACCATCATGGCGGCGCTGCGTGCGCGGCATCCCGCCCGCATCGGCGACATCCCGGTGACACGGGTGGACGACCTGCTCGACGGCGTCGACGGCCTGCCCCCCGGCGACGTGCTCCGGATGCGGCTCGCCGACGGCTCGCGGGTCGTGGTGCGACCGTCGGGCACCGAGCCGAAGCTCAAGGCGTACCTGGACGTCCGAAGCGACTCGGCCCGCGACGCCGCCACGGCACTCGAAGCGCTCGACACCGGGGTGCGGAAGCTGCTCGACGGCTCGCGCTGATCCCTCCACTGGCGCGGTGACGCCGTCGGCGCCGGCCCGCGCCGGTGTCGGACCCGCGTGAGAGGGTGGGCACATGGCGGACGAGGCAGGCGCGACCGACGTGGATGCCACGACCCACCCGTCCGGCGCGGCCGACCCATCCGATCCGCCCCGCTGGTTGCGCAATGTCGTCCTGTTCCTCGGCGGCCAGACCGTCAGCCTCCTCGGCTCGATGCTGGTGCAGTACGCCATCTTCTGGTACCTGACGATCCAGTACCGCTCCGGCGTCGTGATGGCCCTCGCGGCGGTCTTCGGCTTCCTTCCGCAGGCGATCGTGTCGATCTTCGGCGGGGTGTGGGCCGACCGTCACAACCGCAAGTTCCTCATCATGGGCGCCGACGGCGCGATCGCGGTGACCACCATCGGGCTCGCGGTGGCGCTGATGACCGGCTACGACCAGGTGTGGCTCGTCTCCGCCGCCCTTGCGATCCGGGTGGCGGG
>CAXTES010000005.1:40151-46322 GCA_964243215.1 uncultured Microbacterium sp. | reverse complement strand
AGGATGTGCTCGGTACCGATGTAGTTGTGGCCGAGCTGCAGCGCTTCGCGCAGGCTCAGCTCGAGGACCTTCTTCGCGCGGGGCGTGAACGGGATGTGCCCGGTCGGCTGCTGCTGACCCTGCCCGATGATGTCCTGCACCTGCTCGCGGACGGCGTCGAGCGAGATTCCGAGGCTCTCCAGGGCCTTGGCGGCGACGCCTTCGCCCTCGTGGATGAGGCCGAGCAGGATGTGCTCCGTGCCGATGTAGTTGTGGTTGAGCATCTTCGCCTCTTCCTGGGCGAGGACGACCACGCGACGGGCTCGGTCGGTGAATCTCTCGAACATCGTGCACTCCTCCGGCGCGCGGGAGGCGCCTTGCTAACGAGGTTAACCAGGGCCGGGATGCCGCACGCCCGTGTTCGCCATGGGCATACCAGCGGCGGGCAGGCGCGGCGACGGCCGCCGGCGCGCTCGTCCCGTGGCGCTCGACGGTCGCGCTCACTTCCTGTGGCGTGCGCAGTGCGCTCGTCGAGCCTCCCACTGCTTGCCCGCACCGAGATGCACGGTCTCGCGGGATTTCGCACACTTCGGTGCGGGCGAGCGCGGTGGCGCGGCCGCGGGACCGCTCCGCCGCACCCAAGTGCGCGGCATGTTGAGAACCCGCGCATTTCGGTGGGGGTGAGCCCCCGCCGCAGTCGCCCTCCAACTGCTCAGCCGCACCAAGGTGCGACCCGTCGAGGCCGACGCGCCACAGCCGCGAACGGCGTCTCCTCCACACCTCGACATCCACGCCCATCGAGGCACTTATCCACCGATCGCCCCCGCCGCTTCGTGCCGACCGTGGCGGCGCGAGCATCCTGCCGTCATGTCGTTCGCACACCTTCCGGCCGAGCTTGGCGAGCTGTTCGCGGTACGGCAGGCGCGAGCGGCCGGCGTCAGCTCCGGTCGCCTCCGATCACGCACCCTGCATCAGCCGTACCGCGGCGTGCGTCAGGTGCCCGAACGGGAACAGCGCGAGACGCTCACCCCGCAACAGCATCACCTCAGGCAGGCGCGAGCGTACGCATTGCGCATGACGGAGCACGAGTTCTTCAGCCACGTCACCAGCGCTGTCATCTGGGATCTCCCCCTGCCGCTCCACGTCCTGGCGGACGGATACCTCGACGTCGCCGTGCACTCGCCGCGACGCAATCCGCGCGGCCGCGGTGTCCGCGGTCATGAAGTGGATCCCCGACTCGCGACGGTCGTCACCCATCCCGGAACCGGTCTGCGCGTGGCCAGCCCAGCATCCACATGGGCGATGCTCGGCTCAGTGCTGCGGAACCCATACGACCTCGTCTCGACAGGAGACGCCGCGGTGCGCGAGCCATGGCATCCCGACGATCCGCCCGCACTCACGACGACAGCTCGGCTTTCCGCCGCCGCCGCCGCAGGGCGACGTGTCGGAATCGGCGCTTTACGCGCTGCGCTGCCGAATGTCCGCACCCGCTCGGCTTCCCGTCCCGAGACCTGGATGCGGCTGATCCTGACGGACGCCGGTCTGCCGGAGCCACTGCTGAACTGGCCCGTGCACGGCGATCGGGGCGAGTTCCTCGGATTCGTCGACCAGGCCTACCCGGAGCTGAAGATCGCGATCGAGTACGAGGGCGAACAGCACCGCATCGACCCCGGACAATGGCTCAGGGACATCGCGCGCTACGAACGCCTCGCTGAGGCTGGCTGGCGCGTCATCCGTGTGACGAAGCACGACGTATTCACCGCTGCCGCTCCTCTCGTCGCACGCGTCCGCCGCACGATCGCGCAAGCGACCCGGTGAGGATCTCGCTCTGGGAGGCGGACGCGTCCGCGGCCGCGCTGAGAGGCGCGGCGGCGCCTCAGGGCGTGCCGATGATCGGTACCCGCACGCTGTCGAAGGAGTCACCCGTCAGCACGAGCTCGACCGGGCCCGACGACGTCAGACCGTCGACGGATGCCAGCGCCGCGCGCGGGGCCATGTCGGCGGTGCACACCTGGTCGGCGGGGGGCGTCTCGAACGTCACCGTCACCTCGGCGGGGCCGGTTGCCGCGGCATCCTTCACCACGGGCGGGCAGCCCGATGATCCCCAGGTGAGCATCGCGAACTGGCCGGCGAGGCCGGTCCAGCCGGCGCTGGGGAGGTAGTCAGTGTCGCCACCGCCGGAGAGTCCGTCGACACCGGCGAGCTGTCCGGTCCCGACGACCGAGCCGGACACCGCGATCTGCAGGTCCCGGGTCGGGTCGAGACCGGCCGGTGCCTCCACGACCGTCACGCGCGGTACGTAGTCGCGCGTGCACGGCTGGTCGGGGTCGGGATCCTGCAGGGTGACCGCGAGCACCCCGCCGGCGACGGTGGCGTCGGCGGCGGCCGGCACGCACGTCGAGGACCCCGATGTCACCAGCCCGATCACGCGCCCACCGTCGAGCCACGCGGCATCCACCTGCGAGTCGACCGGAGCGGATTCCGACGACGACGGTGCCGCACTCGGGGTGCCCCCGCCGTACGGGGCCGTACCGACCGGGGTCGCGCACGCGGTGAGCGCGCCGGCGAGCAGAAGCAGTCCGCCTACCGCGGCGAGACAGGTGGAACGTCGTGTCATCGGGATGCCTTCTGGACGAGAAAAGGATGCCGCGGCCGCAGCGCGCACGACCGGTTGCGACCATCCTGTCCGACAGCGCTGGACAGCGACAGGGAAACCGATAACGAGGCGGTAACCCTCCTACTGCAGCGCGGAGGTGAGCCGCGCGATGTTGTCCAGGACGGTGGACCGGAGCGGCTGCTTCAGCCACTCCTCGAGCGTCAGCTCACGGCTGAGGCGGCGATACATGTCCTCGACCTCTCGCATCTCGGAGACGAATTCCTCCCCGCGGATCAGCATCGACACCTCGAGGTTCAGACCGAACGAGCGCATGTCCATGTTGCTCGAGCCGATGACGGCGACCTCGTCGTCGACCGTGAGGCTCTTGGTGTGCAGGATGTAGGGCTTGCGGTACATCCAGATCTTCACGCCCGCGCGCAGCAGCGCCTCGTAGTAGCTGCGCTGGGCGTGGTACACCAGCGCCTGGTCGCCCTCCTCCGAGACGAACAGCTCGACTTCGAGCCCGCGCTTGCACGCACCCGTGACCGAGAGCAGCAGCGCCTCGTCGGGCACGAAGTACGGACTGACGATGATGATCTTCCGCTCGGCGGAGTACAGCAGGCCGAGGA
Source organism: uncultured Microbacterium sp. (assembly GCA_964243215.1). Taxonomy (GTDB): domain Bacteria; phylum Actinomycetota; class Actinomycetes; order Actinomycetales; family Microbacteriaceae; genus Microbacterium. Next base: position 43,118 of record CAXTES010000005.1, on the reverse strand, counting down.
ACAGCTGGAGGTTGTTCTCGAAGTCGAATCCGGGACCGGAAGGCACGATCTGGCAGTCGAGGTCGCCCGGCCCGGATGACACGTCGAACAGGTCGATCTCGTCGGTGAGCGCCTCGTCGGTCTCGCTGTACCAGTCCGACAGGAACACCGCGTTGATGCTCGCCACGACCGGCCCTTCGACCCGGACCATGAGGTCGACCCAGTGAAGTCCGCGCCGGATGTTCTTCTTGAGGTTGTACGTGGAATCCGTCACGTTCTGCGACCCCATGAAGGCCACTTGCCCGTCGATGACGAGCAGCTTGCGGTGGTTGCGCAGATCGGGCCGCTGATACTTGCCCTTCAGCGGCTGCACCGGAAGCATCAGCCGCCACTGCGCGCCCATGACCTTCAGGCGCCGCAGCGTCTCCCGGTAGAACGGCTTGCCGCGGTTGGCCCAGTGATCCAGCAGCACCCGCACGGTGACGCCGCGGGCGATGACCTCCTCGAGGGCGCAGAAGAGGTCGTCGGTGGAGACGTCCGCCTGCAGGATGTAGAACTCGATGTGCACGTACTCCTGCGCGGTGCGGATGCACTCGGCCATGTTGTCCAGGCTGCTCTGGTAGTCCGCCACGAGGTGCGCGGCGTTGTCGCCCGCGAGCGGCAGGGCGCCGAGGTTGCGGTTGAGCGTCACCAGCGACGTGAACCAGTCGGGAGCGTTGGGGCGCAATGTGCCGAAGTCCAGGTGCGCGCTCGTGTCGCGGATGTACTCGTTGATCCGCTCCTGCTTGCGTCGACGCTTGCGCGGCAGCCGGGGGGTGCCGATGAGAAGGAAGAGGAACACCCCGACGATCGGGATGAAGTAGATGGCCAACAGCCACGCCATCGCCGCGGTGGGGCGACGGTTGCGCGGCACGATGATGATGGCGGCGATGCGCACCGACACGTCGAAGAGGAACACGAACAGGAGCCACCACGTCGCGTCGAACGTGATGTTGAGCACGCCTTCCTCCCCCGCCGAGTCCCCCTCAGCGTATCGGGAGCGCCGTCAACGGTCGGATGCCGCGGCCCGGGCCTGCGCCTGCAAACCGCGCTTCTCGCGCTCCTCGGCTTCGATCTTGGCGTACACGCGCCGCTCGCTGCGGTCGGCGTGGACGGCCGAGCGGAGGATGAAGAAGAACAGGGCGCTGACGATGATGGTCGGCGCAAGCGACCAGACGACGGCGGCCCAGTAGTCCATGGCTCCAGGATACGTGCGGTGAACGCACCCTGATCCCCCGCTCGAAGGTGCGATCACGCAGGTTGCACCGATCCGGGGTCCGACCCGCCACGGCCCGGCCGGCGGGGCCAGCATCGGTGCATGACGACGATCATCAAGGCCGCGGGCGCAGCCCAGTTCCTCTCTCTCGTCCCGCAGCTGCTGGGGTTCACGCCGTCGCGCAGCCTGGTGCTGGTGCCCTTCGCGGGCAAGCGGAGCCTCGGCGCGATGCGACTGGACCTGCCGCCCCACGAGGCCGACGTGGACGCCTTCGCCTCGACGTGCATTGGAATGGTCTGCCGGATCCCCGACGCCGAGGCGATGGCCGCGATCGTGTACACCGACGAGGACTTCGACCAGGACCGGCCCCCTCGCGATGACCTGGCCCGCGCGCTGGTCTCGCGGGCGGATGCCTGTGGACTCGGCGTGACGGACGCGCTGTGCGTCGGCGACGACGCGTGGGGCTCGTACCTCGATCCGCAGTGCCCTCCGCTCGGCCGGCCGCTCCAGGATCTGCAACTGCCGCCGCGGGTCGATCTGCCCGCGGTGGTCGGCGACCAGAGCAGCGGCGCGCAGCTGCCCGTCGTCGATCTCGTCGAGAAGGAGCGCGTCGGCCGAGCACTGCGGTCGCTGGAGAGCTCGATCCGGCTCCTGTGCGGTGACGAGGGCGGTCACGCGGATCGGTCGGAGGAGGCATCCCCGCCGCGGATCGATCCCGAAGCGCTGGCGGCGGCATGCCTGCTCGACGATCTGCCGGCGCTGTTCGAGGACTCGCTGCGCGCCGACCCCGCGACGCTGGACGCCTACCGCGCGGCGGCGCTCGTGTGGTGCCTGGCTCGCCCCGCGGTGCGGGACGTGGCGCTCGTGCAGTGGTGCAGCGGATTCGCCGCCGGCGATGAGGCGCTGGATGCTCAGCTGCGGTGGGAGGGCGGCGAGGCGTACCCCGACCGGCTCGCGCAGCGAATGTGGGGCGAGGGCGAGCGACCCGATATCACGCGTCTCGAGACGGCGCTGGAACTCGTCCGGCACGTCGCGGCGGCGGCGCCGCGCGCGCAGCGGCCAGGGGCGCTCGCGGTCTGCGCGTGGCTGTCGTGGGCGCTGGGCAGATCCACCCACGCCGAGCACTACGCGGCGGCGGCGCGCGAGATCGAGCCCGCACACGGGCTCAGCGGGATCGTGCTGTCGTTCGTCGCGGCCGGTCATCTGCCGGACTGGGCGTTCCACCGGCCGGCACGGGATCGCCGACCGTCTCGTTCGGGCATCGCCAAGAAGAAGCCGGCCAGACGCCGCTGATCCCTCGAGATGCAGCCTTCGTGATCACTTCACGAGCGGGAAGAGGATGGTCTCGCGGATGCCGAGCCCGGTGATCGCCATCAGCAGCCGGTCGATGCCCATCCCCATGCCGCCCATCGGCGGCATCCCGTGCTCCATCGCGCGCAGGAATTCCTCATCGATGCGCATCGCCTCGGTGTCGCCGCGAGCGGCGAGCTTCGCCTGTTCGACGAACCGCTCGCGCTGGATCACCGGGTCGACCAGCTCGGAGTACCCCGTGGCGAGCTCGAAGCCGCGAATGTACAGGTCCCACTTCTCCACGACCCCGGGAATCGACCGGTGCTCGCGGACCAGCGGGCTGGTATCCACCGGGAAGTCCATCACGAAGGTGGGGCGGGTCAGGCCCGGCATGACGAAGTGCTCCCACAGCTCCTCGACGTACTTGCCGTGCGTCGGATGCG
>CAXTES010000005.1:0-40051 GCA_964243215.1 uncultured Microbacterium sp. | reverse complement strand
CCCGCGTAGTCGGTGTAGGTCTGGTACGCCTCGAGCATCGCGAACTCCGGGCTGTGCGTGGAGTCGGCGCCCTCGTTGCGGAAGTCGCGGTTGATCTCGAACACGCGCTCGATGCCGCCGACGACCGCGCGCTTGAGGAACAGTTCCGTCGCGATGCGCAGGTACAGCTCGGTGTCGAAGGCGTTGGACCGGGTGATGAACGGTCGAGCCGTGGCTCCGCCGGGCTGCACCTGCAGGATCGGGGTCTCCACCTCGACGAACCCGTGCGCGTCCAGCGTCCGGCGCAAGCTCGCATTGACGGCGGCTCGGGCGCGGACGGTGTCGCGCGCGCGGTCGCGCACGATGAGGTCGAGGAACCGGCTGCGCATGCGGCCTTCCTCGCTGAGCTCGGTGTACATGTTCGGCAGCGGCAGGATCGCCTTGGACGCGATCTGCCATGCGCTGACGAAAATGGACAGCTCGCCGCGGCGACTGGAGATCACCTCGCCCGAGACGAAGACGTGATCACCGAGGTCGACGAGTTCCTTCCAGCGCTGCAGGGAATCCTCCCCGACGGAGGCCAGCGACACCATCGCCTGGATGCGGCTGCCGTCCCCGGCCTGCAGGGTCGCGAAGCACAGCTTGCCGGTGTTGCGGCTGAACACGACACGACCGGCGACCGAGGCGGTGACGCCCGTCTCGTCGCCGGCCGCCAGGTCGCCGAACCGCGCCCGCAGATCTCCGATCGTGTCGGTGATGGGCACGACGACCGGATAGGGACCGCCCGAGGCATCCGTCCGCTCCGCCATGAGGCGCTCGCGCTTGGCCAGGCGCACGGCCTTCTGCTCGGAGACGTCCTGCTCGGCGGGGTCGCCCGCGCGCGCGTCGACAGGGATGTCGGTCATCGGTGCGGGCTCCTCGGCGGTCGTCGCACCAGTTTATCGGCGGGGCTCCCCCGGCCCCGACGCGCGCTCGCGCTACTGCATCCGACGGTCGACGGAGGGGGCGTCCACGGCGTCGCTGAGCGCGTGATCGACCGCGGAGTGCACGAGCGCCGACAGGTACAGCCCCGGGTTGTCCACACCCGCCCGCGACAGCAGCGCGGTCGCCTGCTGCACGATCGCGCGGGAGAACGTCGTGGCGGTCGAGATCGCCTCGGCGTACGCGGGACGATCCTCATCGGCGACGACCACCGGCTCGCAGCCGAGCTCGACGGCGAGCGCCTGGGCGATGGGCAGCACCGCGGCGGGCGCGGTCACCGCGGCGTAGGCGTCGTGCAGCTGGCGCAGGTCGATGGACGTCCCGGTGAACGCGATCGCCGGATGCACCGCGAGCGGGATGGCGCCGCGTGCGGTGGCCGGGGCGAGGACATCCAGCCCGTATCCGGAGTCGGTGTGCATCACGAGCTGGCCGGGATGCCACGCGTTCAGGTCCGCGAGGCCGCTGACCAGACCCGGCACCTCGTCGTGCGGCACCGCGATCACCACGAGTTCGCTGCGGCGCACCACCTCGAGGGCGTCGAGCAACGGTACGCCGGGCAGGATCGCCTCGACGCGCTCGTCGTCGGATCCCCGGGTGATGCCGGTGATGGCGTGCCCGGCCCCACCCAGGGCCGCTCCCAGCACGGGACCCACGCGGCCGGCGCCGATGATGCCGACGCCGAGTCGCCCGTCGCGGTTCATCGCTGCGCCTCGACGGGACCGGCCCAGCGGTGGCTGCGGTCCGCCGCCGCCGCCGCGATCGCCGCGGCTTCGGCATCCGTGAACAGCGTCAGCGCGGCATCCCGGTCGATCGCTCCCAGCCTGCCCGACACCCGCCCCGAGATCGTGTGCGCGTGCGCGCTGGCGACGGCGAACGCGCGGTCGATCGGCCCCTGCTCGAGCGAGATGCTCTGCATCCGGGCGAGAGGGAGCACGATGAGCTTGCGGTGCAGGTAGCCGCGCCGCAGCAGCAGTGCGTCCGGTCCGAGCAGGAAGCCGTTCCGTCGCCAGGACAGCGGCCGCAGCACCAGCGCGCGGCGCGGAGTGTTCGTGTAGGGATCGCCGGGCTGCGGACCCAGGATGCCGTTGGCGAAGACGTTCGACCACTCCCGCTCATCGAGCCCGGGCAGCAGCAGCCGCAGCACACGCTCCACATCCGCGCGGTCACCGACCGGCAGCACGCTGGAGAACTGCTCGGCGTTGCCGGCGCTGCCGTTGCCGCCGTGCAGGCGGTTGACCGTCACCGCCCACCACCCGAAGCCGCGCCACAGCAACGGCTGGGTGACTTCCACGGCATGCACGCGCCCGGGCGGCAGGATCTCGGTGACCGTGGTCAGGAGTCCGAACGTGATGCGCACGCCGTTCGGGGTGGGGGCGATCGAGTAGCGCAGCGACTTGAGGGTGGTGCGGATCCAGTAACCGCCGAAGCCGATGGCGGCCGGGATGAACGACAGCAGCAACCACGGCGTTCCGGCGATGGACCCCCAGATGATCAGCGCTGCGAAGACCAGCAGCGTCAGCAGCGACCCGTCGAGGATGCGGGATGGGACCAGCCGGATCACCGGGATCGACACGACCGACTCGGGCTCATCGACCGGTTCCTCGGGCCCGAGCACCAGGCCGTTGAGCGCATCCGTCACCATCGTGGCGGCGGCGGCGGTCCGCGAGACCGGGGCCTGCCGGGCACGCTCCTCGGCCAGGCGACGGCCGGATGCGAGCCGCAGGATGTCGGCGCGCACCTGCTCGGCGTTGGCGGTCGAGAGGTATTCGAGCTTGACGTTCGCGTCGGATCCGGCCCCGACCACGTCGAGCTTCGCCATTCCGCACAGGCGCGCGACGAACGGCCGGGTCAGGTTCACCCCCTGCACCCGGTCCAGCGGCGCACGACGCTGGCTGCGGAACAGCACGCCCTGGCGCACCTCCACGTTGTCGCCGGTGATGCGGAACGTGTGGAACCGCCACGACAGGTAGAACAGCGAGACCAGGAAGACGGCGAGCGCGAGCACCGCGAGCGCGGCGACCAGGACGAGATTGTGGTCGACCACGTAGTCGACGGGGTCGCCGGTCTCGATGTCTACCTCGGGCAGGTCGGGCACGAGCAGGGGCAGGAACAGGTCGACGATCCGTTCGCGCAGGTTCGCGATGACGATTCCGAAGATCACCACCAGGAACAGCCCGCCGCGCAGCAGCGGTGTCAGCGGATGCAGCCGGTGCCACTCGCCGTCGCTCAGGGGCGAGCGGGTCACGGGCCGGCGCGGCGTGGCCGGGCTGGCCGGCGGAAGCATCGGCACCGCCGTACCGGCCGGCGGCGGCATCGGCACCGCCACGCCCGCGGGCGGCGGTGCGTCGAACGGTCCGCGATTCGTTGTCACAGACCCGTCCGTCGGGTCTCGGCGACTTCGATGAGCGTGTCGCGCAGCTGCTCGGCCGACGCCTGCGTCAGCCCGGGGATGACCACGCCCGTCGACGCGGCGGCGGTGACCAGCTTGAGCTGCGCGATGCCGAACGCGCGGTCCAGGGGGCCGTGAGTGATGTCGACCAGCTGCATCCGCCCGTACGGCACGGCGACCATCCGCTGCCACAGGATGCCGCGCCGGAACACCAGGTCGTCGTCGCGCAATCGGTACCCCGTCGCCCGTGCTTGCCGGGGCGTGATCGCGAACGCCCACGCGATCAGCACCAGCCCGATGCCCGCGGGGATCCACACCCCCATCTGACGGGCCAGCAACGCCAGGCCCAGCGCGACGGCCAGCACGACGAAGAACAGGATCCCGATCGAGATGAGCCGCACGACGACGTAGGCCCGCGCGAGCTGGTGCCAGCGGCCGTCGCCGAGGGCGAGACGATTCGTACTGCGGGGTTCGAGTACCCGGTCGAACGTGCCGACATCGAGGGATGCCTCGGCCGCGGCCGGCGCGATCGACGCGGCATCCGGCGTTCCGGCGTCAGTGGACGCGGGGAGGAAAGCCGGGGTCGTCTGCTCCGGGCTGTTCGTCATCGTCGTCCTTCCGGATCGTGCACAGCTGCTCCGCGATCAGCCCCGCGACCATGAGGAGCGCCGCCGACACGGCGAGGGTGGCCACCGTGCCCAACGATTCTATGGACGGTGTCACCGGACGCGTCAGCAGGAACAGCAGCAGCCCGATCCCCGCGCCCCCGACCACGGCGCCCAGGATGCTGGACGCCTTCGCCAGCACGGCGATGCGCAGCGCCCGGAACGGGTTGACCGGAGCGCCAGACGCGCCTCGGGTTGCGCGGCGGATCGGGATCGCCAGCGCCAGCACGACCACCCCGATCGCGATCAGCAGCAGCGACAACGCGACGGTGGGATTCAAGGTGGCGCGCCCCGCGGCAGTCAGCAGCTGATCGATCAGGAAGCCGGCGCCCAAACCGAGAATCGCCGCGAGTACGAGCGCCGTCGGGCCGGTGCGCCTCACGACCGTTCCCGCAGTCGCGCGAGCAGGGCGTCGACGCGTCCCGCGCCCGGCAGCACCGCATCCGGGTCCAGCGACAGCCACGGCTCGAGCACGAAGTCGCGCTCGGCGGCTCGCGGGTGCGGCAGCACGAGACGCGCATCGGCGCTGACGACGTCGCCGTACGCGATCAGATCCAGATCGAGCGTGCGGTCGCCCCACCGCTCACGGCGCTCACGGCCGTGGCGCTCTTCGATCGCGTGGAGGTAGCCGAGCAGCACGGACGGCGCCAGGCGGGTCGCGACCAGCGCGACCGCGTTGAGGTAGACCGGTGCCGCCGGGTCCGGCCCCGCCGGGGTGATCGCGATCGACTCCATCGGTGCCGATGCGCGCACCGCGTCGACGAGGGGCAGGCGCGTCAGCTCGACGACAGCCTGCTCGAGCGTCGCGACGCGATCGCCGAGGTTCGCCCCGAGGGCGACCACCGCATCGACCGGTGCGCGCTGCGAGCGCGGAATCTCGCCCGAGTAGCCCTCGGCCAGCCGGCGGTTCATCGTGGCCCGTCCAGGCGACCGCGACGGATCGTGACCGACACGTCGGCGAACGGCACCGCGATCGGCGCGGCCGGTTTGTGCACCGTCACGGCGACCAGCTGGATGCGCCCATCGCGCAGCAGATCGTCGGCGATGCGGGCGGCGAGCGTTTCGATGAGGTCGACCGGATCGCGGCCGACCAGCGCGACGATGCGCTGCGCGATCTCGCCGTAGTCCGCCGTGTCGGCGACGTCGTCGGTCTCGGCGGCCCGGCGCGTCGACAGCATCAGCGTGGTGTCGACGATGAACTCCTGACCCTCGCGCCGTTCGTGCTCGAGCACGCCGTGGTGGCCGAACGCGCGCACGCCGGTGAGGCGGATCTCGTCTACGAAGTCCACGAACCCTCCCAGCATCCGGCCACGCGCAGTGCGTCACGCGTCGTCGCGGCATCGTGCACACGCACGGCCCAGACGCCCGCCTGCGCCGCCAGCACGCTCGTGACGGCGGTCGCCAGGTCGCGTCGACTCTCGGATGCGTCGTCGCCGAGCGCATCGGCGAGGAACCGCTTGCGGCTGGTGCCGACGATCACCCGCGGGCCGAGCGCGACGAGGTGGCCGAGCGCGCGCAGCACGTCCCAGTTATGGGCGCCGCGCTTGCCGAATCCGATGCCCGGGTCGAGCACGACGCGCGACGGCGGGATGCCGGCTGCCGCGGCGGCCGCGAGCCGCGACCGCAGCTCGGCGACCACCTCCCGCACGACGTCGCCGTAATCCGCCCCGGCGTACATGTCCGCCGACGGCCCGCGCCAGTGCCCGCGGATCACGTCGGCGCCGGTTGCCGCCACCGCCGGCAACAGCTCGGGATCGGACAGGCCGCCCGACACGTCGTTGACGATGCGCGCTCCGGCATCCACCGCCGAGACCGCGGTCGCGGCGTTCATGGTGTCGATGCTCACCACCGCCCCGCCCCCGGCGAGCGCCTCGACGACCGGCAGCACCCGCTCCTGCTCGAGGTCGGGCGGGACGCGCTCGGCACCGGGGCGGGTCGACTCGCCGCCCACATCGAGCAGGTCCGCGCCGTCGGCACGCAGCTTCAGGCCGCGGGAGATCGCGGCGTCGGCGTCGATGTAGCGGCCGCCGTCGCTGAACGAGTCGGGCGTCACGTTGACGATGCCCATGATGAGCGTCATCCGATGTCCTCAGCGTGTCCGAGTGCCCGCGGCGCGGTGATGAGGGCGATCAGCTCGGCGCGTGCGGCGGGCTCGGCCAGCTCCCCCCGGGCGGCGACGGTGACGGTGGATGCCTCGCGCTGGCGCTCGCCGCGCATCGTGACACAGCCGTGCGTGGCATCCAGCACCACCAGCACCCCGCGGGCATCCAGCGCTCCGGCGATCGTGTCGGCGATCTGCTCGCCGAGCCGCTCCTGCACCTGCGGTCGCGCGGCGAGGATGTCGACGACCTTGGGCAGCGCGCCGAGCCCGACCACCTGCTCGCCGGGGAGGTAGGCGATGTGCGCCCTGCCGCGGAACAGCAGCAGGTGGTGCTCGCAGACCGATCGGAAGTGGATGTCGCGCAGCATCACCGCACCGGACGGCGTGGTCTCCGGTGCCGGGCCGTGCGAGATCGAGATCGTCCGGGCGAGAGGAGCCGCCGGATCCTCACCGACCCCCGCGAAGAATTCCGCGTACGCGTCTGCGACCCGTTCCGGGGTGAGCTTCAGCCCCGGCCGCTCGGGGTCTTCGCCGATCGCCAGCAGGATCTCGCGCACCGCCGCGGCGACGCGCCGCTTGTCGACGGTCACACGCCGAGCCTACGCGGTCGCCGGTCGCGCCTGTCCGGTCGGCCGGCGCCGCGGCGCCTTCTCGGCAGCGGTCTCGGCCTCGGTCGACGCGGCGACGCCGACGGGCGCCTGTCGGCGCGGCACATCCACCGGCGGCAACGCCGAGACGGGGCGCTCGCTGCTGGACAGCCACTGCGGCCGTGGGGGCAACCGCCTGACGTCGCCGAAGATCTCGGCCAGCTCGAGGTGGTCGAGCGTCTCCTTCTCGAGCAGCTCGAGGGCCAGTCGATCCAGCACGTCGCGGTTGTCGTTGATCACCTGGTAAGCCTCGTTGTGCGCCTGTTCGATGAGGGCACGCACCTCGGCATCCACCTGCTCGGCGACCGTCTCGGAGAAGTCGCGCCCGTGTCCCATGTCACGACCCATGAACACTTCACCCGACGACGAGCCGAGCTTGACGGGGCCGACCTCCGCGGTCATGCCGTATTCGGTGACCATCTTGCGGGCGATGCTGGTCGCCTTCTCGATGTCGTTCGACGCCCCGGTGGTCGGATCGTGGAACACGATCTCCTCGGCGACGCGGCCGCCCATCGCGTAGGCGAGCTGGTCCTGCAGCTCGTTGCGGGTGACCGAGTACTTGTCATCCAGCGGCAGCACCATCGTGTACCCGAGGGCCTTGCCGCGCGGCAGGATCGTGATCTTGGTGACCGGGTCGGTGTGGTTCATCGCCGCCGCCGTGAGGGCGTGTCCGCCCTCGTGGTAGGCGGTGATGAGCTTCTCCTTGTCCTTCATCACCCGGGTGCGCCGCTGCGGGCCGGCGATCACACGGTCGATCGCCTCGTCGAGCGCGCGATTGTCGATCAGCTGCGCGTTCGAGCGGGCGGTCAGCAGCGCAGCCTCGTTCAGCACGTTCGCCAGGTCGGCGCCGGTGAACCCGGGCGTCTTGCGCGCCACGACCTCCAGGTCGACACCCTCGGCGAGCGGCTTGCCCCGCCCGTGCACCTCGAGGATGCGCTTGCGCCCCTGCAGATCCGGGGCATCCACCCCGATCTGCCGGTCGAATCGACCGGGACGCAGCAGCGCCGGGTCGAGGATGTCGGGACGGTTCGTGGCGGCGATGACGATGACGTTCGCCTTCGGGTCGAATCCGTCCATCTCGACGAGCATCTGGTTCAGCGTCTGCTCGCGCTCGTCGTGGCCGCCGCCCAGGCCCGCACCGCGGTGCCGGCCGACGGCGTCGATCTCGTCGATGAAGATGATCGCCGGCGAGTTCTCCTTCGCCTGGTTGAACAGGTCTCGCACGCGGCTCGCGCCGACGCCGACGAACATCTCGACGAAGTCCGAGCCCGAGATCGAATAGAACGGCACGCCCGCTTCGCCCGCGACCGCGCGCGCGAGCAGCGTCTTGCCGGTGCCGGGAGGGCCGTAGAGCAGCACCCCCTTCGGGATGCGGGCACCGACCGCCTGGAACTTCGCCGGATCCTTCAGGAAATCCTTGATCTCCTGCATCTCCTCGATGGCCTCATCCGCGCCCGCGACGTCGCCGAAGGTGACCGTCGGCGTCTCCTTGGTCACGAGCTTGGCTCGCGACTTGCCGAACTGCATCACCTTGCTGCCGCCGCCCTGGGCGGACGACAGCAGGAACCAGAACAGCAGGCCGAGCAGCAGCATCGGCACGAACAGCTGGAGCAGACCGTCGAACCAGCTCGCGCGCGGCACGGCGTCGTTGAACCCGTCCTGCGGGTCGGAGGCGGTGATCGCCTGCACGACCTCGTCGGCGCGCGCCGACACGTAGTAGAACTGCACCTCGGACGAGCCCTGGTAGGCGGTGGACAGCTTCATGTCGACCCGCTGGTCGCCGTCGGTGTTCACGACCTGCGTGACGGTGTCGCCCTTGAGCAGCTGCAGACCCTCCTGCGTGGAGATCTGCTTGGCCCCGCCGAGGCTGGAGATGAGCGAGAAGCCCACGATGAGGAAGATCCCGATCAGCAGCACATAGATGAGCGGGTTGCGGGTGATCTTCTTGAAGTCCATGGTGGGGGCGGCGCCCCGTGCCCTTTCGTCGACGATCCGCCTCGGGCGGCGTGGATTTCAGGGTATCGCGGGCTGCCTATGGCGAGACTGTGCATTCGCCCACGGCTGAACGCTCAGCTGTACACGTGGGGCGCCAGGACGGCGACATCGCGCAGGTTGCGGTACCGCTCCGCGTAGTCGAGTCCGTACCCGATGACGAACTCATTCGGGATGTCGAACCCGACGTAGCGGCAGTGCACCTTCACCTTCGCAGCATCCGGCTTGCGGAACAGCGCGAACACCTCGACCGACGCCGCACCGCGGGACGCGAAGTTCTCCAGCAGCCACTGCAGCGTCAGGCCGGAGTCGATGATGTCCTCGACGATCAGCACGTGCTTGTCGTGGATGTCGGTGTCGAGGTCTTTGCGGATCTGCACGACACCGCTCGAGCGGGTGCCGGTGCCGTACGAGGACACGGCCATCCAGTCCATCGGCACCACCATCGGCAGCGCCCGCGCGAAGTCGGCCATCACCATGACCGCGCCTTTGAGAACACCGACCAGCAGCAGGTCTTGACCCGCGTAGTCGGATGCCACGCGCGCGGCGATCTCGTCGAGCTTGGCCCGGATGTCCTCTTCGGTGGCGAGGACCTGCGTGATGTCGTCGGGGATGTCGGCCGCACGCATTCCAGAAGTCTAGGGGCGCCCCTATGCTGAGCCTCGACCGGGCGCCGCCCGCCGGAGTGGAGGAATCATGGCCGGAATCGATGATCTGCTCGGCTCGCTGCCGATCGATCAGATCGCCTCGAAACTCGGTGTGGATCGGGCCACCGCCCAACAGGCCGTGCAGGAGGGCGGGGCCACCATCCTCACCGGCCTCGAGAACAATGCGCAGACCCCGGCGGGGTCCGCGGCGATCGAGCAGGCACTGGGAAAGCACGCCGGCGCGGGCGACGACGTCGACCTGGACGCCGTCGACACGGCGGACGGCCAGAAGATCCTGGGACACATCTTCGGCGGCCAGGAGCAGCAGGTCGCTCAGAAGCTCTCCGACGAACCGAAGACCGCGGGCATCGATTTCGGCAAGCTGCTGCCGATGCTCGCGCCGATCGTGATGGGGATGCTGGCCAAGAGGCAGTCCAGCGGCCAGGCGTCCGCGAGCGGAACCGAGCAGAGCGCGGGCGGTGGAATCGGCGACCTCATCGGCGGACTCCTCGGCGGCGGCTCGGGCGCGTCTTCCGGGGGCGGGGTCGACATCGGCGGGCTGCTGGGCGGCCTCTTCGGCAAGAAGTAGCTGCGCCCGGGGGAGGCGCTTCGCGCTCACCGCGTGGCGGTGAACTCGATACGGCCCCCGACTCGGCGGGCGGAGCATCCCGGCAGGCCGATCGGGCCCTGCCCTGTCCAATCGGTGACCAGGCGCGCGACCTCGAGCGTCTGAGAGCGCGTCAGGCTCGCGCCGAACTCCGCCGCGACGACGTGACGGATGATGCGATGCCGCAGCGCCGCCGGGTTCGCCGCGAGCGCGGCCACCGACACCGAGATACCGGCGTCGGCGTGCTCGACGATGTCCTCGATGGTCTCGTCCACCATCTCGGCGAAGGCCTCGGCATCCTCCCGGAGCTGCTCGGCGGTACGGGCGAGGGCTTCGGCGACGCCGGGACCGAGTTCGTCTTCGAGCACCGGAAGCACCCGCTGCCGGACCCGAACGCGCGCGTAACGGGGGTCGGCGTTGTGCGGGTCATCCCAGGGGTCGAGGCCCTGAGCGACGCAGGCGGCCCGGGTCGTCTCGCGGCGCACGCCCAGCAGCGGGCGCAGCCACAGCACCTCATCGTTGTGCCTTGTCATCGCCATGCCCATCAGGCTGGCAGCCCCGGATCCGCGCGCGAGGCCCAGCAGCACCGTCTCGGCCTGATCGTCGAGCGTGTGTCCGAGCAGCACAGCCGCCGCGCCGGTGTCGACCGCGGCTTCCGCCAGAGCGGCGTACCGCGCGTCGCGTGCCGCTGCCTCGGGTCCGCCCGCCGTGCCCACCACGATGCCGATCACGCGGGCGTGGATGCCCAGTTCAGTCGCCGCCGCGGCCGCCCGAGCCGCGTGGACCGCGGAGTCCGGCTGCAGCCCGTGGTCGACGGTGACGCTGTGCAGTGGCATCCCGAGCTTGGGCGCTTCGAAAGCGGCGGCCGCGGCGAGGGCGAGCGAGTCGGCGCCCCCGGAGAGCGCGACGAGCATGGTCGAGCCGCGCGGCAGCGGCTCCAGGGCGCGGCGCACGGCCAGCCGCACAGCGGCGACGGCCGGGTCCAGCGGCGTCTCGGCCACGCGCATACGCTAGCCGCACCTGTCCCGTGCCGACACGGGGGCGTAGGAAAAGCAGGGCCGATCGCGACTTCCTGGCGGTTGAAGCGTTCCAATGGCCGATCCGCCCTGCTTTTCGCACACCGCACCCTCGTGAAGGCGGTCGGAACGGCCCCGGTAGGCTGGTCGGCGGCATCCCACGTCTTCGAAGGAGCACCACCATGGGCGCGTACGACGCCGTCATCGAGATTCCCCGCGGCAGTCGCGTCAAGTACGAGGTCGACCACGGCACCGGGCGGGTCTTCCTCGACCGCATCCTCTACACGGCATTCGGGTACCCCACCAACTACGGCTTCTTCCAGAACACGCTGGGCGAAGACGGCGACCCGCTGGACGTGCTGGTGCTGCTGGACTACGACCTGTATCCCGGCATCATGGCCAGCGTCCGTCCGGTCGGCGTCCTGAAGATGAGCGACGAGGCCGGCGGCGACGACAAGGTCGTCGCGGTGCTGGGCAAGGACCCGCGATGGACCGGCATCCAGGATGTCGACGACATCCCCGAGTTCACCCGCAAGGAGATCGAGCACTTCTTCGAGCACTACAAGGACATCGAGCCGGGCAAGTGGGTGAAGGTCGATGAGTGGGCGGATGCCGCGGAGGCGGAGCGCTTGATCCTCGAGGCCGCCGCGCGTTTCGACGAACACGAGGGCCAGACCCGCACGCAGGGCGAGGGCGAGGCGCCGGTCACGCTGTAGCGGCGCGGCCCGAGACCGAGGGGCCGCTGCGCGGTCGCCTCAGACAGAGACCCCGCGGTCGGCCATGAAGCCGACGGGGTTGACGGGGTAGTCGTCGACGTAGGTCTCGAAGTGCAGGTGGCAGCCGAACGACCGGCCGGTGTTCCCCTCGGCGGCGATGTGATCGCCCGCGTTGACCCACTGCCCGCGGCTGACGTAGATGCCGCCTTCGGCGATGTGTCCGTAGCCCGATCCGGTGCCGTCGCCGTGATCGATCTTGATGTAGTTGCCGTATCCGCCGTTGTACCCGGCGTAGACGACGGTCCCGCTGCACGCGGCGAAGATCGCGGAGTAGCAGCTGTCGGCCAGATCCACGCCGTAGTGGAACGAGCTGGAGCATCCTTGCGGGCCGCACTGCGACGCACGGGCGCCGTATCCCGAGCTCTCGAAACCCGCGGAGGGCCGGCACCAGCCGGAGTATCCGACGGCCCCGGCGCCGCCGGCCAACCCGGCGGCCTGCGCGGCCGCAGCCTGCGCCTGAGCCGCTTCCGCGGCCTGGCGTGCGAGCTCGGCCTGACGCTGACGCTCCGCTTCGACCCCCGCCTGGTAGTCGGCGATCGTCTTGGCGGTCGTGTCCTGCAGCGCCTGCAGCTGGGCCTGCAGGTCGACCAGGTGCGCGCTCTGGGTGTCCAGCGCCGCCTGCGCGGCCTCGGCCGCCTCCTGCGCCGCGATCATCGCCGCCTGCGCCACCTGCTGCAGCCGGTCGCGCTCGGTGCGCTGCACGGCCGCCTGGTCGCTCAGGCTCTTCGCGGAGTCGCGGGCGGTGACCGCGGCGGCGTATACGGTCTGGTTGCGCTCGAGGAGCTTGTCCATCGTGCCCAGTCGCGCGAGCAGGTCGTCGGCCGTCGCCGCGGAGCCCGCGAAGAACAGCTGCATCGACGTGTCGTCGCCGCCGTTGCGATACAGCTGCGCGGCGACGCGGCCCGCCTCGTTCGCGGCATCCACCGCCTTGGCGGCCTGCGCGTCCGCCTGCTGCTGCAGCTGGTCCGCCCGATAGGCCGCGTCGAAGTAGGCCTGCTGAGCGTCGTAGAACTCCAGCGACTTCTGCTCGGCGACGCCGCGCGTGCGCACGACCTCGTTCTGCAGGCTCGTGATGAGGTCCTGGATCTTGGCGACTTCGTCGGCCTTCGCGGCCTCGTTCGCCTTGGCGGCCTGGACGTCGTCCCACGACGGATAGTCCGCGGCGAACGCCGGCAGCAGCGGGGCCGCAGCAGCGCCGAGCGCGAGGAGGCTCACCGCGCCGATCGCCAGTGCCCCGCGGCGGGACATCACCGGCCACAGCACGCTGCGCTCCCGAGGAGTGGGCGCGCAGCCGCAGTCCTCTGCAACGTCAGAAGGTTCGCCCGTCACCGCGCCTCCTCTCGTGGCGGCACAACACAAACCACAGTAGCAACATGTGTCACATGTGCAACGAATTCCCCTGCATCCAGTGTGCTCCTGTACCCAGAGCGGCGCACCGCCAATCTTGATGCGCGGGCGCGCCGACCCGCTCCGGGGCGCGCCCGCAATTGGCGGATCAGAAGGCGATTGCGTATGCTTGACCGTCGGTGAGCGTGAGCCGGAGGGTTCACCCGGCCCCATCGTTTAGCGGCCTAGGACGCCGCCCTTTCACGGCGGTAGCACGGGTTCGAATCCCGTTGGGGTCACTCGAACCGGTATAACTGAACACACATCTGGCCCTGTAGCGCAGTTGGTTAGCGTGCCGCCCTGTCACGGCGGAGGTCGCGGGTTCAAGTCCCGTCAGGGTCGCTCCGAGCGACAGGCCCTCTGGATGCCACGGAATCTGCGATTCCGCTCCAGCAGAGGGCCTTTCGTGGAGGACGCGGCAGTGGATGCCGTTCGGCTCTGTAGCTCAGTTGGTAGAGCGTTCGACTGAAAATCGAAAGGTCACCGGATCGATGCCGGTCGGAGCCACCGTCTAGGAACCCCCTCGAAAGCCGGCCGATAGTCTGTGCCGCAGGCGGCGGCGCACGTCCCCGCCGGCAGGGGGATGAGACGTGTTCGAGGACATCCTGACGTTCGTCGTCGCCGTCCTGTTCGCGGTGCTCGCCGGGTTCGTGGCGCGGCGGATCCTCGACACGCCGGTCGGGTGGCCACGCAGCATCATCGTCGGCCTGCTGATCGTGTTCACCGGGTTCCCCTTCGCCTCATGGGTGCTCGACACGACCCGGATCCTGGGACCGAGCGGAGAGACCCAAGACCTCGGCACGGCCTTCGTCGCGATCGCGATCATCGTGCTTTCACTCGCGTGGGTCTTCGCGCTGGGCGTCGCGGTGCTCGTCGGACTCGAGGCGATCTTCCCGACCCGGCCGCTGCCGAACCCGATCGACGTCTTCCGCGCGGCGATCAAGCGCAACAAGCGCTCACGCCGCTACTTCCAGATCCTGGCCATCGCGTCCAAGCACGGCGCCGGGTGGATCTTCGGCGGCAGCTCGGGAGCGCAGCAGGAACTGACGACCAGCCAGCAGCGCGCGCAGACGATGGTCGCCGCCATCAACGAGTCGGGCGTCACGTTCGTCAAGCTCGGCCAGGTGCTGTCCACACGGCGGGACCTGATCCCCGAGCCGTATCTCAGCGCCCTCGCGTCGCTGCAGTCCGGCGCCACCGCGCTGCCGTGGGAGGCGATCCGGGGCGTGCTCGAAGCGGAGATCACCCAGCCGCTGGATGCCGTGTTCGCCGCCATCGACGAGAAGCCGCTGGCCGCGGCATCCGTCGCGCAGGTGCACACCGCCCAGCTGCGCGATGGGACGCCTGTTGTGGTGAAGGTGCAGCGGCCCGCCGCCCGCACGCAGGTCGAAGCAGACGTCGACATCGTGCTCCGGCTCGCCCACCGCGCGGAGACCCGCACGCGCTTCGGCCGCAACATGCGCCTGGAATCGGTGGCCCACGGATTCACCGTCACGCTGCTGGACGAGCTGGACTACCGCATCGAGGCCACCAACACCGAGATGCTGCGGCGCAGCCTCGCCGTCATCGCCGAATCGCAGGGGGCGGACGCCATCCCGATCGCAGTGCCGACGCTCTACCCCGAGGCATCCACCGCTCGGGTCATCACGATGGACCTCGTCGACGGCGTACCCCTCAGCCGAGCGGCCTCGCGACTGGCCGAGCTGGGGGATCAGGAGCGCGACGCGCTGGCGACGGGGCTTATGAGCACCGTGATCGAGCAGATCCTCGTGCACGGGATCTTCCACGCCGACATGCATCCGGGCAACGTGATCCTGCGAGACGACGACACGCTCGGCCTCATCGACTTCGGGGCGGTGGGGCTGCTCGAGCGCAGTCAGCGTCAGCGGATGACCGCGCTGCTGCTGGCCGCCGCTGCCGAGGACGACGCGGCGGCGACCGACGCGCTGCTGCTCATCGTCGACGTCCCCGACGACGTGGACATCGACGCGATGCGCCACGACGTCGGGGTCGTGCTGACCTCCGAGAAGTACCGCCCCGCGGGCAGCGGCTCGATCTTCACGCGGATGATCGATGTCATCCGCGAGCACCGCGTCGCGCTGCCCGGTGACATGGCGTCGGCCTTCCGCAGCTTCGCCACTCTTGAGGGATGCCTCAAAGTCCTGGTTCCCGACTTCGATCTGCTCGCGCGGGCGCTGGATGTCGTGCCCAAGATCCTGCGGCGCGACCTGTCGCTCGAGCGCACCGCGGTGGGCGCGCAGGCCCAGGCCGCCGTCGGGCTCCAGATGCTGCGCAGCCTGCCACGGCGACTGGACGCGCTCATGACGGGCCTGGAGGAGGGGAGGCTGAGCATCCGGTTGCGCGCGTTCGACGAGCAGGGCGACCAGCCGTTCCTGCGCGGCATCGTGTCGGACCTCGTCAGCACCCTCGTGTCGATCGCGGCCGTCGTGATCGCGGTCGTCCTGATCGTCACCGATGCCGGGCCCGTGCTGGTCGGCAGCGTCACGCTGTTCGACCTGCTCGGCGCCCTGATCGGCTTCTTCGGGTTCCTGGGGCTGCTGCGCGTGGTGCGTCAGACGTTCGTTCGACGCGCGCCCTGACCCGGACCGGATGCGGAGAACCACGAGGAACGCCGGGGCTCCTGCAGCCGATCGCGTGGCGGAACCTCAGCCGCCCACGTGGATGATCGGGCGGTCGGCGGGATCCGAGTCGACCTCACGCAGGATCTCCCGCACGACCGGTGCGGTGTCGCCGCGTCCGAGCAGGAGGTAGCGCATCACGTGGTAGACGGGATTGCCCTCCGACCACTCGAAGTACGCGTGCGGGCGGATGTCGGTGGCGTCGCGGATCGCGATGAGGATCGCCGCGATCGCGTTCGGGACCGCGGGGCTGTCGGCACGCAGGATGCGGAACCCGTCCACCTCGACGCCGCGCACCATGATCACCTCGCGGAACTCGGACGGATCGATGACGTCGACCTCGAGGAAGAGGATGTCCGCGTGGCCGGGCACCGGATTCATCCGACGCTGGGTCCTCTCCTTGTCGATGTACTCGGCGCTGTCGCCGGCCTGACGACGGTTCGCGACGATGTTCAGCCGGCCGTCGTAGACGAGCGACTCCTCGAGGAACCTGCGGGCTGTCTCGTCGAACTCGACCCGCTCGGCGCGGATCTCGGTGGAACGCCGGATGCGCGACACCAGCGAAATGACGACGATGCCGAGGATGAACAGACCCGAGATGGCGATGCCGTCGGGCTTCTCGATGATGTTGGCCACGAGTGCGTAGGTCAGCACCAGCGTCACGACCGAGAAGCCGACGATCGCGGCCGTGCTCTTGCGCCGGATCGAGGCGATCAGGACCGCGACAGCGGCCGAGACCATCATCACCAGGATGCCGGTGGCGTAGGCGCCGGCCTGGGCGTCCACATCCGCGCGGAACGCGATGGTGATGATGACGCTGATGCCGGTGTACACCAGCACCACCGGTCGTACCGCGCGGGTCCAATCCGGGGCCATCCCGTACGCCGGCAGGTACCGCGGCACGATGTTGACCAGCCCCGCCATCGCCGAGGCTCCGGCGAACCAGAGGATCAGGATGCTGCTGATGTCGTACGCGGTGCCGAACACCGGCCCCAGGTTCAAGTGCGCCAGATAGGCCAGCGCGCGCCCGTTCGCCTCGCCCCCGTTTTGGAACTTGTCGGCCGGGATCAGCAGGGTCGTGACGAATGCGCTCGTGATCAGGTAGACGCTCATGATCACGGCCGCGGTGGTCAGCAACTTGCGGGTGTTGCGGATCCGCGATGCCAGCCGTTCGGCGGCCGACTGCCCGCTCGCGGAGATCAGCGGCATCATGCTCACGCCGGTCTCGAACCCCGAGAGCCCCAGTACGAGCAGCGGGAACGCGATCAGCGTGGTCAGGAGCACCCCTCCGATCCCACCGCCGTCCCGCAGGAGCGCCGCCTGCCAGTTGCCGAAGACCTCCGGATGCAGGAACAGCTGCACGACGCCATCGGCGATGACGATCGCATTCAGGACGAGGAACACCGTCACAAGCGGGATGGCGACGTTGACCGCCTCGCTGAAGCCGAGCAGGAACACCCCGCCGAGGATGAGCAGCAACACGATCGTGACCGGCACCTGCAGCCAGCCGAGACCGGCGGGAAGCAGCGGGTTCTGCAGCAGGTGCACGGATGCGTCGGCGGCGGACAGCGTGATCGTCACGATCCACGACGTGGCCACGAAGCCGAGGAGGATCAGGACGAAGATCTTGCCGCGCCAGAACGGCAGCAGTCGCTCGAGCATGGCCACCGACCCCTGCCCGTGCGGGCTCTCGTGCGCGACGCGCCGGTACATCGGCAGCATCCCGAGCAGGGTGAGTGCCACGATCACCAGCGTCGCCAGCGGCGAGAGCGCCCCCGCGGCGACCACCGCGATCGCCGGCAGGTAGGACAGGGTCGAGAAGTAGTCGACACCGGTGAGGGCCATCACCTTCCACCAGGCGTTGCTGGAACCGACCGTCTCGTCGCTCTCGGGACCGACCGGCTGCACCGTCTCATGCAGCAGCCACCGGGCGAACGCGGTGGTCGGTCGGCCGCGGGGGATGCGGCCCGGCACAGCGGAGGGGAACGCGAAGTCGCCCCAGTTCCTGCTTTCCATACGATCCCTCCGTGCGGCGGTCAATCCTGGCACGACCCGGAGAGGCGGGGTCGTGTCAGGCCCCTTCTTTCTCAGGTTCCGGGTCCGGCGCCTCGAGCAGCAGGAACAGTCCGCCGTACTCCGGCAGCGCCAGCGGGAAGCTCTGCAGGTCGTCGACGTGGGCGATCGTCTCGCCGGTCGCGGCATCCACGACCTCGCTCTGGGGCACCAGGGCTTCCGAGTGCACCGTGCCCTCGATCGGCTCGCCGGAGAAGTTCAGCGCGGTGATCTGCAGCGCAGCGTCCTCCGCCAGCAGCGGGTCGCCGCCGTCGAGCCGGTGCACCATGACCAGCATGCTCGGGTGTGCGACGCGCGGGATGTCGACCTGGGTGCTGATCGCGATGCCGTACTCGCGGCGCGTGGCGATCACGTCCCGCAGTCCGGACAGGAACGAGTCGGGCTCTTCGAGCTGAGCCGGCAGCGAGCCGTAGAGCGACCGGGCGCGCGGCATCCCCGCCGACGAACGGTTCGCTTCGGGTGACGCGTCGAGCAGATCGTGCGCGCCCCGCTCGATCCAACGGGTATCGCCGGATGCGATGAGTCCACGCACCTCGTCGGCGGGCAGCGTGAGGGTGCCGGTCAGGTCCCACCCCGACAGTGCGAACACGCCCGGCTGCCACGCGTTGTACTTCGCCAGCAGCAGGTGCGCGTCGCGGATGCCGGCCACGTCGGCCTCGGTGATGTCGCCGAGCGTCGCGCGACCCTGGGTCGCCGCGATCAGCGACGTCGTGGTGCAGGCGATCCCGTTCTGGGTGAACACCCGGTTGTAGTCCGCCTCCCCGGTGAGCTTCTCGGTGAGGTCGGCGCGCACCAGTTCGGCCAGCTCGAAACCCGTGACATCGCGATTGCGGAAGTGGAACACGTCGTCGCGGTGCGTCGTGGCCCAGTGCACGAGCTCGTAGGTCAGTTCGTCGTGGTTCTGCATGCCGTGGACCAGTTGCACCGGTTCCACCCCGGTATCCAGCGCCGTGGCCAGCGCCAGCCGCAAGAATTCGGTCTGACCTGTCGCCAGGGCGTGGTGGTACGCGGGGCGGGTCACGAAGTCGTACGAGAGGTCGGCGCCGACGGCACCGGTGTCGCGGATGTCCTCCATCGTCAGGTTCAGCTCCTGGAACGTGAATCCGCCCACCTTGCGCACCATCCCGGCGATGATGTGGTTCGCCGCGTGCGAGAGCGGATGCCCCTCCGACCAGGCCGGCATCCCCTCGGCGCTCTTCTCCACACCGAGGAAGCCGTTCGCGTCCAGCCGCAGCGCGCTGGTGCCGAGGTCGCCGAGCGAGTGCAGCGCGTCGCCGATCACCAGGCGCATGCCGGCGAAGGTGGGATCGAGCCAGTTGATCGACGGCTGCCCCTCCTTGAAGTAGTGCAGGTACACCCAGCGGCGCTCGACCCCGTCGGTGCCGACGACCGGCGCCGTGGCGCTCCAGTTCGTCTCTTTGACGCCGGGCGTGTAGAAGATCACCCGCTGCAGCTCGCCGATGATGTAGCCGTGCTCGCTGAGCACCCGCTCGCGCTCGGGGTCGAGGTTGACCGAGTCGCGCCCGTCGGGCACCTCCGGCAGCAGATGCCAGTCCTCGGGCGGGATCTCAATCATGTGGAAGATCCCGGGGTAGTCCTTGTACGCCATCTCGGCGAGCCGGAAGTCGGCGCCCTTGCCGGTGTGCCCGGGGACGATGTCGTCGATGACGCTGCCGCCGTGGGAGTCGGCGACGTCGCACAGGTGCCGGAACGCGTTCTCGTCGCCGAACTCCGGATCGATCTGCGTACTGATCCGGTCGAAGTGACCGTCGACGCTCGGGGTCTGCTGCCAGCCGGTGATGCCGCCCGCGCGCTTGACCGGACCGGTGTGCACGCCGTTGATCCCGACGTGCTGGAAGGCATCCCACAGCGCCTCGTCGCCCAGCGCCTGCAGGAACGACTGGCCCGGCCGGGTGATCAGCGAGAGCGGGTACGCGGTGAACCACACGTCGGCCGTCTCGATCGCGCGCCGCGCGTCGGGCCGCGCGTAGGGATTGCGCCACATCGAGGGTTTGCCCGACAGGTTGCGCCCGAGCACGTCGGCATCCTTCAGCATCGACTGACGCACCAGCCACTCGACGTAAGACGGGTTCGTTCCGGTCGCGGTGCGAGGATCGGAGGTGAAGCGTCGCAGGAATCCGCCGCGCAGCTGATCCCTCGGGCGCAGCCGACGGGGCCGGGCGGGGTAGCGCTGCTCGTCGTACGTGATCTCGATCGCCGCCGTCACCACCGGCGGCTCGACGATGCGGGTCTCCTCGGTGTCGACGGGCTCGACGGGTTCGTCCACAAGAGTCCTTCCGGGTGCTCGACTGCTTGCTCCTGCACCAGGGTAGGGCCGGCGCGGGATGCCGAAGAACGCCGGCGCCCGATGGGCCTGCGGCGCTCGGGCGGGGGTTGCGCGCTCAGGCTGCGAACAGCGCCCAGATCTCGGCCGCGAAGACCGCCAGGAAGATGATCGGCGTCACGATCCGGACGATCTGCATCGTCCATCCCAGGTCCACGATGCTCTGCGCGACGGGCGATCTGTCCGGCCGCGCGGCCAGGCCGCGGACGGCGCCGAGCCCCTCGCTCGCGGCGGTGATCTGCACGACGGCGCCCAGGATGCCCGACGCGAGCAGGATCCCCGTCATCGCCAGCCGGACCGCCACCGGCTGCGTCGCAACGCCGAGCACGAACAGAACGAGGCTCACCGCGAGCAGGAACGTCGGTGCGATCTGCGACAGCACGATGTGATTGCGCGCCGTGGTCCACCGCGCGATCAGTTCGCGCTCCTCCACGACTACTGCTCGGGTTCGGCGTCTTCGCCGTCGCCGGGGCGTTCGGGATCTTCCCCTTCCGCCTGCGACGGATGCCCCACCTCGGGAAGCACCTCGCCCTCTTCGGGGCGGTCCGGGTCCTCGCCCTCGGCCTGGCTCGGCTTGTCCGGGATGCTGCTGCTCATCGGGTCCTCCTCGTGGTACGTGCGTTCCTCACACTAGACAGCATCCGAGCATGGATGCAGCCCCTTGCGGGTCGTCGCGCCCGCCGCTTGCGAACCGCCCCTCCGAGTGCTGGTCTGGGGATCCGCGTCGACAGGTTGGAGCGTGCTATGTGGAACGAGCTGGGCGTCACCGGCGAGGAGGCCGTCGTCGTCGTCGTGACGACCATCGTCATCGCGATCGCACTGGTACTGCTGCTGCGGGTGCTGGGACCCCGATCGCTGGCGCGTGTGTCGACGTTCGACGTCGCCGTGCTGCTGGTCATCGGTTCGGCCGCCGGGCGGGTGCTGACCGGCTACACCCCGACACTGGCCGCCGGAGTGATCGCGCTCGTCACGCTCGTGGCGCTCAGCTGGGGAGCGGATGCCTTCGGCCGTACCCGGATCGGGGCCGCGGTGCTGCGCGAGCGGCCGGTGCTCCTGATCGACGGGACCGAGGTGCTCACAGCAAACCTGAGGCGGGCCCGGGTCTCGGAAGCGCATCTGTGGGAAGCGCTGCGCATCGGCGGCATCCGGAATCTCGCCGAGGTGACGGCGGTCGTGCTCGAGGCGAACGGGACGATCAGCATCATCCGCGAGGGAGCACCGCTCGATCCTCGCCTCATGGCCGGTGTCAGCCCGGGCTCGCGCTCAGCCTGAGCGGCCCCGGTGCGAGCGGCTCTGGGCCGTCTGAGGCTTCGCCCAGCGGCGGCTCAAGCCGACGGTGCGACCTCAGGGGTTGCCTAAGAAACCGCGAGACGCCGGCGAATCCTTCTCAGACGCGCCGGATTGAGGATAGACTCGCCCTTGGTATCGCCGAAGGTATCTGGGGAAAAGCGCCGACCTCCATTTGGGGTGAAGGCCGGCGCGCTTCGCTTCTCGATGTGGGATCGGGAGGTGTGAACGATCGGCGATAGCACGGCGGCCCCTTGCCGCCGTTACTGGGGATAACTGGGGTTACGTCGATGAGCAACCGCCTAGGCGGTCTGGGGACGCGCGTCACGGGGGTCATTCGATGACCGCCGTGGACGACGCGGCCACCGCATTCACTCCGAGCCTTTCGCTGGGCTCGTTCACGCCGATCGCCGCGCCACGAGGCGCCGAGTCGCTGCCGAGGACCGTCGTCACGCCGCGGACATCCGCGACGCTCGAACGACGGCAGCTGTGGGAGCGCCGCTATCGGCGTCTGGTCCACGTCACCGACATCGCGATCATCGCGATGGCCTGCGGCCTGGCATCCTTCGTCTCGCTGCAGCTGGACTCGCCCGCCGTGCTCGCCGACGATCCGTGGGTGCTGGCCCGCCTGCCGTTGATCACCGCGGCCGGGTGGCTGCTGATGCTGGCGCTGTTCAACACCCGGGCCGCGGATGCCGCCGCAGCCGGCGCGACCCAGTACAAGGGCGTCGCGCACGCGACCGGCCTGGCGTTCGGCATCCTGGCCATCGCCTTCGTCGTATTCCAGTGGAACGGCATCCGAACGCAACTGCTGCTCGCGCTTCCGCTCGGACTGCTCGCGCTGCTGGTGGGCCGCTGGAGCTGGCGTCGCTGGCTGCTGCGCCAACGCGCCTACGGGCACTACGTGTCGCGGGCGCTCGTCGTGGGCGAGCGTGAGGACGTCGAGTACGTCATCCGCACGCTCGGACCCAGCGGAACCCTCGGCTACCTCGTCGTGGGCGCCAGCATGGACGACACCGAACAGGCATCGATGCGCGTCGACGACGCGATCTACCCGGTGATGGGCAACACGCAGTTCGTCTCCGGCGCCGCCGCGGCTTTGCAGGCCGACACGATCATCGTGGCGAGCCGGCCGCACGACGACGCCGACTACGTCAAGCGGCTCAGCTGGCAGCTCGAAGGGACCGCGGCCGAGCTGGTGCTGTCCAGCGGACTGGCGGATGTCGCCGGCCCGCGCATCTCGCTGCGCCCGGTGGAGGGCCTGCCGCTCATCGCGGTGAAGATCCCGACGTTCGAGGGCGGCACCCACGTGCTCAAGCGTGCACTCGACATCGTCGTGTCGGCGCTGGCGCTGATCGTCTTCGCGCCGATCGGCCTTCTCATCGCCGCCGCCATCACCGCGGACGACGGCGGGCCGGTGTTCTTCCGCCAGAAGCGGGTCGGGCGCGACGGACGCGAATTCAAGATGGTCAAGTTCCGCTCGATGCGCACCACGGCCGAGGCCGAGCGCACCGCCCTGATGGACGCCAACGAAGGCGCCGGCCCGCTGTTCAAACTCAAGGCGGACCCCCGTGTCACGCGCGTCGGCGCATTCTTGCGCAAGTACTCGCTCGACGAGGTGCCGCAGTTCTGGAACGTCCTCGTCGGGGACATGAGCGTGGTGGGTCCGCGTCCGCCGCTGCCCAGCGAGGTGCAGACCTACGACGGGCGCGTCTTCCGGCGCCTGTACATCAAGCCGGGCATCACCGGACTGTGGCAGGTCAGCGGTCGCAGCAACCTCTCCTGGGAGGAGAGCGTGCGGCTGGACCTCGGCTACGTCGAGAACTGGTCGGTCATCACCGACCTCATCATCATGTGGCGCACCGCCAAAGTCATGATCAAGCCCGAGGGAGCGTACTGAGCCTCATGTTCATGAAGAACGCCACGCCCGCTTCACCCACCCGCGCCTCGGTCGGGCTGCTCGAGACCCGCCAGCTGACCATCGCGATGATCGGCACGCGAGGCGTGCCGGCGGCCTACGGCGGATTCGAAACCGCTGTCGAAGAGGTCGGCAAGCGGCTCGTGCAGCGCGGCCACCGCGTCACGGTGTACACCCGGGGCGCCGAGGACCGCCGCTCCGAGTACCTCGGCATGGACCTGGTGCACCTGCCGGCCATCGCGCAGAAGCAGCTCGAGACGCTCAGCCACACCGGGCTGTCGGCCGTTCACGCCGTCGCGGGCCGCCGCCCGGACGCGGCGTTCGTCTTCAATGCCGCGAACTCGCCGTTCGTTCCGCTGCTGCGCGCCCGCGGCATCCCGACCGCGCTGCACATGGACGGACTCGAGTGGCGCCGGTCGAAGTGGGGCGCCCGCGGCAAGGCCTACTACCGGTGGGCCGAGCAGTTCGGCGTCCGCAGCGCCGACGCGCTGATCGCCGACGCGCCCGGCATCGCCGACTACTACGACCACCAGTTCGGCGTGCCCACCGAGCTGATCCGCTACGGCGCACCGATCCTCTCGGCGGCTCCGGAAGGCGGCATCCGAGACCTCGGGCTCGAGCCGGGAGGCTACCACCTCGTCGTCGCCCGTTTCGAGCCCGAGAACCACGTGCTCCAGATCGTCGAGGGGTATCAGGCGAGCGCGGCGCGCAAGCCGCTGGTCGTCGTCGGCTCGGCGCCCTACGCGGCGTCGTACACGCAGGCGGTACACGCCGCCGCGGCGGACGATCCGCGCATCCGATTCCTCGGCGGCGTCTACGATCAGGCGCTGCTGGACGCGCTCTACTTCCACGCCTACACCTCCGTTCACGGGCACTCGGTGGGCGGCACGAACCCGTCGCTGCTTCGCGCGATGGGTGCCGCGACCGCGGTCGTCGCTTACGACGTCGGCTTCAACCGCGAGGTGCTCGACGGCGAGGGCTGGTTCTTCGCGGATGCCGCGGAGGCGGGCGCCGCGATCGTCGCCGCCGAGGCGGACGCCACGCGCGTTACGGCCGCCGCCGACGCATCGCAGCGCCGGGCGGCTTCGGCCTTCACGTGGGACGAGGTGGCCGACGCGTACGAGGACCTGGCGCGACGACTCGCGGACGGCGACTCGGTGCACCCCACCGCGCGGACTGCGACGCGGCGGTCGGCGGAATGGCCCGGTCATCAGGCCGTCCCGGCGTCGCACGCGCTGTGAGAGCATGACCAACGTGCGCGCAGCGAGCGTGTCATCGGGCGGGGGATCGTCGTGGACGGTGCGCAGGACGCGCGGGCGCTGACGCTCGTTTCGGTGACGTATCGCGCTGAAGATGTGCTGCAGCAGATCCAGGCCCGATCGGTCGCCGCGCACGCCGGGCGAGCGGACATCCGGGAACTCATCGTGATCGACAACGGCAGTCCTGCCTTGACCGGGTCGCGGCTCACGCGGATGCACGAGGCATTTGGCGAGGCCGCCGCGCGGGTGCGATTCGTGCCGTCGGCGGAGGTCACCGCGCTGCCGGCGACCAGCGGCTGGATCGGTCAGCAGGTGCTCAAGCTCGCGATCTCCTCGGCCGTGACGACCCCGCACTACGTGCTGCTGGACGCGAAGAATCACTTCATCCGGCCGGTGACCGCGTCGGACTTCCTCTCCGCCGACGGGCGCGCGCGGGCCGGATTGCACTCCTACGAGAAGCACCCGCTGCTTCCCAAACTGCGCACCACGCTGGGGTACCTCGGACTGGAGGTCGAGCCGGCGGTCACGCGCTTCCCGCGCACGGCGACACCCTTCGTCATGAACACCGAGGTGGCCCGCGCGGTCGTCGATGACGTGGGTCACGGCTCGGTGGCGCGCTTCGCGCACGAGTTCGTCGACAACGATCTCTCGGAGTTCTTCCTCTACTCCGGCTGGCTGCTGCGCGAACGAGGATGGGCGACTTACCTCGACCCCGACCCCATTCAGGCACCCACCATCTGGGGTGGCGCCGCTGACCTGGCCGGCGTTCGCCGCGCGATCGAACAGGCGCGTCGGACGGATGCCCCCGCCTTCGGGGTCCACCGCCGCGCGCTGCGCCGGCTGCCCCGAGCCGCCCGAGCCGAGCTTGCGGATTTCTGGATCGAGCGCGGAATCGTCGGCGACCGTCGCGAGACGGCCGCTCTCCGGCGGCGCTTCCTGCTCGAGTGGACCGCGCAGGCCGCGCGCACGCGGCTCCCGCGGCGAGCGGCGTCGTAGTGGATGCCACGTCAGGTGCGGACGAAGGCATCCAGGTTCTGGGCGAACGCCGCCGCCGTCCCGCGCAGGTCCTGCAGCATCGACAGGTGCTGCGACGGCTTCCAGTGGTGCGCGTCGGGAATGTCGAGCTCATGGACCGCTTTGCGCCGACGATCACGAGTGTCGACCTTCGGGAGCAGGCCGCGATGACGGTCCAGGAACGCGGCGTACGACGTCAAGGGCGCGGCGGCCCGGCTCGCTGCGCGACGGGGGCCGCTGGCTTCGAGCGACCTGCCGCTTCCGAGCAGCAGGGCCTCGGG
This sequence comes from uncultured Microbacterium sp., assembly GCA_964243215.1. Classification (GTDB taxonomy): domain Bacteria; phylum Actinomycetota; class Actinomycetes; order Actinomycetales; family Microbacteriaceae; genus Microbacterium. The sequence goes on along the minus strand of CAXTES010000005.1, from coordinate 14,050 downwards.
CAAGGTGAAGACGCGTCCGCGGGCGTCGGGGCGCAGCCGCGCGATCGATGCGCGCTCAGCCCGCGATGCGGCGATGATGAGCGCATGCGCGTCGATGTCCTCGCCGGTGATGGCCTGGGAACGGTGCTCGCGCGCGCGAGCGGCGAGCGCATCGTCGTCCTCGAAGACCGATGCCGCCACCGTGCACATCGCGCGGGGGCTGCGGGCATGCGTGCCTCGACTGGACACGTCCCAGACCGGGCCACCGAGGTCGGCGAGCGCGGCACCGAACGCGAGCGCCATCGTCGGGGAGCGACACTGGTTCGCCAGGCACACGAACAGAATCCGCTGTTCCACGACGCCTCTCCCCCGATTCCTCTGCCAGTATCACCCACCCTCGCCGTCTTCCGGCCGCGGCGGTGTGCGGCGTGAAGCGGCGTGCGAGAAGCGGCGGATCCGGGCGAGTGGTGCTCGCTGTGCATCCGAGCGCCGAACTGTACGGGTCCGACCGCGTCTTCCTCGACACCGTCGCCGCGCTGGTCGAGGTCGCCGACCGGGTGGTGGTGGCCGTGCCGCAGGCCGGGCCGCTGGTGCAGGGCCTCGAGGATGCCGGAGCAGAGGTCGCGATAATTCCGATGCTGGTGATCCGCAAGGCCCTCATGAAGCCGTCCGGATGGCCCCGCCTGGTGCGCGACGCGGTGTCCGGCACGTTCGCCGCGTGGGGGCTGGTTCGCCGAGAACGACCTGCGCTCGTCTTCGTGAACACCGTCACGGTTCCGCTGTGGCCGGTCATCGGTCGGATGTCGCGGCGACCGGTGATGCTGCACGTCCACGAAGGCGAGCAGTCCGCCGCCGCGATGATCAAACGTGTGCTCTATGCGCCGGCGTTGGCGGCATCCCGGATACTCGTCAACAGCCGCTTCAGTCGTGCCGTCATGACATCCACGTATCCGCGCCTGGCGGCCAGATCCGAGATCATCCCGAATGCCGTGCCCGGTCCGGCGCGCGTGCTGCCGGCTCGGCCGGGCGTCTCGGACGGTCTGCGTGTCGTGTACGTCGGGAGACTTTCGCCGCGGAAGGGCACCGACCTCGTCCTCGAGGCGGTCGGCTCCTCCGCCCTCGCCGGTCGGATTTCGAAGGTCGACATCGTGGGTTCGGCGTTCACCGGGTACGAGTGGTTCGAGCGGCAACTGCATGAACTCGCCGTCGATCATGGTATCGCCGGCCTGGTGGAGTTCCGCGGGTTCCAGTCCGACGTCTGGGGGTTCCTCGAATACGCGGATGTCGTGGTGGTGCCGTCCAGGCTCGACGAACCCTTCGGAAACACCGCTGTCGAGGGCGTGCTCGCGGGGCGCCCTGTGGTTGTCAGCGACACCTCCGGACTGATCGAGGCCACCGAATCGGTGCCCACCGTCGTGCGTGTGGCACCGGGATCCGTCGATGCGCTTGCTGCCGGCATCCGGCGCGTCCACGACGACTGGGACCGATTCCGATCTCAGCTCGACGAAGCGAGAGCACTCGTGCAGCAGCGCCACGACCCTGTCGCGTACCGCCGGCGCATCGCCGCCAGCGTCGCGGCGATGCTGCGCTGAGGAGCGAGTCAGTCCACGCGGGCGTGCACGTCCGCCGCGTCGTGCGCAGGGGTGTCGGTCGAGGACTCGCCGCTGTCGGGGGCGGGCGGCTTGCCGGCGCGACCACGCGACCCACGGGATCGGTTGTTGCGTCGCAGCCCGGGGGATGCCTTCGACGAGCTGTAGTAATAACTGTCGCGCCGCGGCCGCTTGACACGGCTGAGTACCACTCCGGCGATCTGCGCGCGCGCAATCGAGAGCGTCGAGAGTGTACGGCTCAGCTGCGCGGCGCGTACCTTCGTGACGTCGGCGATCACGACGGTGGCGTCCACGTACTGGGCGATGGTCGCGGCATCCGCCACCGCCAGCAGAGGCGCCGTGTCGATGACGACCATGTCGAAGGACTCGATCAGCTCGGCGACGATCTCCGCCATCCTCGACGAGGCGAGCAGCTCAGCGGGATTCGGCGGCACCTCGCCGGCCGGCAGAACCCACAGCGACGTCTCCCCCCAACGCAGGACCGCCTCCTGGAGGTCGATCCCGCGGACCAGTAAGGTCGTGAGCCCGACCGCGTTCTCGACTCCGAGCATCTGCGCGACGATCGGTCGCCGTAGGTCGGCATCGACGATCACGACGCGCATTCCGGCCTCGGCATAAGTCAGGGCCAGGTTCACCGCGGCGGTCGTCTTGCCTTCGGTGGGGACCGAGGACGTGATCGCGATCGATCGGACCTCGTGCTCGACGGCCGCGAACCGGAGGCTCGAATGGACGTGCCGATAGGCCTCGGCCTGTACGCCGTTCGGTTCCGTGAACACGACCGCGCGCCGGAGTTTGTCCTTGGCTCGAGGGATCGCCCCGAGCAACGGCAGATCCGTCACGCGGCGCAGCACGTCCTGCGACCTGACCCGGGTGTCCAGCAGTGCCCAGATCGAGATCGCCAGGGCGGCGATCAAACCGCCGGCGACCGCCCCGAAGAGAGCATCGCGCTGTTTGTTCGGAGACGACTGCACAGTCGCCGCCACCGCCGGATCGACGACTCGGGCCACGACGGTCGTGTCGCCGTTCTGGTCGCGCGGCGCGATCGCGTCGACCGAGGTCGCCAGGTGGCCGGCGATCCCGTTGGCAACCTCGGCAGCGAACTCAGGCTCCGTGGAGGCCGCCGAGATCTCGAGGATGACCGTGTTCTGCGGGATCGACACCGAAGTCATGGTGCGCAGCTCATTGTTCGTCAGCGGCTGTGACAACTCGTCTCGGACGCTATCGAGCACGAGCGCCGACATGGCCAGCTGCGCGAACGACAGCATCTGGTTCTGGGTGTATGCCGACCCCTGGTTGATATCCGATCCGCTCGTGGCCGATCGCATCGAGAAGTAGATCGAGGCGCTCGAGCGGTAGATCGGGGCCAGGGTGCTGGAGTAAAGGAAAGCCAGGACGCCGCCGACCACCGCTGCGGCGAGGACGACGTACCAGAACCGCAGCAGCGCTGAGAGGATGCGCTGCGGGGACAGATCCGACCGCACGGCGCGGTCGGCGGACACCTCCGTCATGTCACCCCCGTCAGCTCCCGGAACGACGAGCCCGGATGTCGGACGTCCTGCGGGGCTCGATCCCGTCGGTACAAACTATAAGAGGCGACTGAAAGACCGCCCACGAACCATACGAATCCGGCATATTGCGTGATGAGCGCCACCGTTGCGAACGCGGGAATCTGGGCGACCAGCGCCACGGCCGCGGGACTGCCGCGTCCGACGAGAACGGCGAAGACCGCTATCACGAGAATCGCCACCGCGATCAGCAGCGGGACCATGCCGAATCGCAGCCCCAGCAGGATCAGCGCGCTGTCGATGGATCGGAACCCGCCGAAGTAGTCCTCGCCGGTGGCGAGCACCTCCCGAGAAGGCGAGATGCCCAGAAGCTGCATCTGGTCCAGCAGCGGCAGGAGGTCGGATCGATACTCCGCGCTGCCCTCGGCCTCGGATCCGGCCTCGCCGAACACCTGGTTGACCAGCGGCAGCCCGGCCACCGCGAGGGCTACCAGGATCGCTCCGGCCGTGACGCGCATGCTGACCTGGATGCGGAGACGCAGGAACACGATGGCCAGGAGCACGCTGAGGACCAGCCCGATCAGGCCGATGCGGCTGAGCGTCATCCCCGTCGCGACACCGACCACTCCCAGGGCGGCTGTTCGCAGCCAGACCGGCCAGCGTGCGCTCAACACGAAAGCGCTGGACATCGCCAGCGATGCACCCATGGCGATCGAATGACCGAATGCGCCCTCGGCGCGCAGCAGCCCGCCGCGGACCTGCAGCGTCCCCCAGATCGACGATTGTGCACCCGGAATGGAGAGGAACACGTTGCGTCCGGTGAGGAACTCGACGATCACCAGCCCGGCCGCCACGACCGCCGCGGCGGCGATACAGTCGCCGACCCAGGACTCCGATGACCGAAGCAGCACGATCCGACCCAAGATGTACGGCAGCAGCCACGCTGTCAGCGTGCTCTGCACCAGAGCCCACGGCGTCCCGCCGATGAGCATCGCAGCGAAGAGCGAGACGAACAGGGCGAGCACCATCGTGTCCACGAGCGACCACTCGAAGCCGGGTCCTAAGCAACTGACGATCACCAGCACCGTCACTGCGGTCAACGCGGTGACGGTGAGGCCGCCGACCTGCCCACCCAGCCATACCGGCGTGAAAAAGAGGAAGGCTACCCACACCGCGACGGCGAGCCGGGGAAAGCGGCGGAAGACGAGGATCGCCCCAACGGCGACGCATAACGCGACCGCGCCGAGCGTGACGAGTTGAATCGGATCGGAGCGCATCTCACCCCCCACGCTTCTGCGCAGATCCTACCGCTCGCACCCAGCCGTCCCGCGGGGCCGCAACGGTGAGCGGATAGAATACATCGGGGGTCCGTGCCCCGACCGGGGGGTTCACGCGATTGCGCATCTTAGTGGCGTGGGCGGGGAATCGGTCCCCGAACCTGGGCGTGCGGGCACTGGGTCGAGGCTCAGCCGATCTGCTGCACTCGGTGTGGCCCGCGGCCGAACTGACCTTCATGGATTTCGGCAGTCGCCCCTCCGCCGTGCCGTGGGGAACCTCCCGATCGCTCGTCCGCGAGCGTGTCACGGGTCGGCGGGGCATGATGTCGTGGCTGAGCGGATTCGATCTCATGTGGGATACGCGGTCCGGGGATTCGTTCGCGGACATCTACGGTCTTGCACGCCACACCAAGATGTCGCTGATCCATGAGTTCGCGGTGCAGGCCGGGCTGCCCGTGGTGCTCGCACCGCAGACGATCGGCCCCTTCCGCACTCGGCGGGGACGGCTGCTCGCGCGACGCAACCTTCGCCGGTCCGTGCTCGTCTTCGCGCGCGACAGCGCCAGTGGCGACGCGGCTGCCCGGCTCGGACGTCCGGTCGACGCCGTCGCCACCGACCTCGTCTTCGGCATCGACCAGCCCGCCCCCGCCCCGCAGCGCGACGTGCTTCTGAACGTCTCCGGCCTCCTCTGGGGATCGAATGCGCACGGCGACCCCGCTCGCTACCAGACGGCGGTCCGCGGGATCGTCGACGCCCTCCGCGCCGACGGCCGAGCGGTGACGTTGCTGCCTCACGTCATCGACTCCCCGGGCCTCGACAACGACGTACCCGTGTCGCGGCGTCTCAGCGATGAGCTCGGCCTCGACCTGTACATTCCCGCGAATCTCGACGATGCGCGCGCGACGATCGCCTCGTCGTCCCTGCTCATCGGTGCGCGAATGCACGCTTGCCTCAATGCGCTCTCGACCGGCACGCCCGCGGTCGCGATGGCGTATTCGCGGAAGTTCCAGCCGCTTCTGAACGCCATCGGTTGGGACGAGGTCGTTCCCCTCGCATCCGACGACGTCGCCGCCGAAGTACTGCGAAGCGCCCGTACGTCCGACCTGCGAGAACGGGCGCGCATCACCCAGCGCACCGCGCAACGCCTGCTCGCGCCTGTCGCTGAGCGGCTGGAGGAACTCGCATGACGGTGCGCGACGGTGTCCGCCGAGTCCTCGAGCGGGATGCCTGCAGCGGGTGCGGCCTGTGCGCCCAGCTCGATCGCGGTCTTCGGATGCAGCTGGATTCCGCGGGCTACCTGCGACCGGCCGCGGTGGAGCCGGCCGATGAGATCCCCGGGGCGGCGCGTGTCTTCACCGCCTCATGCCCCGGCGTGCGGGTGAACGCACAGCACCCCGCTGGGTCGACACCGCATCCGTATTTCGGCAGCTCGTTCGGCGCGTGGGAGGCCTGGGCCGTCGATCCCGACCTACGCCACGCCGGCAGCAGCGGCGGCGCGCTGACCGCGCTGCACGCATGGCTGATCGACACCGGCCGCGCCGCACGCGTCGTCAGCGCCGCGGCATCCGCGGCCGAGCCTCGACGCACCGTTCCCGTGACCATCACGTCGCGCGTCGAGGCGCTCGAGTCCGCCGGATCCCGGTACGCCCCGGTCGGGGTCCTCGCCCACGGTGCGCTCCGGCAGTCCGGCACCGTCGTGACGGGAAAGCCCTGCGAGGTGTCGGCGCTGCGCGCAGCCGGTCCCCTCCTGGTCGACGGGGAGACGCCGCTGCTGCTGTCGTTCTTCTGCGCGGGCACGCCGAGTCAGAGAGCGACGGAACGGCTGCTGGCGAATCTGGGAATCGACGAGGACCGCGAGGTGCAGACGTTGAAGTACCGCGGTGACGGCTGGCCCGGAACGTTCAGCGCCCGAGCGGGCGACGTCGCGGTGGAGACGGACTACGCCTCGTCATGGGGGGAAGTGCTCGGGCCGACTACGCAGTGGCGCTGCAAGATCTGCCCCGACGGGGTGGGCGAGTCCGCGGACATCGTGTCGGCGGATTCCTGGGCGACCGACGAGCGTGGGTATCCGGTCTTCACCGAAGGCGACGGCATCAGCGCCTTGATCGCGCGCACAGCACGGGGCAACGAGGTGATAGCGGCCGCCGTGGCGGCGGGTGTCATCGGCATTCGTCCGCTTTCGCTCGACGCGCTCACCGACGCTCAGCCCCTCCAGGTCAATCGGCGGCGCCTGCTGCTGGCCCGGCTGTGGGGATCGCGGCTGGCAGGCAGATCCGTGCCGCGATTCCGAGGATTCGGACTGGCGTGGCTCAGTGCCACGCATCCGCGACAGTTCGTGCGGGTGCTGCGAGGCGCCTACCGCCGTGTACGTGCCGCGAAAGCGCGACCCTCATGACCTCGTCGCTGGCGCGCTCGGCAGCGAGAGGAGCGTTCTTCACCTTCGCCGCGCAGATGGCCAAGATCGTTCTGCAACTGCTGTCGGTGATCGTGTTGTCGCGGCTGCTCACACCGCACGACTACGGCCTGCTGGCCATCGTTCTGGTCATGGTCGGAGCCGGCGAGATACTCCGGGACTTCGGTCTGACCTCTGCCTCGATACAGGCGCCGACCTTGTCCAGGGGTCAGCGGGACAACCTGTTCTGGATCAACACGGGGATCGGCGCAGCCCTGACCGTCGTGATGTTCGCGCTGTCGTGGACCGTTGCGGCGATCCTGAACGAGCCGGACCTGATCGGAATTGTGCAGTGGCTGTCGCTGATATTCCTTCTGAACGGCCTCGCGACCCAACACCGGGCGAATCTGATGCGCGATCTGAAGTTCCGAGCGGTGGCGGTGATCGACGTCGGCGCCGCCAGCATCGCACTTCTCGCGGCCATCGTCGCCGCGCTGCTGGGGGCAGGTTACTTCTCGCTGGTGATCCAGCAGCTCCTCGGAGGCGGCGTGACCCTGGTCGGCAGCGTGATCGCGGGCGGGTGGCTGCCGCGCTGGTACTCGCGCAAGCACGGCATCGGCGGCATCGTGTCGTTCGGATGGAACATCGTCGCGACCAACCTGCTGGTCTACGGCGGCTCCCAGGTCGACACGGTGCTGGTGGGATTCAAGTTCGGAACCTCGTCGCTCGGCCTGTACAACCGGGCGTATCAGCTGATCATGACCACCCTCGGGCAGGTGCGCGGACCCATGAAGAACGTGGCTGTCCCGGTGCTCTCACGCGTGCAGGAGGACCCGCCGCGCTTCAACACGTACGTCACGTCCGCACAGCTCGCACTCGGCTACACGCTCGGCATCCCGCTCGTGCTGGCGGCGGGTCTGGCTGACCCACTCGTGCACATCATGCTGGGTCCGCAGTGGGGCGGGGCGGTTCCGATCGTGCGCTGCTTCGCCATCGCGGGCCTTCTGAACACACTGGCGTTCGTCGGGTACTGGGTCTACCTCTCGCGCGGCCTCGGACGCCAGCTTTTCCTGTACACGATCGTCACGACCGTCATCAAGGTCGCGTGCATCGTGACGGGATCGTTCTTCGGGCTGCTCGGAGTGGCGGTGGCGTTCGCCATCGCGCCGGCGATCTCCTGGCCGCTCTCGCTGTTCTGGCTGAGCCGCGTCACCCCGATGCCGACGCGCCGGCTCTACGAAGGCGCGGGCCGGATCGTCGTGTTCGGAGTCGCGGGCGGCGGCGCTGCCTTCGCCTCGTCGCTGCTCGCGGCCGGGTGGGGGTGGTGGGGGATGCTGATCGCCGGGCTGCTCGCCGGGGCCGCCGTCACCGGCGCAGCGTTGCTTGTTCCGGCCTATCGGAAGGACGCATCAAAGATCACCGCGTTCGTGCGACTGATGCTTCCGCGATCTTCGCGACCCGGCGTCGCGTCCTCATGACGAGAGGGGATGGGCCGGTGCTGCCCATCCCCTCTCGGGTCGTACGACGGCCCGCCGTCAGCGGATGTCGAGGTTGTCGACCGTCACGGTGGCAGGTCCGTTGGTGGCGCTCGAGGAGACGTACGCACCCAGTCCCACCTGGCCGGCGCCTTGCAGCTCCGCCTGGGCGTCGGATGCCGTCGCGTTCCAGGTCGACGGCTCGGTGCCGCCATCGGCCCACGCCTTCGCCTGCAGGGCGGTGGACGCGCCCGAGGTGACCAGCTGGAACCGCACCTGCAGCTTCGCACCGGCGGTGTAGGTGTACCCGGCGATGTTCTGGCTCGCCAGGACGGTCTCGGTCGTTCCCACCAGCTTCGCGACGCTCACGTTGACGACACCGGTCGAGGCGACCTTCACCTTCACGCGGTACTCGCCCGCGGCGGACTTGTGTGCCCCGAAGTTGAACTGCAGCCCCCCGCCGTTGGCGACCTTGTCGCTCGAGAGCGAGAACCGGATGTCGGCGTTCTGGGCCGACACCGCCGTCAGCGTATTCGTGCGGGTCTGGCCCGCCGCGACCGAAATCGCGCCGACTCCGTTCCCGACCGAGAAGCCCGCCGTGGTGTTCCAGGCTCCACCCACGACCGCGGATCCCCACCCGGACGCGACCGTTCGCTCGAAGTCATCCTGCGCGATCGCGGTGACCGGCGGCGCCGTCGACACCGTCACGTTCTGCGACGTGGAGTTCGCAGCGCCGAGGCTGTCGGTCACCGTCAGCGTCACGGTGTACGTGTTCGCCGCGCCGTAGGTGTGGGTCGCGGTTGCGCCGTTGCCGGCCGGTGTACCGTCACCCCAGTTCCAGGAGTACGCCGTCGTCGCACCATCGGATGCCGACGACCCCGACCCGTTGACCGACACGCCCAGACCGCTGACCTGGTTCGTGAATGCCGCGACAGGGTTCGGGTGCGACACCGTCACCGGGCTCGTCGCCTGTGTGCTGGTCGCGCCCGTGCTGTCGGTGACCGTCAGCTTGACCGTGTAAGTGTTCGCCAAGGCGTACGCATGCGTGGGCGACGCCTGCGTCGAGGTCGCCCCGTCGCCGAAGTCCCATGCGTACGACGAGATCGTCGCGCCGTCCGACGTCGTGGATCCGGACGCGTTGAACGCCACCGACAGACCGGTCGGCTGCGCACCGATAACAGCCACCGGCTTGGCGTGGGGCCCTGCCGCGCTGCCCCCGACGACCTTGAAGTCGTCGTACGCGACGACCACCGGGGTGTTCGTCGTCGTGCCCGACAGATAGGTCAGGAAGCTGAGCTGACCCGCGCCCTGCAGCGCGGCCTCGCCGTCATTGGCCGTGATGAACCAGTCGGCGGGCTCGGTCGACCCGTCCGCCCACACCTTCGCCTGCAACGCGGTGGTGCTGCCGGAGGCCGCGGTCTGCAGGCGCACCTGCAGCTTCGCGCCGGCGGCGAACGTGTACCCGGTGAGGGTCTTCGTCGCGAGCGTCGTCTCGGTCGTCCCGACGAGTTTGGCCAGTGTGAGACTGACGGCACCGGTCGAAAGCGTCCGCACCTTGACCCGGTACTCGCCCGCGGCCGACTTGTGCACTCCGAGGTTGACCTGCAGTCCGGCGCCGTTCGCGACCTTATCGGCCGACACCGCGAACCGGGCATCCAGGTCCTTCACGGACGCACCCGACAGTGTCGTCGTACGGGTCTGACCGGCCGTGACACTCACCCGTCCGGCGCCGCCGGACACCGAGAACCCGGTCGTTCCGTTCCACGCACCCCCGACGATGGCCGACCCCCACCCGGTCGCGACCGAGCGCTCGAAGTCATCCCGCGCCGCGATGTTCTCGGCGCTCACGGTCACCGACTTGGTCAGCGCCTTGCTCGCCCCGAGGCTGTCGGTGACGGTCAGCGTGATGTCATAGCTGTTCGCGGCCGAGTAGGTGTGCGAACTGGTCGCGCCGGTCGCCGTCGCACCATCGCCGAACGCCCAGGCGTACGAGAGGGTTGCTCCGTCGGATGCGGTCGAACCCGATGCGTCGACCGACACCCCCAGCGCGTTCGGCGTCACCGTGAACGATGCCGTCGGCGCCGCGTGCGAGAGGTTCACCATCTGCGACTTGGTGGCGGTCGCCCCGAGGCTGTCGGTCACCGTGAGAACGACGGTGTACGAGCCTGTGGCGCTGTACGTGTGCGACGCGGTCGCCCCCGTGCCGGCCGGCGTGCCGTCGCCCCAGTTCCACGAGGCGGACACGGTGGCACCGTCGGACGCGGTCGACCCGGATGAGTCAACCGCGAGGGACAGGACGTTCGGCTGCGCGGTGAACGTCGCCACCGGTGCGGCATGGGTGACCGTCACCTGGTACGAGACCTTCTTGGATGCGCCGAGGCTGTCGGTCACGGTCAGTTCGACCGCACGCGTCCCCGCAGAGCCGTACGCGTGCGTCGCCGTGGCGCCGGACCCCGTCGTGGTACCGTCACCCCAGTTCCACGAGTAGGACAGCGTCGCCCCGTCGCTGGCCGAGGAGCTCGAGGCATCGACGGACACCGTCAAGCCGCTCTCGGTGTGGGTGAACGCGGCCGAGGGGTCGGCGTGCGTGGCGATGACGGTGGTCGTCGCCGGCGTGCTCGTCGCGCCGAGGCTGTCGGTCACGGTGAGCGTCACCGTGTAGGTGTTGGCCGCCGCATAGGTGTGCGTGGGAGCCGGACTGCTCGACGGCGCCGTGCCGTCGCCGAAGTCCCACAGATAGCCCGTGACGGTCGCACCGTCGGCCGCCGTCGAGGTCGACCCGTCGAGCGTCGCCGTGAGGCCCGAACTCGAGCGGACGATCGTCGCCGTCGGCGCGCTGTGCGGCGCCGCCGCCGTCACCGTCGCGGTCTTGACCGCGGTCCGGCCTGAGTTGTCGGTCACGGTCAGTGTCACCGAGTAGGTACCCGCCGTCGCGTACGTGTGCGCGGCGGTGGCGCCGTTCGCGGTCTGGCCGTCTCCGAAGTTCCACGCGAACGAAGCGATCGAGTGCCCCGCAGACGCGCTCGAGGCCGACCCGTCGAAGTTCCACGCGAAGTTCGCACCGGTCACCGAGAAGTCGGCGGTCGGCGAGGACGCGGGCACACCGGTGCCGATCGCGTGGTGGTCTTCGATCTCGATCGCGGACAGGACGCGTGGGTAGACCGCGAACTCATCGAGCTGCCCGTCGATGTAGGAGGAGCTGGGCTGGTCGGGCCAGGCGTTGAGGTTGTCGCCGCCGATCCGCCAATAACCCGTGAACGGCTGCCCGGAGGTTCCATCCGTGTTGCTTCCGACCAGCTGACCGTCGACCCACAGCTGCATGCCGGAGGTGCTGCTGAGCTGGCCGACGACGTGGTGCCACGCACCGTCGTTGTAGGAGGCGGAGCTCTGGATCAGGCGGAAGGTCCCCGGGTACGCGCCGAAGGTCAGCCGGCCGTCATTGGTCATGTAGATCTGACGGTCGTAGTTGCCGGAGTTCCCGGATGCCGCGTCCCCGTATCCAACGAGCTTGCCGCCGGATGTCGACGTCGTGTTGAACCAGATCTCCGTGGCGAACGAGCTGCCCGCGTCGACCGGGGTGGACGTCCGGGCGAATCCGGATGATCCGTCGAAGTCGGCAGACCCCGCACCGCCCGCCGCGAAGGACGAACCGCTGGTCGACGTTCCGTTGCTGAAGACCGCGTCGTTCGAGCCGGCCCAGTCCTGGCCGCCGCCGGTTCCGCCGAGGCGCCACAGCAGGGATGCCCCGTCCGACAGCACGCGCTGCGTGTAGGCGTCGTCGGCGTTGGCCGGGTTCGCGACGGTCACGGATGCCGTGGCCGCCGTGCTTGCAGCACCCATGTCGTCGGTGACGGTCAACGTCGCGGTGTATGTGCCGGGCGCCGAGTAGCGGTGCGTGGGCGTCGCTTCGGTCGAGGTCGCGCCGTCGCCGAAGTTCCACGCGAACGATGACACCGATGCGTCGCCGGATGCGGTCGACCCGGTGCCGTCGAAGCTCACGGCGAGTCCCGCGGACTGCTGAGCGATCGCGGCGACGGGCGCGACGTGCGGGCCGCGCCCGATGCCGTAGTGCGCGGCGACCTGAGCGGGCGTGAGCGTCTTGCCGTACACCGCGAACTCGTCGATCTCGCCGTTGAAGTAGAACGAGCTCGGGCCGTTCGGCCATCCGCCGATGTTGTCACCGCCGAGCCGCCAGTAGCCGGCGTAGGCCTGAGCGGTGGTCACCGAGGGCTGCGAGCCCACGAGCGAGTTGTCGACATACAGCTGCATGCCGTCGGTGCCCTGCTGCGCCACGACGTGGTGCCACTTGTCGTCGTTGTACGACTTCGCGCTCTGCACCGTGGCCGTGTAACCCGGGTAGACACCGAAGACCACCTTGCCGTCGTTGGTCATGTAGACGTGGCGGTCGTAGTTGCTCGAGTTCCCGGATGCCGCGTCGCCATAGCCGACGAGCTTGCCGCCGGACGTGGTGGCTGTCTTGAACCACAGTTCCGTCGCGAACGACGACGGGGCCGTGGTGCTGTTCGTGGTCCGGGCGAACGAGCTGGCACCATCGAAGGTGGCCGAGCCATTCTGCTCGCCGGTCAGAGCATCCTCCGTGGCAGTGCCGACGCCGCCGCTGAAGACCGCGTCGTTCGTGCCGGCCCAATCGGATCCGCCGCTGTCGGGCCCGAGGCGCCACAGCAGGTTCGCACCGTCGTTGAGCACGGACTCGGCATACGGCGACGGTGTCGCGGAGCTGACGGTCGCGGTGACGCTGGCGCTCTTGGCGGTGTTGCCGTCGCCGTCCTTGGCGATGACGTAGTAGGTGTGGGTCGAGCCTGCCGTGAGGCCGGTGGCCGTCAGTGTCACGTTCGGGAGGTTCCAGAAGGTGGACTGCCCGCTCGTCGTGGCCACCGGGGTCGAGCGACCCTGCTCCCACAGTTCGTACGAGAGGTTCAGGTCGTCGCGGTCCCAGTTGGCCCCGATGGCGACGCGCACCGTCCCGGCGCTGACGGAGCGAGCCGACGGCGTCCAGTCCGTGCCGGACAGCCGGGGCGCCTGCTTGGCGCCGGTGCTCGGGGTACGCGAGAAGCGCGCGATGCCCTGACTGCGCTGGCCGTTGACGTACGGGAACTCGCCGCCGACGAGCATGTACTGGCCGTTGCCGGTCACCGTCCAGCCGGCCTGACCCTGGCCCGAGGCGGTGCCCGTGGTCCAGTCGGGGTACCAGTTCACGGCAGCGGGAGCCGGGTATCCGCCCCAGTCGGCGTAGATGTCGTTCACCGACGGACTCGTGGTCAGTGTGCCCTTGGCCGCGGCGGTGTAGACCGTCGCGTTGTGCATGTTGCCCGGGGCCGGGTAAGCCTGCGGGTATCCGCCGGCGGTCTGGCAGTCGTGCTCGTGGCCCGTGCTGTAGACGTTGGTGCCGTCGGAGTACACGCCGTAGTGGTCGCCGTGGCAGTCCGCGATCCAGCGGATCGCGCCGGTGTCACCGGCGGCGGAGAACAGACCCTCGAGGTTGCCGGTGTACTTGTTGGCGTACACCCAGCCGGTGCCGTAGACCGCGGTGGCGTCGGCGGTCAGGGCGAAGATGCCGGCTTTGCCAGCGTTACTGCCCGTGCTCAGGCCGTTCTTGACCGTGGCGGGAGCTTCCCAGGGCAGGATCGCTCCGTTGGTCAGGTCGAGCGCTGCCAGGCCGCGCTGTTCGACGCCGTTCACCTGACCGAACCGACCGCCGACGATCACCTTGTCGCGGGCCGGCGCCAGCACCATCGCGTCGACTTGGAGGTCGGTGGTCGGCGCCCAGCCGAGCACCGCACCGTTGCTCGCG
>CAXTES010000004.1:28024-48405 GCA_964243215.1 uncultured Microbacterium sp. | reverse complement strand
CGGCTGACTCGAAACGATCGAACGGGCACGGTCGAGGTCGGCGGGTGTCGTGATCTTGAACGCGAGCGGATCGCCGTCGATCACCTGCACCAGGTGTCCGGCGGCCGCGACGAGCGCGGCGTCGTCGGTGTGCTCCCTATCGGCGGCGGCGTACGCGGCGGTCAGGATGTCGCGGCGGAAGCCCTGCGGCGTCTGCGCGGCCGACAGCTCGGCGCGGTGGACGGCCTCGACCACCCGGGCGTCGCGCACGCGCTTGATCGTGTCCACGACCGGCAGCACCGGAAGCACGCCGGGCGAGCCGGCATCCACCGCTGCGATCACCCGCTCGAAGACCTTGGGCGGGGTGAGCGCGCGCGCGGCGTCGTGCACGAGCACGACCTCGACGTCGGCTCCCACCTTCGCAAGTCCCGCTGCGACCGACCCCTGCCGGGTCGTGGCGCCCGTGACGACCGACACGACGTCTCGTCGATCCCCGGATGCCTCGATCGCTTCGGTGAGCGCCTCACCCTCGAGACCCTCGGGCGCGACGATGACCACCTGCGCGTACGGTGCGGCGAAGACGCGCTGCAGCGCGTGGCGCAGCATCGAATGCCCGTCGATGCCGACGAAGGCCTTCGGCACCCCTGCGGCAAGACGGCTACCGGCACCCGCAGCGACGACGATGACGGCGACGCGGGGAACCGGCGCGATGCTCAGGAGGCCAGCACCTCGTCGAGGACGACGCTCGCCTGCTCCTCGTCGGTCTTCTCGGCCAGGGCCAGTTCGGAGATGAGGATCTGGCGCGCCTTGGCCAACATCCGCTTCTCACCGGCGGAAAGTCCGCGGTCCTGATCGCGGCGCCACAGGTCGCGGACGACCTCGCTGACCTTGATGACGTCGCCGGATGCCAGCTTCTCGAGGTTCGCCTTATAGCGGCGCGACCAGTTGGTCGGCTCCTCGGTGAAAGGGGCGCGCAACACTTCGAAGACGCGCTCGAGTCCTTCTTTGCCGATCACATCACGAACGCCGACCAGATCGACGTTGTCTGCCGGGACCTCGATGGTCAGGTCGCCCTGGGTGACTCGGAGCTTGAGATAGACCTTCTCTTCGCCTCTGACGATGCGGGTCTTCACTTCGGCGATCGTTGCGGCCCCGTGATGGGGGTAGACGACCGTCTCGCCAACCTCAAAAAGCATGGAGTTATGTCCTTTCGGCAACCTCCAGGGTACCACAGGGGCCATACACTAAGGTTCGCCGAGCACCTCGGCAGGGCCCGCTCCGCCGGGCTTCCGGCTCCCCCGGCTCAGGCCGACGACCCCCTAGAATGCAGGGGTGGCCGTCTGCCTTCCGGGAGGAACCGTGACATCGAAACACCGCTCCTTCGGCCTGGCACCGGCTCCCAGAAGGGCTCGGCTTCTCGCGACGGCGGCGCTGACGGCTGCGGTCCTGCTCGGCACGACCGGCTGCGGTCTGACCGCCACCATGGGGACGGCGATCTCCTACGCGCCGTCGGACGGCATCAACGTGCGCAACGCAGGCCCGCTCGAGGTGCGCAACGCCCTGATCGTCGTCGACGAGAAGGGCACGGTAGGCAACTTCGTGGCCGCGATCGTCAACATGACCGACTCCCCCGAGACGCTGACGATGCAGGTCGGCGACGGCGCTGACGCGATCACACAGACCGTGCGGGTGAAGGCGAACAGCGTCGTCAGCCTGGGTGCCGAGGGCCAGAAGCCGCTGCGACTCGAGGGCATCGACGCGCAGCCGGGCTCGACACTGCCGGTGTTCTTCCAGTCCGGCGACGCGCAGGGCGTCAACGGCAACGTCCCGGTGCTCAACGGTCAGCTGGGCTACCTGTCCACGCTCGTGCCGACCCCGTCGCCGTCTTCGAGCCGCTGAATCGCCCACCGATCCGGCGCGCTACCCCTCGAATCGGTATCCCAGTCCCCTGACCGTCACCAGCATCTTCGGATCGGCGGGTGTGCGCTCGATGCGTGAGCGGATGCGTTTGATGTGCACATCCAGCGTCTTGGTGTCGCCGAAGTAGTCGCTGCCCCACACCCGGTCGATCAGCTGACCGCGGGTGAGCACGCGCCCGGCGTTGCGCATCAGCACCTCGAGCAGTTCGAATTCCTTCAACGGCATGCTGATCTCGGCGCCGTCGATTGCGACGGTATGCCGATCGATGTCCACCGTGACGCGTCCCCCGGACAGCACGCGGTCGTCCAGGTCGACGCCGACCGGTGCGGTACGCCGCAGCACCGCCCGCATCCGGGCGAGCAGTTCGCGTGCCGAATACGGCTTCGTGACATAGTCGTCGGCGCCGAGCTCCAAGCCGACGACGATGTCGACCTCCGAGTCCTTGGCGGTGAGCATGATGATCGGCACGTGCGATGACGCCCGGAGCCGACGGCACACCTCGGTTCCCGGCATCCCGGGCAGCATCAGATCGAGCAGCACGATGTCGGCGCCACGCTCACCGAACGCGCTCAGCGCCGCCGGCCCGTCCTCGGCGATCTCCACCTCGAAGCTCTCGCGCCGCAGCAGGTACGCCAGCGGGTCGGCGAGGTCGGGCTCGTCCTCGACGATCAGAACGCGGGTCATGGGATGCCTCCGTGCGACGACGACACCGACGCCGGGACGGCGGCTGCGGCGCGCTTCTTCGGCTTCTTCTTGCGCTTGCCCGGGATGTCTTCGGGCGCTGCGACCAGCGGAAGCGTGATCGTGAAGGTCGACCCGCGGCCCGGCCGCGACCAGAGCCTAACCTCACCGCCATGGCGTTGCACGGCGTGCTTGACGATCGACAGGCCGAGGCCGGAGCCGCCGGTACGTCGCGATCGCGCCTGGTCTGCGCGGTAGAACCGCTCGAAGATGCGCTCCTGATCGGCTTCGGCGATCCCGATGCCGCGGTCGGTGACCGCGATCTCCGCGGCGCCGGCTGCGGCTTTGACCCCCACCCCCACGCTCGCGCCGCGGGGAGAGTAGGAGATCGCGTTCGCGATCAGGTTGCCCAGGGCTTCGACGAGCACCTGCGGATCGCCGCGCACGTAAAGCCCGCGCGCTCCGCCGCGCTGCACCTCGACGCCCGCGGAGTCGGCCTGGATCGCGTGCGCCTCGACGGCCGAGGCGACGATCTGGTCGACGGCGACATCGCGCACCTCGGTCAGCTCGTCGGCGGCCTGCAGTCGCGAGAGGTTCATGATCCGCGACGTGAGCGACGCGAGCCGGGCTGCCTCGGCGGTCAGCCGCGCCGCGAAGATCCGCACCTGATCGGGATCGTCCGCGGCGGATTCGATCGCCTCAGCGAGCAGGCTGACGGCCCCGACCGGCGTCTTGAGTTCGTGGCTCGTGTTCGCGACGAAGTCGCGACGCATCTGTTCCACGCGGGCAGTCTCGGTGATGTCGCGGACCACCAGTAGCACGAGCCGCGGCGACAGCACGGTCGCACGCGCCGAGACCAGCCGCGGCTCGGTCGGCACCGACCCGCGTCGCATGTGCAACGTCGCCGCGGCGGAGCCGCTCGATCGGGCGGTGCGCGCCAGGGATCGCAGTTCCTGCGCGACGACGACCTCGCCGTCTCGCATCCCGAAACCGGCCGCCGCGACCGAGGACGCGAGCACCGTGGTGGATGCGTCCACCACGACGGCCGCGTCATCCATCCCCGCCAGCACCTCGCGGACCCCGCCGGGCAGGTCGCCCGACACCTGCGCGAGCGCCCGTTCCCGCTGCCGCAGCGCGGCGACGATCACAGCCGTGATGCTCGCACCGATCACGGCTCCGATGGCCAGAGCGAGGATCGCCAGGCCCAGCGATTGCATGCCACCAGCCTACGGCGGGACTCCGGAACCCCCGAGCCGGACGGGGTCCGAGCGGACGGCGCCGGGTACTATTCACTCCCACGGCACCGTTCGTTAACCTTCGCCGAACACAATCGCTTCGGATCGCGGGCGGACGCGCGCGACCTGAGAAAGGTGCTCCGATGCGCGAACTCTTCCACCAGTCGCTCGAAGACGTGCAGTCCGGGCTCGTCGAGATCGCCCAGCTCGTGACCATCGCGATCGACAAGGCCACCCGCGCGTTCGGCACCAGTGACGTCGCGCTCGCCGAAGAGGTGATCGACCACGACAGCGTGATCGACGACAAGGCCGTCGCCTTGGACGAGCTGGCGATCCAGATCCTGGCGCGGCAGCAGCCGGTCGCCCGCGACCTGCGCATCCTCGTCACCGCACTGCGGGTGAGCGCCTCGCTCGAGCGGATGGGCGACATCGCCGAGCACATCGCCCAGCTAACCCGGATGCGTTTCCCCGAGCGGGCGATCCCGAAGGGTCTTAAGGGCACGTTCACCAAGATGGGCGAGCTGGACGTCGAGGTCGCCCGCAAGCTGACCGAACTGCTGCAGACACAGGATCTGGAACTGGCCGAGGAGATCCGCAACGCCGACGACGCCGTCGACGAGTTGCACATCAGCGTGTTCGAGAAGGTGCTCAGCGACACCTGGCAGGGCGAGGCGGGGGCAACGGTCGACGCGACGCTCGCGAGCCGTTACCACGAGCGCTTCGCCGACCACGCGGTGTCGGTGTCGAAGAAGGTGGTCTACCTTGCGACCGGTGACTGGACGGTCGTCGACGCGGTGACGGTGAACTGAGCCGGCGCTGTGCCTGGCGAAACTCCACACTCGACGCGAAACTCCAGCGCTGCGCAGGAGTGTCGCGACGCTGGTGGAGTTTCAGCGCAGTGATGGGTGCAGCGGCCGCTACTTCTTGCCCTGCGCGGCAACCGCTGCAGCGCCGGCGGCGGCGGCCTCGGGGTCGAGGTACACCGCCGGACGGACCGGCTGCATGTCGTCGTCGAGCTCGTAGACGAGCGGGATGCCGGTGGGGATGTTCAACTCCGCGATGTCGGCGTCGCTGATGTTGTCGAGGTGCTTGACCAGTCCGCGCAGCGAGTTGCCGTGCGCGGTGACGAGCACGGTGCGCCCGGACCGCAGGTCCGGCACGATGTCGCTGTCCCAGTACGGCAGCAGCCGGTCGATGACGAGCTTGAGCGACTCGGTCCGGGGCACGTCGCCGTCGATGCCGTCGTAGCGGGGATCGCCGATCTGCGTGAACTCGGAATCGTCGGCGATGTCGGGCGGCGGCACGTCGAAGGACCGCCGCCACAGCATGAACTGATCCGGGCCGAACTCCGCGAGCGTCTGCGCCTTGTCCTTGCCCTGCAGCGCGCCGTAGTGCCGCTCGTTCAGTCGCCACGACCGCTTCACCGGGATCCACATCCGATCGGCGGTGTCCAACGCCATGTCGGCGGTCTGGATCGCCCGCGACAGCACGGAGGTGTGCAGGACGTCGGGAAGGATGCCGGCCTCGGCCATGAGCTCGCCGCCGCGCAGCGCCTCGGCCTTGCCCTGCTCGCTCAGGCGCACGTCGACCCATCCCGTGAACAGGTTGAGCTCGTTCCACTCGCTCTGGCCGTGGCGGAGCAGGATCAGCGTGCGGGGCTCGGTCATGCCGTCAGCATAGCGACGGGCCGACGCGAGCCGTCAGATGCGCGGAACGGCCGAGCGGGCTTCCGCGTCGGACATGCCGGTGGCCGCGAGAAGGTCGACGACGAGCGGGCGAAGGGCCATGACGAGGTTCTGGTCACCGAGGGACGCCCCGGGTATGAGCGCGCGCGGATCCAGGTGCGCCGCGATCGCCGCGAGTGTTTCGCGCGCGACCGGTTCGACGGAAATGTCGTCCAGCGAGTCGGCGATCAGCGTGGCGCCCTGCTGGATCTCGGCCAGCACGTCCGCGGCCGTCGCGCGCGGCTGCCCGTCGTCGCACAGATACGACACCCGTCGCGCGACGACCCGGAGGTTGCGCGTCGCCAGATCCATCGCCTTCCGGACGCGGTCGTGCCGGATCAACTCGGAGCGCTGCCGGTGCAGCAACGGCGAGATCCGGGCGATGGCCAGGCCCGACTCGAGCGTCGTGCGCCAGTCGTCGACGAGCGGCTGCAGCGCCCGGGCCTTCTCGAGTCCGCGGTCGGCGCGCACCCGGTCGCCGCGGCGAAGCGCCTGCACAAGAGCGGTCGACGCGCCCTGCACCGCAGCGAACAGAGCGCGTCCGTCGCGCTTCTCGACGCGCGTCGTGCTGCGCGGAATGAGCGCGGTCACCGCCAGCGCGGCGATCGCCCCGACGACCCCGTCGGCGAGCCGCTGGAACGGCGCGCCGCTGGCGATGACGATGACGATGATCGCCTGGATGCCGGCAGCCACCGCGAAGCTCGCCTGCGGCGACAGCAACCGCGCGACCGCGAGGGTCACTCCGAGGGCCAGCGCGAGCTGCCACCACCCCGACCCGGCGACCAGGTACAGCAGCTCCGCCACGAGGATGCCGACGAGCATCCCGATCACGGTCTCCAGCACCCGTCGCGGCCGGGCATCCCTGACCAGCCCGAGGCTCGACACCGTGACGGTCATCGCCAGCAGCGGGGTCGGATGCCCGAGCACGAAGAACGCGAACGCGTAGGCGGCCGTCGCGGCGACGACGATCTGCACGATCGCGCCACCCGAGTCGCGAACGCGCAGCAGGCCACGCCGCAATTCGTTGCGCCGCCGCCGGCCGGTTGGGACGGCCGCCGTCGCCGGCGCCGGTTCGGACGCCGGGGCGGTCACTTCGCCGCGGGGCGGCGGCCGAGGCGTGGCATGCGCGGCACCGCGGCGGCGGCTCCCGCATCCGGGGGCACGATCATCTCCGCGGCGGCGGCGACGGGACCGTCGTCCGTCGTGACGACGAGGTCCAGATCCAGCGGTGTGTTGCGACGCACCAGCGCGAGCGCTATCGGGCCGTCCTCGTAGTGCCATGCCGCTGCGGTCACGCAACCGACGACCTCGCCGCCGGCGAGCACCGCAGCCCCGGGCGCCGGCAGCACGCTGTCGCTGCCGTCCAGGTGCAGCGCGACGAGTCGGCGGGGCGGATGACCGAGGTTGTGCACCTTGGCGACGGTCTCCTGACCTCGGTAGCAGCCCTTGTCCAGGTGCACGGCGGTGCGCATCCAGTCCACCTCGTGCGGCAGCATCCGCTCGTCGACGTCCGCTCGACGCGGGCGCCACGCGGCGATGCGCAGCGCATCGGCGGCGACGGCGCCGGCGACGGCCACCTCGCCGCGTGCCGCCGCGGTGGCGATGCGATCGCGCTCGGCGACCGTCACGATGGCCTCGGCCCAGTCGCGCTCGGCGCCTGGGTGCGGATCGGCGGGTGCGTAACCCCAGCCGCCGGGTGCGACGCCTGGCCACGGATCGAGCCACACCAGGGCGACATCGTTCGGCGCGGCGGCCGTGACGCGCTCGAGCGCAGCCCGGGTGCCGCCCAGGACGGCGTATTCGTCGCTCGCGTCGCGCGGTTCGACCCGCAGCCGGAACCGCATCTTGCCGAGCCACGCCAGCAGGGCCGCCGCATCCGTCCGGTCGCTGATCAACCAGGTCGTCTCGCCGTCGTCGAGAACGGATGCCGCGTGCTCGACGTGCCCCTGCGGATCGAGGATCAGCAACTCGGTCGACGCGCCGGCAGCGAGGTGGGTCAGCGCCTGGGACGAGACCGAGTCCAGCCAGCTGAGACGATCGGGGCCCGCGACGGCGAGCACCGCGCGATCGTTCAGCGGCGCGATCGCGGTGCCCGCCGCGAGCGCGCGCTGCTCGGCGAGAGGCGAGCCGAGATGACGCAGCACGCCGTCGTCGACGACGGCGCCGGGTACCGCGCGGAACGGCGTGTCCATGTCGATCACTCCACCTTCGCCAGCCGCGCCGAAGCGTGCGAGCCGAGCTCGCGGCCGAGGGCGGCGATGTCCCACGCCCACAGCAGGTGCTGATCGACGAGGCCGTACATGCGGGTCGCGGCGGCGTACACCTTCGCCCCGGCGGTGCGCACCACCGCGTCGGTGGCGATGTCGATGCGCGGTCCGCGGATCTGACCCAGATACAGCTCGCTGACCCCGTCGGAGTGCACGATGGTCACCTCGATCTCGAATCCTCCGGCGTCGTTGCGCAGCGTCTCGACGTCGTCCGCGGTGCGTGCGGGCGCGGTCGCCAAGGGCGGCAGCAGTCCGGGCCCGGCCTCGGCGTCCGTCGCGCTGCGCGACAGCCGCCAGTAACCGATCTCCGATACCAGCCGGGTGCGTGACTCGGGGTCGCCGGGATCGATCGTCCAGGCATCCGCGGAGTAATTCAGGTACGAGCCACCGTCGTGACTGAAGCTCACGCGGTGCAGGAATTCTCCGGTGTAGTGATGCTCGCCGGTGTCGTAGTCGACCACACCTGTCCCCTCCCAGACACCGATCAGCCACGACAGCGGGGCGAGGTCGGCGGGAAGGTCGGTCGGCAGCTCGATCACGGCGCCACCGGGTCAGCGCTGGCCGCGGAAGAGGTTCTTGATCACCACGCCCGAGACGAAGACGATCGCGAGCGATGCGAGCGCGAGCAGGCCCACGTAGAACAGTTCGAGCGCGACGAGGTCCATGGGGAAAGTCTAGACCGGCACGAGGGATGCCAGCCCGAAGCCGGCGCTGATGACACCGAGCACGACGAGCGCACCGAGCACGCTGGCCGCGACCCGCACGATGAACCGCTGCGAGCGGCCGTAGGCCAACTGCACCCCGAACGACAGGATGAGACACCCGGCCAATGCGAGCGTCAACCACGCCGCCCGCCACGCGGGGGGCACGAACGCGCCGATGGCGACACCGAGCACCGCTGCGGCTATCCACACCGCGACGATCCCGCTGATCGTGCCTCGTGGCGCCAGTTCCGAGGTGGCCATCCGGCCATTGTCGCGCAGCGCCGCCCGCAGCGCACGTCGAGGATCCGGCAGCGCACCCTAAACTGGTCGGACGCGGTCCACCCGGGCCGGGGGGGTCTTCTTGGCACAGCTTCTCGTTCTGAGCTCCGCGACCGGAGGCGGGCCTGTCCTGCCCTCGCTCGAACTGCTCAGCCACCGGGTGCGCCAGATCCCCGCCGAACCGGCACAGCTGGTCAACGCTCCCAGCGCCGACGTCATCTTCGTGGACGCGCGCATCGACCTGGTCGGGGCGAAGTCGCTGTGCAAGATCCTGAACACGACCGGGCTCGACGGGCCGCTCATCCTCGTGGTGACCGAGGGCGGCCTGACCGCGGTGTCGACCGACTGGGGAGTCGACGACGTCATCCTCATGTCCGCGGGGCCCGCCGAGGTGGACGCGCGAGTGCGTCTGGCGATCGGACGGATGAACAAGGAGCAGGTCTCCACCCGCATCCAGACCTCCGGCATCACCATCGACGAGTCGTCGTACTCGGCCAAGGTGCACGGCAAGCCGCTGGACCTGACATACAAGGAGTTCCAGCTGCTGCACTTCTTCGCGACGCATCCATCGCGGGTGTTCACCCGTGAGCAGCTGCTGAGCGAGGTGTGGGGCTACGACTACTTCGGTGGCACCCGCACCGTCGATGTGCACGTGCGGCGGCTGCGTGCCAAGCTCGGCGACCTCGAGCAGCTGATCGGCACCGTCCGCAACGTGGGGTACCGCTTCAACGTCTACGAGGACGATCAGATCCCCGCACCCCGGGAGCGCTCGCAGGCCTAGCGGCCGCAACGGGAACGGCCGGCCCGCTGGGTCGGGCCGGCCGTCGCCGGTCTGTCAGCCGCGCACCGAGACCGCGGTCGTCAGCGTCGCACCGCTTTGCACGCCGGTGACGGTCACCGCCACGTTGCCCGTCGAAGCCGGTGCGGTGAATGTGGCGCTGATGGCGCCGTCCACGACATCCACCCGCTGCGTCTGATCGCCGAACGCGACGGTCACCTGTCGGTCACCCGCGAAGCCTCGGCCCGTGATCGTCACCTGAGATCCCGCGTCGACGGTCTTGCGAGGTCCCGCGATCGTGGCACCCCGGCTGAGGGATGCCGTGTCCGTCGTGACGCCGAGTGAGCGCGTGATCGTCCCGAACAGGTCGGTCTGGTCGGTGAGACCGACGACGTTCGCCGCGCCGGGTCCGTACCCGGCGATGCGCAACTGGGTCCCGGTGTGCTGCTGGGACTGGCCGGCCGCCGCGGTGCCGTACGAGATCTTCATGACCGTGCCGTCCGCGGTGGTCAACGCCGTGCTCAGCGAGGTGGGCGGCGTCGAGTCGACGATCTGGCTCGAGTGGGCGTGGTCGGCCGTGACGACAACCAGCGTGTTGCGGTCCTTCTTGGCGTACGCGAGCGCGGCCTGCACGGCCTCGTCGAAGTCGATCGTCTCGCCGATCTGACCGCACGCGTCGGCGGCGTGATCGCGCTTGTCGATGGACGCACCCTCCACCTGCAGGAAGAAGCCCTTATTGGCCTTCGAGCCGGCGGCGAGAAGGTCGATGGCCTTCGTGGTCAGCGACGCCAGCGACAGCGATGCCGGCAGCCGGTCCGGGTTCTCGGTGCACGTCGTGGGCGTGTCCGCACCGCCGACCGTGGCCGTCGTCGCCGCATAGCGGGTCGGGAAGTTGCCGCTCGTGAACAGCCCGAGCAGCGGCTGCGACTGATTCGCAGCGGTGACTGCGCCGAGCCCGGCGGCATCCGTCGCCACCTGATAGCCGCGCGCGGCGGCCTGTGCGAGCAGGGTCTGGCCGTTGTACTGCCCGGCCTTGGCGGTCTGCTGGAACGTGGCAAGTCCGCCGCCGAGCGTCACATCCGGGCGGGTGTCCAGGAGCTGTTCCGAGATCGAGCCCAGGCCGCCTGCCGCGAGCGCATCGTTACCGCACGTGGGGCTGTCGGGCCCGTAGCACGAGCGGGCGTCGACGTGCGCGACCTGGACGGCCGGCGTCGCATCCTCGATCTCCGCGGTCGACACGTCGCCGGTGCGGTACCCGTTCGCCTTCGCGATCTCCAGGATCGTCGGAAGGGGATTCTGGTCGACATCGACCGAGATGGCGCCGTCGTACGTCTTCGTGCCGGTGGCCCAACCGGTGCCGCTCGCGGCGGAGTCGGTGACGTAGTCGGGCTTTCCCTTATCGGGACCGTCCTTGTAGACCGAGTAGGTGGTGTACTGGCCGGTCAGCGGCAGGGCGTCGATGCCCGGAAGCGTCCCGGCGGCGCCGTACGCATAGTTGCGGGCGATCGTGATCTCGGAATCGCCCATGCCGTCACCGATGAGCAGGATCACGTTCTTGGCCTTGCCGCCCACGATCGCCTGACGGACGTTCTGCGTGTTGTCTCCCGACAGCCGATGCGAGTCGGATGCCACGACGGCGACGGCCGCGCCGGAGACGAAGATCGTGCCGGCCGCCACGAAGGCGCCGGCCGCCAGCAGCGCCGACCGGCGCGCGCGGGAATTCGGTTTCATGAGGGACTCCTGGGGTGTCTGTGCGAGAGCGATGGATCGCCTATGCGGCGTCTTCCAGCCGACTCCGGCAGGTGAACATCCCGATGAACGGCGGTGAACCAACGCACGACGGTCCGATGACGGCATGTATCGCACTGAGGCGTGGGTGCCCGCGAGACCGCTGACTGCAATGATGAGGGGATGATCGAACGCGAGGTGCTCGACGCCGGCCTCGGCGATGCGGACGACGACGATTTCGAGCTGGCCGAAGCCTTCGATGCGGAGCTGCCCGACGGGCGCTACCTCGACCGCGAGCTGAGTTGGCTGGCGTTCAACCAGCGGGTGCTGGAGTTGGCCGAGGATCCGGCGCTGCCGGTGCTCGAGCGCGCGAACTTCCTGGCGATCTTCGGCAGCAACCTCGACGAGTTCTTCATGGTGCGCGTGGCGGGCCTGAAGCGCCGCATAAACACCGGCCTGGCCGTGCCCACCAACGTCGGACGCTCGCCGGAAGAGGTGCTCGCCGACATCTCGGCGGAGGCGCACCGGCTCCAGGTGCGGCACGCGGATGCCTGGACGTCGCTGGTTCGCCCGGCGATGGCCGAGGCGGGCATCGAGGTGGTCTCGTGGGTCGACCTGTCATCCGATGAGCGCGACGAGCTGTACCGGTACTTCCAGACGCAGGTGTTCCCCGTGCTGATGCCGCTCGCGGTGGATCCGGCGCATCCGTTCCCCTACATCTCCGGGCTCTCGCTGAACCTCGCGATCCGCATCCGCAACGCCAAGACCGGCCGGCAGGACTTCGCTCGCCTGAAGGTGCCGCCGATGCTGCCGCGGTTCGTCCGCGTGTCGCGCGACGGCGACCACGTGCGCTATCTGCCGCTCGAGGATCTGATGGCCAACAACCTCGGCGACCTGTTCCCCGGGATGGAGGTGCTCGACCACCACGCGTTCCGGCTGACTCGCAACGAAGACGTGGCGATCGAAGAGGACGAGACCGAGAACCTCATCCAGGCGCTGGAGGCGGAGTTGCTGCGCCGCCGGTTCGGGCCGCCCATCCGCCTCGAGATCACCGACGACATGGACGACCTGACCCTCGATCTGCTGATCAAGGAACTCGACATCACCGAGCAGGAGGTCTACCGCCTCCCCGGAGCGCTGGATCTGCGCGGCCTGTTCGACCTGTCGAAGATCAACCGTCCGGATCTTCACTACCCGCCGCACCTGCCGACGACACCGGTGGCGTTCCAGCCCGGCGACAACAACGAGCGCACCGACATCTTCGCCGCGATCGGCAAGGCCGATGTCCTGGTGCACCACCCGTACGAGTCTTTCGCCACGAGCGTGCAGGCCTTCTTGGAGCAGGCGGCGAAGGACCCGCACGTGCTGGCCATCAAGCAGACCCTGTACCGCACATCCGGCGACAGCCCGATCGTGCAGTCGCTCATCGACGCCGCCGAGGCCGGCAAGCAGGTGCTGGCGCTCGTGGAAGTCAAGGCGCGCTTCGACGAGGCGGCCAACATTGTGTGGGCGCGCAAGCTGGAGAAGGTGGGGGTGCATGTCGTCTACGGCCTCGTGGGCCTCAAGACGCACTGCAAGCTCGCCATCGTGATCCGCGAGGAAGACGGCGTGCTGCGCAGCTACTGCCATATCGGCACCGGCAACTACAACCCCAAGACCAGCCGGATCTACGAGGACCTGGGCCTGTTCACCGCGGACGAGCAGGTGGGTCGCGACCTTACCCGGCTGTTCAACGAGCTGTCCGGCTACGCCATCGAGAAGAAGTTCAAGCGTCTGCTGGTCGCCCCGCTCCACTTGCGCAAGGGTCTTCTCCGGCTCATCGAGAAGGAGCGCCGCAACGCCGTGGCCGGCCGCCAGGCCCGCATCCGCATCAAGGTCAACTCGATGGTCGACGAGCAGATCATCGATGCGCTGTACCGCGCCAGCCAGGCGGGGGTCGAGATCGAGGTGTGGGTTCGCGGCATCTGCAGCCTCCGGCCCGGCGTGCCCGGCATGAGCGAGAACATCACGGTGCGCAGCATCCTGGGCCGCTACCTCGAGCATTCGCGCATCTTCATGTTCGCCGGCGACGGTGATCCGCAGGTGTACATCGGCAGCGCCGACATGATGCACCGCAACCTCGATAGACGCATCGAGGCGCTGGTGCGCGTGGCGTCGCCGGTGCATCTGCGTGAGCTCGACGACCTGTTCACGCTCGCGATGAGCGACACCACGAGTTCGTGGTGGCTCGGCTCGGACGGCGAGTGGACGCGGCATGCGATCGGCGAGAACGGCCGTCGGCTCGTGGACATCCAGGACCGCACCATGACCAACGTGCAGCGGCGCCGCCGGGCACGGGCGGTGCGATGACCGAAACCGCCGTGTACGCCGCCGGCGGCGTCGTCTGGCGTGTCGTCGACGAGAAACTGCGCGTTCTGCTGATCCATCGCACGCGCTACCACGATGTGACGCTCCCGAAGGGCAAGGTCGATCCCGGGGAGATGCTCGCTGAGACGGCCGCCCGGGAGATCTTCGAGGAGACGGGCATCCGCGTCGCGCTCGGCGTGCCGGTGGGCGTGTCGCGGTACCGGATGCCGAACAAGCGCCAGAAGGTCGTGCACTACTGGGCCGCCCACGCGACCGATGCCGCGATCCGCGCTTCCGCGTTCGTGCCCAACCGGGAGATCGCCGCACTCGAGTGGGTGTCGGCGAAGAAGGCGCAGAGCCGGCTGAGCTATCCCGTCGACGTCGAGATCCTGCAGAACTTCCTGAAGATCGTCGACGACGGGGTGCTGCAGACGTTCCCGATCATCGTGCTGCGCCACGGCAAGGCGACCCCGCGCGACGGCTGGAAGAAGTCGGATGCCGCGCGCCCGCTGACCGCTCGCGGCCAGCAGCAGGCGAACGCGATCGTCGGGCCACTGCAGGCGTTCGGTGCGCGCAAGCTCATCTCCAGCGACGCCGTGCGATGCGTGGCGACGGTCGAGCCGCTCGCGGCGAGCCTGAAGCGGCCGATCCATCGCACGAAGCTGATCAGCCAGGACGCGTGGGAGCGCGGGATGTCGGATGCGCGAACGGTGATCGGCCAGCGCGTGCGCGCCCGCAAGCCCGCGGTGCTGTGCAGTCACGGCCCCGTGCTGCCCGACATCCTCCACGAACTCGCCCTGGCCACCGGAACCCT
The DNA here is from genome assembly GCA_964243215.1 of uncultured Microbacterium sp. GTDB lineage: Bacteria > Actinomycetota > Actinomycetes > Actinomycetales > Microbacteriaceae > Microbacterium. The sequence continues at coordinate 33,950 of CAXTES010000004.1, read as the reverse complement.
CCGCGGCTCGTACCTCGGCAGCGCGTCGGCGCTGGAGGTGGGCGGGTTCTCGATCGTGCACCTGTCGGCATCCAACCCCGGCTCGGGGATCATCGCGATCGAAACCCACGAACCGAAGGTCTGACGCCGTCAGGCCAGGAACTCGATGAGATCGGCCTTGCTGAGCCGGGAGTAGCCCACCCGGCCCTGGGATCGAGCGCGATCGCGCAGCTGTGCGACGGTGAGCAGCGACAGCTCGTCCGGCCCCGTCGCCGCCGTCGCGGCCGGCGCGACGGCTTCGGTCGACTCCTGCACGGCATCCTCGTGCGACTGACGCTCGGTGCCCGCGAGGGCCTGCTCGGTCGCCCGCAGGACGCGATCGGTCGCTTTCTCAGCACGTCTGCGGGTCTTCTTCGGATGCTTGCGCGCCGTCTTCTTCGACGTGTCGGCGAGCTTCTTCGCCGTCGCGGCGGCCTTTTGCAGTTCCCGTGCCTGGTCTGCGGTGAGGTCCTTGGCGACCTTCCGCGCGGTTTTGGCGGCGCCGGCCGCGTCGTCGAGGGCGTGCAGCGCCTGGCGCTGGGATTTCGTGGTCTTGGCCATGCCGTACGGTACCGCGGCGTCGCGACCACTGCATCGATTTCCCGGGGCTCCCGCCTGGCCTCGTTCACCTCCCGTTCACCCGGGCAGCGCACTTTCGTAAGAGACGCCTTCTAGCTTCGGTGCGTGCCCTGCACCGGGCAGTACCTGACACCCGAAGGATCACCACAGTGAAGCTCACCCGCATCGCCCAATTGGGCGCTGTCGCCGCCGTCGCGGCCCTCACCCTTTCCGGTTGCGCGTCGAACGAAGGCGGATCCGGTACCGGCGGCAGCACGCCGACCGAATCGGCCGTCGCGAACCTCTCCGGCACCATCAACGGCATCGGCTCGTCCGCGCAGGGCACCGCGCAGACGACATGGATCGCCGGCATCCAGACCGACAATCCCGACCTGACCATCAACTACGACCCGCAGGGCTCGGGCGCCGGCCGCAAGAGCTTCATCTCCGGCGCCGCCGACTTCGCCGGATCCGACGCGGCGCTGAGCAAGGACGAGCTGGGCAGCACGTTCGCGATGTGCGCGGACGGCTCGTCGGCGATCGACCTGCCGGTCTACATCTCCCCCATCGCGATCGCCTACAACGTCGCCGGTGTGGACGGCCTCGTGCTCGATGCCGACACCATCGCGAAGATCTTCTCCGGCGCGATCACGACCTGGAACGATCCGGCCATCACGGCTTTGAACAAGAGCGCCACACTGCCGGATGCGGCCATCACGGTCGTGCACCGCTCGGACGACTCCGGCACGACGTTCAACTTCACCGACTACCTCGCCACGAACGCGCCCGACGTGTGGACGTCGGCGGCGTCGCAGACGTTCCCGTTCCAGGTCGGCGACGCCGCGAAGGGCACGTCCGGCGTGGCGGACGCGACCAAGAACGCGACCAACGCGATCACCTACCTCGACGAGTCCGGTGCCGGCGATCTGTCCATCGCCCAGCTGGTCGTCGGCGACACCGCCACCGAACTGTCGGCCGACGGTGCCGCGGCGGTCGTCGCGGCATCACCGCTGGTCACCGGTCGCGAGGACAACGACCTCGCGATCGCGATCGACCGCACCGACACGTCGAAGAACGCGTGGCCGCTCGTGCTGGTGTCGTACATCGTCGCGTGCCAGGAGTACAAGGATGCCGCGAAGGGCGCGCTGGTCAGCGCGTACGTGCAGTACATCGCATCCGACGCGGCGCAGCAGGCCGCAGCCGATCAGGCCGGCTCGGCACCGCTGTCGGCCGACCTGGCCAAGACGGTCGTCGCGGCGGCCAAGACGATCAAGTAGTCCCCGGGATCCGGTTCGATGCGCTTGCGTCGAGCCGGGTCCCACCCTTACCCGAAGGAAGTGCTGGGATGACGGCCACCACCGCATCGCCCGTCGTGACGGCGCCGGGACAGCCCAAGCCGAAGATCCGCCTCGGCGACCGGGTCTTCTCGACGACCACCGTCGTGGCCGGCTCTCTCATCCTCGCCACGCTCGCGGCCGTGGCCGTCTTCCTCATCTGGCAGAGCATCCCCGCTCTCGTCGCGGGCGAGGGCGCGCTGCCGAACGAGGCGAGCAACTTCTGGGTCTACGTGTGGCCGCTCGTGTTCGGAACGGTCTGGGCAGCGGTGCTGGCCCTGCTGTTCGCCACGCCGCTGTCGATCGGCATCGCGCTGTTCATCTCGCATTACGCGCCCCGCCGCGTCGCTCAGACGCTCGGCTACATCATCGACCTGCTCGCCGCGGTGCCCTCGGTCGTCTTCGGCCTCTGGGGCATCGCGACCCTCGCCGTGTGGGTGCAGCCGTTCTACACGTGGCTCGGCGACAACGTCGGCTGGTTCCCGCTGTTCGCCCCGCCGATCTCCGGCACCGGTCGCACGATCCTGACCGCCGGACTGGTGCTGGCGGTGATGGTCATCCCGATCATGACCGCCATCTGCCGCGAGGTGTTCCTGCAGACTCCGCGGTTGCACGAGGAGGCGGCACTGGCCCTCGGGGCGACCAGGTGGGAGATGGTCAAGATGGCCGTGCTCCCATTCGCACGCAGCGGGATGGTGTCGGCCGTGATGCTGGGCCTGGGCCGCGCACTCGGTGAGACGCTGGCCATCGCCATGGTGCTCTCCCCCGCGCTCGTGGTGAAGTTCGCCGTGCTGCAGCCGCAGAGCCCCAACACCATCGCGGCCAACATCGCCTTGCAGTTCCCCGAGGCGACCGGCATCTCGGTGAACGCGTTGGTGGCGTCCGGCCTGGTGCTGTTCGTGGTCACGCTGCTGGTGAATATGCTGGCGCGCTACATCGTCAACCGCCGAAAGGCCTTCTCCGGAGCGAATTGATGGCCACCGCGACCGTGACGCCGCCCGTCGTCGACAGGCCGGTTCCGCGACGGAATCCGCTCACCGCGGGCAAGCTGCCCCGCGGCACAGCCTGGATGCTCCTGGCCGGATGCTGGGCCGTGACGGCCGGCGTGTTCGGGGTGCTCATGGCATCCGGAGCGGTCGGCGGATTCGACCTCGTGGGCACGATCTTCTTCGGCACGATCCTGTTCGACGTGCTGCTGTACATCGTGTCGCGCATCATCGAAGGCGGCCGTCGGGCCACCGACCGGCTGGTGACGTCGCTCGTGGCCACGGCGTTCGTGATCGCGCTGCTGCCGCTCGTGTCGCTGGCGTGGACGGTGGTCACCCACGGGCTCGGAAGGTTCGACATCGGCTTCTTCTCGGAGTCGATGCGCAACGTCATCGGCGACGGCGGCGGGGCGCTGCACGCCATCATCGGCACACTGCTGATCACGCTCGCCGCAACGGTCATCTCGGTGCCGATCGGCCTGCTGACATCGATCTACCTCGTCGAATACGGCCGCGGCAACCTCGCGCGCGCGATCACGTTCCTCGTCGACGTCATGACCGGCATCCCCTCGATCGTCGCCGGCCTGTTCACGTTCGCGCTGTTCGCGCTGTTCTTCGGTCCCGGCATCCGCAACGGGTTCATGGGTGCGGTCGCCCTGTCGGTGCTGATGATCCCGGTCGTGGTCCGTTCCAGCGAAGAGATCCTGCGCCTCGTGCCGAACGAGCTGCGAGAGGCGTCCTACGCCCTCGGGGTGCCCAAGTGGCTCACGATCATGCGGATCGTGCTGCCCACCTCGCTCGCCGGCATCACCACGGGCATCATGCTCGCGATCGCGCGGGTGATCGGCGAGACAGCGCCGCTGCTGATCGTCGCCGGGTTCACGGTGAGCATGAATTACAACCTCTTCGACGAGCGGATGATGACCCTGCCGGTCTTCGTGTACACGCAGTACACGCAGGCCGCCGGCAACAGCGCCCAGGCGTCGATCGACCGGGCGTGGGCGGCCGCGCTGACCCTGATCCTCATCGTGATGGCGCTGAACCTGATCGGCCGCCTCATCGCCCGAGCCTTCGCCCCCAAATACGGGCGCTGAACCAAGGAAACCCGTGTCCAAGAGCATCGAAGTATCCGACCTGAACGTCTACTACAGCGACTTCCTCGCCGTCGAAGACGTCTCGCTGCACATCGAGCCGCGCAGCGTCACCGCCTTCATCGGCCCCTCCGGATGCGGCAAATCGACGTTCCTGCGCACGCTGAACCGCATGCACGAGGTCATCCCCGGCGCCCACGTGAAGGGGCAGGTGCTGCTGGACGGCGACGACCTCTACGGCCCCGGTGTGGACCCGGTCTCGGTGCGCCGCCAGATCGGTATGGTCTTCCAGCGGCCCAACCCGTTCCCCACGATGTCGATCCGCGAGAACGTGCTGGCCGGAGTGAAGCTGAACAACAAGCGCATCTCGCGATCGGATGCCGATGCGCTCGTGGAGAAGTCGCTGCGGGGCGCAAACCTGTGGAACGAGGTCAAGGACCGCCTCGACAAGCCCGGGTCCGGCCTGTCGGGCGGCCAGCAGCAGCGGCTCTGCATCGCCCGTGCCATCGCCGTCTCACCGCAGGTGCTCCTCATGGACGAGCCGTGCTCCGCGCTCGATCCGATCTCGACGTTCGCGATCGAAGAACTGATCGAGGAGCTCAAGAGCGAGTACACGATCGTCATCGTGACCCACAATATGCAGCAGGCGTCGCGGGTGTCGGACCGCACGGCCTTCTTCAACATCGCCGGCACCGGCAAGCCCGGCAAGCTCATCGAGTACAACGACACCGCGACGCTTTTCACCAGCCCGTCCGTGCAGGCGACCGAGGACTACGTGTCCGGACGTTTCGGGTAGGCCGTCGCGCCCGGGGTTCGCGCCGACTGCACGACGTGCCGCCGAATGCACGGCTGAGCGGCGCGGCGATCCTGTGCGCTCGGCGCGAGGTCGTGCGGTCGGCAAGTCGGTGAGTCAGTCGCGGGGACTCAGCAGGTACCGCGTCAGGGCTGCGGACAGCTCGCGGTCGACCGGAATCGGAGTGCCGTCCACCGCCGTGATCGGCACCGCGAGCCGCACGCTGGACACGAGCCAGGCGGCATCCGCACCCGCCAGCGCCGAGGCGGGGAGGGTCTCGTAGTCCGCGCGCATCCCGAGGCTCTCGACATACGAGAACACGCTGAGCTGCGTCGTGCCGTGCAGGATGCCGGCACCGGGTGCGGGCGTGATGAACCGGTCGCCGCTGCGCAGGATGACCGACGACGTCGGCCCCTCGAGCAGCACGCCGTCCGACGACACGAAGACCGCATCATCGGCTCCCCGGCGCTTGGCTTCGCGGATCGCGGCCATGTTCACCGCGTACGAGAGGGTTTTGGCGCCCAGCAGCAACCACGGTGCCCGCGCCGGCGCGCCACTGTCGATACCGCGATCGAGGGTCACCACCCGCACGCCTCGCTCGCGGACCGCGCTGTTGTCGGGCGCCGGCGCCGCGGTCGCCCACGCGGTCGGGGCGGGACCGTGCTCGACGCCGCGACTGAGGATCAGCTTGATCACGCCCTCGCCGAGGCGCGGGGCGTACTCGGCGGCCACCGCGACGGCCTGCCGCCACTGCTCGAGGTGCGGCGCGGGCAGGTCGGACAGCCGCGCGGAGTGCGCCAGGCGTTCGAGGTGCGCCGCGACCTCCTGGGGGTGCCGGTCGACGACCCCGATCGACTCGAAGATTCCGTCGCCGCGCTGCGTGCTCAGCTCGCCGACGCTCAGCGCCGGAGCGGACGGGTCGACGGACGTGAATGTCGCGTCGAAGTCGGTGCGGGTGTCGTCGGATGCCGCCGGCTCGATCATCAGGGCGAAGCGCGACGTCATGGATCGAGCCTAAACCGCGGGAATGGATGCCCCCGGCCAGCCGTTACACTGGATCGGCCGGGCCGCAGTAACCCCGGGCTCCATCTTCTGCCGCTGTGAGCGGCCATGCGCCGAGAGGCGTTCTGCGGCCCGGCACTACTG
>CAXTES010000004.1:26645-27924 GCA_964243215.1 uncultured Microbacterium sp. | reverse complement strand
TCTGCCGCTGTGAGCGGCCATGCGCCGAGAGGCGTTCTGCGGCCCGGCACTACTGTGCCGGGGCTCGGAACGCCTCTCCCGCGAAGCGGCCCACCAGCACTGCGGCGTTCTGCGGCCCGGCACTACTGTGCCGGGGCTCGGAACGCCTCTCCCGCGAAGCGGCCCACCAGCACCGCGGCGTTCTGCGTCCCGGCACTACTGTGCCGGGGCGATCCTGCGACGGGGTCAGGTCAGGGCGTCGTGCCGCCACAGCGCCGCACACGCCGACAGGTCGGTGGCATACGTCGCGAGCCGCAGTGCTCGGGTGGTCAGCACCGTCGCGCGCTCGGGTTCGGTTCGCTCGTAGTCATCCGCCAGGTGCGCGGCGCCCGATGCCTGCACGCGGCAGAACGCCGCCGCGCGCTCGAGCGCGACCGCGAAGTCGCCCTCGAAGGCTCCGCGCAGGATCGTGTCGACCAGCGCGACGAGCTCGGCGGCGTCGGCGGATGCCGGTGCCCCCGCGATCACCGGATCCACGGACGTGATCTCGATCCGGCCACGTTCGTACAGCAGCGACGCCGTCTGGGCGTCCTCGTGGATCATCAGCTGCAGCAGATACAGCCGCCACAGCGCGCCGGGCAGGCTCTTCGCGGGCGAGCGCGACCACAGCTCGGCGATGTCGTCGATGCCGTGATCGGTGGTGAACGCGACGAGCCGGTCGATCACGTCGACCTGCGGGTCCTCGCGCACGCGCGACAGCAGCGCCGCCGCGGTCGAGTGAGCGACGCGTGACAACTCGGCGGGGTCATCGGCCGCGAAGATGCGGTCGAACAGTTCGGCAGGCCGGCGCACCGGCTTGTGGAAGCTCCTCGACTCGTCGGTCACCGATCCAGGGTACCGGCCACCTGTCGCACCAGCGCGGCGACGAACGCGTCACTGCTGGTTGATCCGCACGTGATTGCCCGCCGGGTCGCGGAAAGCGCAGTCCCGCGGTCCCCACGACTCCTGCTTGGGCTCTTGCAGCACCTCGGCGCCGGTTGCCGAGATCCGCTCGAACGTGGCGTCGAGGTCGTCCGTGCTGAAGACGAAGGGCCCGGGTCCGGAACCTTTGGCCAGGAGCCGATGCAGCGCCTCGCCGTCGTCGGGCGAGCGGCCGGCACCGGGGTCGGAGACGACGAGGGCGAGCCCCGGCTGATCCGCGAACCCGAAGCTGACCCAACGGTGGCCGTCGGACGCGACGTCGTTGACGAGCTTCAGGCCGAGCGCGGGCAGCCAGGCGACCGTCGGGACGATGACGGCG
>CAXTES010000004.1:0-26635 GCA_964243215.1 uncultured Microbacterium sp. | reverse complement strand
AGGCCGAGCGCGTCGCGGTAGAACGCGATCGCGGCGTCGACGTCGTCGACGGTGATAGGGCAGTAGCTGAGCGAGATGGTGGACATGGATGCCACGTTAGGCGCCGGGTGGCGGCATCCGCTTCTCGGATCCTGCTCGATTCACCCGAACGGCCTGGGCCGCGTCAGCAGCTTCGCGATGCACGCCGGCATCGCCTCCGCGGCCTCGTGGACGCGGCCGCGGTACGCGCGGGGAGTTTCGCCGACGAGCCGGCTGAAGCTCGAGCTGAACGACCCGAGCGACGTACAGCCGACGGCCGTGCAGGCGTCCGTCACGCTCCACCCCTCGCGAAGCAGCGCCATCGCCCGCTCCACCCGCCGGGTCATGAGGTAGGCGTACGGGGTCTCCCCGTACGCATCGCGGAACTCGCGGCTGAAGTGCGCCGGCGACATCAGCGCGCGACGCGCCATCGTGGGCACGTCGAGCGGTTCGGCGTAGTCGCGATCCATGAGGTCGCGCGCCCGCCGCAGATGCACGAGCACCTGCGGGGACTGCGCGACCGGTGCCACGGCACGACGATACCGGGTCGCGCGAATGCGCTCAGGTCTGCGTGGGGATCAGGATGATCGGCGTCGTGCTCGGCTGCGACGAGCCGCCCCCCGGTTCGACCGATACCGCGAACGTGTCGCCGGGTTGCACCGATCCGTTCAGCAGCGACGTCGATTCGCCCTGTGGATCGGTGCTGAACAGCCCCCCCGAGTCGATCGTGCCGCTGCCGCGGACGAACCACAGCTGATAGGTCTTGCCGCTCGGCAGGTCCGGCAGGCTGTCGGTGACCAGCACGACCTGGCCGAGCGACTCCGACCAGTGCGCCGTCGCCTCGCCGCCGCCGGTGGCCGCCACGGCGGCCGTCCGCGCGTCGGGGGCGTTCTCGATGCGGTCCAACGCCACCACCGCGGGCGAGCGGTTGATCTGCTGACCGATGAGTGCAGCTCCGAAGCCGAGGCTGACGAGCATGACGAGGGATGCCGCGAGGGCGAACATGCCGCGCATCCAGCGTCGTCGAGCCACCGTCTGCACGACCTCGGTCGGCGTCGGCTCGGATGGCTCTGGGGATGCCTCGACGAGCTCGCCGACCGAGGAGTCCGGGATGTCATCCGTCGCCGTCGCCTCCAGGAAGGACAGGTCGGATGTCGCATGCGACGGCTGGGAAGCGACGGGAATGTCGGAAACCGGGCTCGGGGGGCGGGGCGGGGCTTGCGGGGTGCGTGCGATCAGTGACATCAGGGCGCCTCGAGCGCCCAGCGGCGGGGAGACCTGTGCGACGCCGCCGGCCAGGACGGCCGCGGTCGCGGCATCCGCCGACACGATGCCGCCGAACTCGGGGTTCTCGAGAAGTGCGGCGGTGTAGGCACGCTCGTCGTCGATCGAGAGGGCGTTGAGGGCGTGACCGGCCGAGAGCTCGGCGAAGTCCTGCTCGTTCACGTCGTCACCCCCATCTCCACGCGGAGTCTGGTCAGTCCGTCCCGCATGCGGGTCTTGATGGTGCCGAGCGGAGCGCCCACCAGGGCCGCGATCTCGCTCTGGCTGTACCCGCCGTAGTAAGCAAGGGTGATCGCCTCGCGCTGCACAGCGGGCAGGGATGCGACCGCCGCAGCGACCCGCCGTCCCTCGATGCGCAACTCGACCTCCTCGGCCACGGCGTCATGGGGGACGCTGAGGTCGCGCAGGCCGGCCTTGACGTCACGATCGCTGCTCGATTGAGCCGACCGAACACGGTCGACGGCCCGGCGATGAGCGATCGTGAACACCCAACTCCTTCCCTGACCTTTCTTCGGAGCGAACTGGGCCGCGGATTGCCAGATCTCGAGGAAGACCTCCTGCAGGACCTCCTCGCTCTGCGAGCGATCGACCAGCACACGGATGATCAGACCGAACACCCGGGGCGACAGCATGTCGTAGAGGCGCGCGAATGCCGCCTGATCGCTCTGCGCGACGCGCAGCAGCAGCTCGCCGACATGGTCTACGCGATCGGTCCCCTCCTCGGGGACGTCCACGCCGTCGATGACCACGAAACCAGCATGCACTACACGCGTGCGCGCGTAGAAACCCGGCACGGGGTTGACGGACGTGCTGATCGCAGCATTCGGAAATCAGGTGTCGATTGGGTAACGCGCAATCCAAACGCACGACCCGCGCCGAATGTCTCTATGAACGTCGCATCGCGGCGCTGCGCCCCACCGGGCGTACACAGCGAGTCCGATCCGGACTCAGACCGGAGGGCATCAACATGCTCCGTAAGAAGACACACCTCGCAGGGGGCGTCGCACTCGCGCTCGCCGCCTCATTCGCGCTCGCCGCTTGCGCATCGCCCAGCGGCGGGACCACCAGCGAGACCTCCGCGGCGCCCAAGACCACGGCACCCATGGAAACCCCGATGGCGACGTCCGACGCGATGGACCCGATGGCGAACCTCGTCGGAACCGGCTGCGCGGCATACGCCTCGGCTGTGCCCAGCGGCGCCGGCTCGGTCGAGGGCATGTCGCTCGACCCCGTTGCGACCGCGGCATCCAACAACCCGCTGCTGACCACCCTGACGGCGGCCGTCAGCGGCAAGCTGAACCCGCAGGTCGACCTCGTCGACACCCTGAACGGCGGCGAGTTCACGGTGTTCGCGCCGGTGGACGACGCCTTCGCGAAGATCGACCCGGCCACCATCGAGTCGCTCAAGACCGACAGCGCCACCCTGACGAGCATCCTCACGTACCACGTGGTGCCCGGCAAGGTGCAGCCGGACAAGATCGTCGGCACGCACGAGACCGTGCAGGGCGGCACCCTCGAGGTCACCGGCAGCGGTGACAACCTGATGATCAACGGTTCGTCCGCGGTCATCTGCGGTGGCGTGCAGACCGCCAACGCCGTCGTCTACCTGATCGACACGGTGCTGATGCCCACCATGTGATCGCATCGCACCAGGTGGAACGCCGTGACTTCGGGGGACGTCACGGCGTTCCGCTTTTGTGCGCCGAGTTTCGGGCGCATCCATTTCGGAAAATGTCGCCCTTTTCGGCCCGTCGCGCCGATTTGATCCGAAATGCGTGACATTCTCCGAATTCCGTGCGGCGGCAGCCGCTCAGGACGATTGGATGCCGAGCCCCGAAGTAGGCTGGATGCCACGGGCCTCTAGCTCAGTCGGTAGAGCATCGGACTTTTAATCCGCGGGTCGTGGGTTCGAGCCCCACGGGGCCCACGCGTCAGCGCTGTGTCGGCGAGAATCCACTCGAGAACACGGCTTCGAGCCCCACGGGGCCCACCCGTATCACCCGGGCCAGCTCACGCTCCTCATTGCAACGACTCGGCCATCGCATCGAGGAGGCGCTCATGCCCGAGTACCAGCCCACGGTTCCGCCCCAGGCACGCGCAGTCGTGTACTACACGACGCTCGCGGTCGCTGCGGCATCCGCTCTCATCTCCGGCCTCGCCGGCGTCTGGCTTCCGGCGATCGCGCCGCAGATCCTCGCGACGACCGGCGTCGTCACCACCGTGATGGGGATCATCGGCGGCGGCCTGGGCGTCGTCTACCGGCCGGGCAGGACGACGGGTGCCACCACCTCAGCGCAGCCCGACGCCAAGCCAGACGCAGCCGCGCCGGCCCTCGTCGCGGCCTGAATCAGCTCGGCGACTCGACCCTGTCGGGCGCGGCGACTCGACCCTGTCAGGCGCCGGACTCGACGAGCTCCGCGCCGGCGTGCGCGATCTCGGCGAGGGCTCGTTCGCTCGAGTCGGGGTGCACGCCGGCGACGAGGTCGGTGAACACGCGCACATGGCGGCCGCGTTCGATGGCGTCCAGGCTCGATGCCCGGACGCAGTAGTCCGTGGCCAGGCCGGCGATGTCGATGTCGAGGATGCCGTTGTCCTCGAGCAGCTGCTCGGCGGTGCGACCGTCGTCTCCGACGCCTTCGAACAGCGAGTAGGCGGGCTTGCCCTGTCCCTTCTTGAGGTGATGGGTGACCGATGAGGCGTCGAAGCCGGAGTCGTATTCGGCCCCTTGGGTTCCGCCGACGCAGTGCACCGGCCAGCTGTCGACGAAGTCGGGGGTGTCCGAGAAGTGCCCGCCGTTGTCGTTGTCGGCGTCGTGCCAGTCACGCGAGGCGACGATGATCCGGTAATCACCGGCATGGTCGTGCAGGAAGCGCGTGATCCGCTCGGCGACCTCGTCGCCGCCATCGACTCCCAGAGCGCCGTGCTCGGTGAAGTCGTTCTGGACGTCGACGATGAACAGTGCCCTGGTCATGAGTCCGAGAGTACGCTTCAGCCGGGAGATCCATGAGTCGCGCCGACCTGCTCGCACACTGCCTGGCCAAGCCCGGCGCGTGGCCGGATGAGCCGTGGGAAGGCGACACCGTCGTCAAGGTGGGCGATAAGGTCTTCGCCTTCCTGGGCGGCCCGGACTCGCGCACGATCGGGCTCAAATGCGGCCGCACCGCGGACGAGGCGAGCCCGTGGCGCGAAGCCCACCCCGACGACGTGACGGTCTCGGCGTACGTCGGACGCTACGGATGGAACACCTTCCGCACCGACGGCGGCATCGGGTCCGACGACCTGCGCGCGCTCATCGACGACTCGTACGACGACGTCGTCGCGCGCCTGCCGCGGTCGATGCGCCCGGCGACGAGCTAGCCGCTCGAGCGCTGCAGGGCGCGCCGGTACTCGGCGCGCGTCATCGGATGCCGGGGGGCTTCGGCGAGCGAATCCTCGACACGCACGGCGCCCGACGCCGGCTCGGCGCCCGCCCGGGTCGCGGCATCCGCTCGCCACAGCTTCGACGGCCACCAGATCGCGCGGCCGATGTCGTACGACGCGGCCGGCACCAGCAGCGAGCGCACGATGAAGGTGTCCAGCAGCACACCGAACGCGACGATGAAGGCGATCTGCGCGAGGAACAGAATCGGGATGACCCCGAGCGCGGCGAATGTCGCCGCGAGCACGAGCCCGGCCGAGGTGATGACCCCGCCGGTCGCGACGAGCCCCCGCAGGATGCCCGGACGGGTACCGTGCACGCGCGACTCCTCTCGCACCCGTGTCATCAGGAAGATGTTGTAGTCCACGCCGAGCGCGACGAGGAACACGAATCCGTACAGCGGCACGGACGGATCCGCGCCGGAGAAGTGGAAGACATGATTGAACACCAGCGCGCTGATGCCCATCGCCGCGCCGAACGAGACGATCACGCTGAGGATCAGCAGCACCGGAGCGACGATCGAGCGCAGCAGCAGCATCAGGATGACGAGGATGACGCCGAGCACGATCGGGATGATGAGGGTGCGGTCCCGGATCGAGGTGTCGTTGGAGTCGACGTCGGTCGCGGTCACCCCTCCCACCAGCGCCGTGCCCGAGCCGAGCCGGTCGGCGAACTCGGTGCGCAGGTCGCGGACAGTCCGTTCGGCCGCGGCCGAGTCCGCGGCATCCGTCAGCGTGCCGATCAGCAGCACGTCGCCGCCCGAGACGGTCGGCGTCGGGGCCGGGGTTCCGGGCGGCCCGGGAGCCGTGAACACCGCCTCGCCGCCCTGCAGCTGAATGGCCGCCTGACCGGTGGGCGAATCGGCGGATGCCGCCGACACCGCGTCGACACCGTCGCTGTCCTGCAGCACCCCCGCCGCGTCGGCGAGGCGATCCTCGGGGACGATGACGTAGACGGGGCTGCCGGACCCACCGGCGAAGTGCTGCCCGAGCACCTGCTGGCCGTCGCGAGCATCGGACTGACCGAGCACGACATCACTGGCCGCCACGCCATCGGCCTTCAGCTGCAGCACGCCGGTCGCGGCGGCCAGCAGCACAACCGTGCAGATGATCCAGATGATCCGGGCGTGGCGCGCGATCGATCGCGCCTGCCGCGGCCAGAAGCCCTTCACCGGCTGCGCCGGATCGTCGCCGATCGTCGCGAGCGGACCCTTCGGGATGAACGGCCAGAACGCGGCGCGGCCGATCAGCGCGAGCAGGGCCGGCAGGAACGTCAGCGCCGACAGGATGGCGAACGCGATCCCGATCGAGGCGATGGGCCCGAGCGCGCGGTTCGTGGCGAGGTCTGACAGCAGCAGGCACAACAGCCCGGCGATGACCGTGCCGCCGGAGGCGAGGATCGGCTCGAACGCGCCGCGCCAGGCGCGCCGCGTGGCATCCCACCGCCGCTCGCCGTCGGCGACAGCCTCGCGGAAGCGTGCCGTGTACAGCAGCGCGTAGTCGGTCGCAGCACCGATGACGAGGATGAACAGGATGCCCTGCACCTGGCCGTTCAACACGACGATCTGCGCCTTGGCCAGCCACCACACCGTCAGCAGAGCCACGCACAGCGCGAAGGTCGAGGTGAGGAGGACGAGGATCGGCAGCAGCGGCGAGCGGTACACGATGATGAGGATCACGAACACCGCCAGCAGCGCGACGATCAGCAGCAGGCTGTCGATGCCGAGGAAGCCGCGCACCAGATCGGCGGTGAAGCCGGCCGGCCCGGTGATCAGCGCGGTGAGCCCGCCCGGCAGGTCGTCGGCGATGGCTGTGCGCAGTCGTTCCACCGTGGAGCGCACCCTGTCCGGGTCGACGGGCACGAACAGCTGCACCGCCTCGCCGTCGTCCGAGACGACCGGAGGCGAGACGTCGTCGACCACGCCGTCGATGTCGCCGAGGCCGGTGGCGAACGTCTGCAGGTCGGCGAGCTGGTCGTCGGTCAGCGCCGCGTCGCCGGTGACGACGATCACCGCGGGGATGCTGTCGCCGCCGACGAAGTCCGCGAGTCGATCCGAAACCTTCGTCGCATCCGCCGACTGCGGCAGATACGTCGACTGGTCGTTGCTGGAGACCTCGTCGACCCGGCCGAAGTAGGGGCCACCCACTGACCCGCCCACCAGCCAGACGAGAACCAGGAGCACCGGGATTCCGATGCGCGCCCATCGGGGAACGGTTCGCTGCGCGTGATGGGGCGTCGCCACAATCGCTAGTTTATCTAGCGAATACGCGGAGCGCCACGCTCTAGGCTGGCGAAATAATGCTGTCCGCCGCGCTCGCACTCCTCGGTGCGTTCGTCTACGGCGCGGCGGACTTCCTCGGCGGCATGGCCGCGCGGCGCATGCGGTCGATCGTCGTCACGTGCGTCGCGGCCGCCTCGGGTCTCGTCGTCATCCTCCTGGCCGCCCCGCTGCTCGGCGGCCAGTGGCTCCTCGCCGATATCGCGTGGGGGTCGCTCGCGGGGGTCTTCGGCGTGCTCGCGGTCGCGTTGCTGTATGGCTGTCTCGCGATCGGGCCGATGAGCATCCTGTCGCCGATAACGGCCGTGGTCTCGGCCATTTCCCCCATGCTGTGGGGCCTGTTCGTCAACGGCGAGACACTCGGGGTCGTCGGCTATGCGGGCCTGGGCGTCGCCCTCGTCGCGGTCGTGCTGGTCGGTTTCGTCCCCGGTGAGGGCGTGGTACGGCCCAGCACACGCGGCATCCTCATGGCGCTCGGATCGGGTGTGTGCATCGGTGCGTTCCTGATCGTGATGGATCGCACCAGCGCGGCGAGCGGGCTCGTCCCGCTGCTGTTCAGCCGCGCCTCCAACGTGGTGGTCACGCTGCCGGTCGTGGTCGGGATGATGATTCTCGCGCGCCGTGGAGGCAGGGATGCCGCGTCCGTCCTGGTCGCACAGGGCGCTGTCATCGGTGCGACGCCCTCCGGCCGCGCCGACATGGAGCACGCCACCGAGTCCGCACCGGCCGGGCCGCCGACGATCCCGATGCACGCGTGGGTGCTCGCGGCCGCGTGCGGGGTGGTGGATGCCGCCGCCAACGCCCTCATGCTCGTCGCGCTGCGCGCCGGAGATCTCGCGATCGTGTCCGCACTGACCGCGATGTACCCAGCCGGCACGATCCTGCTCGCCGCGATCGTGCTGCGCGAGCGCATCGCGGTCGTGCAGTGGGTCGGACTGGCGCTGGCACTGCTGGCCGGGGGGATGCTCGCGCTGGCGTGACAGTCACCCCTGCGTGAACAGCAGCACCCACGACACGATGAGCGCGATGAGCCCGAGCACGAGGAATCCCACGGCGAAGAGGGCGACCGCCCTCACCGCGGGCGATCCGGCGGAGAACCGCATCCGGTTGCGCCAGCCGCGCCGGTAGAAGACATCCGCCATGTCGCGGCCGTGCAGGTGCTGCTGCTGCGCGTCGGTGAGGGGCGCTTCGTTGACGTCGCCGTTCTCGTCGAACCAGCGCACCACCCGTCCGGTGTCGGTGTCTTCGACGACCCCTCGCACCGGCAGCCACGTGCCGTCGAGCAGGTACATCAGCAGCGCGACGCCGGCCAGCGCCGCACCCGCACCGAAACCCACCCACGTGAAGATCTCGAGGAGCGCGTCGATCGCGGCCACCGGAACCTCCCACGGATACGGAAAAGGGCCGCGGACGCGGCCCTGGCCCCTGGGAGCCACCTAAGGGAATCGAACCCTTGACCTATTCATTACGAGTGAATCGCTCTGCCGACTGAGCTAAGGTGGCGCACTCGCTCGCGGCGATGCACGATCAACGATCCTACAGGTTCGCCTCGGGCCCACCGAACCCGCGCTGCTATTGGCACTCCAGGCCGTCCTGCGGGACGGTGCCGCTGACCAGGTACGCCTCGACGGCGCTGTCGACGCACGCGTTGCCCTTGTTGTACCCGGTGTGGCCCTCGCCGACGCGGGTGATCAACACCCCCGAGGACAGCTGATCGGCCAGTGATACGGCCCACGCGTAGGGGGTGGCCGGGTCGTTCGTCGTGCCGACCACGACGATCGGGGCAGCACCGTCGGCCGTGATCTTCTCGCGGACCCCGGTCGGCGGGTACGGCCACTCGTCGCACGGGTCGGGTCCCGACCAGTACGGCGCCACGGTGGGCGCCTGCGCCGCCAGCTGGGCGTTCGCGGCATCCTTCTGCTCCTGCGTGGCGTCGTCGGGGTAGTCCATGCAGTTATAGGCGCGGAACGCCTCGGTGGAGTTGTCGTCGTAGCTGCCATTGCTGCGGGAGTAGTAGAAGTCCGCGAGCTGGAACGCGAACGCCGGGTCGCCCTTCAGCACGTCGGTGAGCGCCTCGCTCAGGTACGGCCAGCTGTCCTGCGAGTACAGCGCGGCCACGACCGCGGTCAGCAGCGAGTCCGCGCCCAGCTGCCGCCCGTCGGCGTTCGGCAGCGGCGACCGGTCGACACTGGCCATGAGCGTGCCGAGGTCGGCCATCGCCTCGTCGACCGTGCCGCGGAAGGGGCAGTCGTTGCCGGCGAGGCAGTCGGTCATATACGCGCGCAGCGCCGATTCGAATCCCACGCCCTGCAGCGTGCTGACGTCCAGGCCCGACAGGGAGGGGTCGATAGCGCCGTCGAGCACCATCCGTCCGACGCGGTCGGGGAACAGCTTCGCGTAGGTGGCGCCGAGGAACGTGCCGTACGAGTAGCCGAGGTAGTTCAGCGACGTGTCGCCGAGCACCGCCCGCATCAGGTCCATGTCGCGCGCGGCGTTCTCGGTGGTGATGTAGGGCAGGATGCCGCCACTGTTCTGCTCGCACGCGTCGCCGAAGGCGCGGTTGCGGTCCTGCAGCTCCGCGGTCCACGCATCGCTGCCGCGGGGGTTCGACGGGATCGTGAACAGATAGGCATCCATGTCGGCGGGGGCGTAGCAGGTCACCGCCGTGGATTCACCCACCCCGCGGGGATCGAATCCTATGACGTCGTACGACTGCTGCAGGGCATCGCCGACCGCGAACGACAGGGAGTCGCGGATCAGCGCGATGCCGCTGGCCCCCGGTCCGCCGGGGTTCGTCAGCAGCGACCCGATCGCCTGGCCGCCCGTGGCGCGGTGGCGGATGACCGACAGCTGGATGTCTCCCACGGTGGGGTCGGTCCAGTCCAGCGGAGCCGTCACCGTCGTGCATTCGAAGTCGCCGTCGCAGTCGGTCCAGCTCAGTGCTTGGCCGTAGTAGGGCAGCAGATCGTCGGCGACGCCACCGGTGTCGGGCGTCGCCGTCGCGGTCGAGGTGGTGGTGGGGGCTGACTCGGGTATCAGCGAGTACAGGCATCCCGACAGGGCGACGGATGCCACGGCCAGTCCCGCCGCGGCGGCGAGCAGTCGGTGTCGGGTTCTCACGGTGTCCTTCCGCTCGCGACGGTCACGAGCATGCTCTCCAGAGCCAGGGTCGGGGCGACGTTCTGCTCGAGGTTGCGACGGGTCTCGGCGAGGTAGTCGAGCACGGTCAGCGTGCGCGGCGCGGTCCACGCATCCGCCAGCGCTCGCAGCTCGGGCTCGAGATCGGCGTTGATGAGGTCGCCGTCGCGGCCGAACTGGATCAGCACGACGTCGCGGAAGAGCGCTTGCAGATCGGTGAGCACGCGGTCGATGCCGTCGCGGAGGCTGCGGGTCGCGCGCCGCTTCTGGTCGTCTTCGAGTGCGTTCAGCTGCGTGCGCACGGCCGACGGGACCGCGGCGCCCGCAGCCACACCGATGGTCCGCAGGAACTCGGCGCGCTCGGCCTCGTCCCGCTCGGCGGTCAGCGCTCGGGCGTCTTCGGTCGCGGCCTGCACGATGCCGGCGGCGACCTCGACGGCGTCGCCGACGCCACGCACTCCGAGCACGCTGCGCAGTGTCGTGTCGCGGCGCGCGCGGGCCGCGGCATCCGTCGCCAGCCGCTGCGCCATCCCGATGTGCCGCTGCGCGTGGCGGGCGGACTGCTCGGCGACGGTGAGGTCGACGCCGGTGCGCTCGGCGATCAGCCGGGCCACGTCGTCGATCTCGGGCTCGTGAAGTCGCAGCGTGCGTACCCGCGAGCGGATCGTGGGCAGCAGGTCGGCGTCGCTCGGCGCGCACAGGATCCACACGGTGCGCTCGGGCGGCTCCTCGAGGGCCTTGAGCAGCACATTGGAGGTGCGCTCGGTCATCCGGTCGGCGTCTTCGACCACGATCACCCGGTGCCGGCCGAGCGATGGCGCGAAGTAGGCGCGCTCGACGAGCTGCCGCGCCTCGTCGATGCGGATGATCACCTGTTCGGTGCGCAGCGCCGTCAGGTCGGGATGCGTGCGCCCGAACACCTGACGCATCGCGGTCTCATCGCCGGGTTCGGCGATGAGCGCCGCCGCGAAAGCGTAGGCGAGGGTGGACCTGCCCGATCCCGGAGGTCCGGTGATCAGCCACGCGTGCGTGAGAGCGGAGGGGTCGGATGCCGCGTGCCGCAGCTGCTCGACCGCGTCGTGCTGTCCCCACACCGTGTTCCACGGCGCCGCGTGCGCGGTCGGGGCCGTCGACGGGGCCTCGGCCGTGGCATCCATGCCGCCCAGCCTAACTGCGGCGTCGGACCTTCCCGCCCGGACTGTGCACCGGCTGCCCGGCTCCGGCCAGTGCCGCGGCGACCCGGTCGCGCACGGCGGCGGCGAGTTCGTCGGCGGGCCGGGCGGCATCCAGCACGAGGAACCGCAGCGGCTCGGCGGCCGCGAGCTCGAGGAACGCGTCGCGCACCCGATCGTGGAACTCCGCCCGCTCGGCCTCGAGCCGGTCGAACGGCTTGTCGTCGGCGTCGAGCCGTGCGCGGGCGGCCGCGGGATCCAGATCCAGCAGCACGGTCACGTCTGGCAGCATCCCCGCCGCGGCCCAGAGCGACAGCTCCCGCACCTCAGTGGCATCCCGCTCGCGTCCCGCCCCCTGGTAGGCGACGGACGAGTCGAGGTAACGGTCCTGAATGACGACATCGCCGCGGGCGAGCGCCGGTCGCACCACCGTGGCGACGTGGTGGGCACGGTCGGCGGCGTACAGCAGCGCCTCCGCCCGCGGCGCGACATCGCCGCGGTGGTGCAGCACGATGTCGCGGACCAGCCCGCCGACCTCGGTGCCGCCCGGCTCGCGCGTGCGCACGACGGAGCGGCCGGTCCCGGCGAGCCACTCCTGGAGCATCGCCGCTTGCGTGGTCTTGCCCACCCCGTCGCCGCCTTCGAAGGTGATCCATAGACCGGGCTCGGATGCCGGAGCCGGCTCGGTCACTTCTTAGCCGGCGCCTTGCGCGTGGTGGTCGTGCGGCGCGTCGTGGTCCGCTTGGGCGCCGGACTCTTGGCGCGTTTGTCGGCCAGCAGCTGCACGGCGCGGTCGAAGGTGATGTCGACGGCGATCTCGCCGCGCGGGATCGTGGCGTTGGTCTCGCCGTCGGTCACGTACGGACCGAACCTGCCGTCCTTCAGCTTGATGGGCTTGCCGCTGGTCGGATCCGCCGCGAATTCCTTGATGGCGCTGGATGCGCGGCTCGCACCGTACTTCGGCTCGGCGTAACGGGCGAGCGCCTGCTCGAGCGTGACGTCGAAGATCTGCTGCTCGGTGTCGAGCGAGCGCGAGTCGGTGCCCTTCTTCAGATACGGTCCGAACCGGCCGTTCTGCGCCGTGATCTCCTCGCCGGTCGCCGGGTCGGTCCCCACCACACGCGGCAGGGTCAGCAGCCGCAGCGCGGTGTCGAGGTCGATGGTGTCGACCGACATCGATTTCAGCAGCGACGCGGTGCGGGGCCGGGGTGCGGCATCCTTCTTGGCCGTCTTCTTCTTCGGCGCCTCGTCGAGAATCTCTCCCGTCGCATCGTCGACCTCTTCGGAGTCGCCCGGTTCGACCTCTTGCACGTACGGGCCGTACCGGCCGTCCTTGACGACCACGAGCTTGCCGGTGTCGGGGTTCTCGCCGAGCACGCGGTCGCCGGCGACGGGCGCGTCGATGAGCTCGCGGGCCTTCTCGGCAGTCAGCTCGTCGGGCGCGAGGTCCTCGGGGACGTTGACGATGCGCGGCTTCGCATCCGGGTTCTCGGCGTCGGTCACCTCGAGGTAGGGCCCGTACTTGCCGAAGCGCAGCGTCGCGATCTCGCTGATGGGCGTCGCGTTCAGCTCCCGCGCGTCGATGTCGCCGAGGTTGTCGACGATGTTGCGCAGGCCCACCTGCCCGTCGGAGCCGAAGTAGAAGTCGCGCAGCCAATCGGCCCGGCCCTGCTCGCCGCGGGCGATCGCGTCGAGGTCGTCTTCCAGCGCCGCGGTGAAGTCGTAGTCGACCAGGTCTGCGAAGTGCTGCTCGAGAAGTCGCACCACGCTGAAGGCCAGCCAGCTCGGCACGAGGGCCTGGCCGCGCTTGGTGACGTAGCCCCGATCGAGGATCACGTCGATGATGCTCGCGAAGGTCGACGGACGCCCGATGCCCTTCTCCTCCAACGCCTTGACCAGACTCGCTTCGGTGTACCGCGGCTTGGGAGTCGTCGAGTGACCTTTGGGCTCGACATCCGTCAGCCGCAGCGTGTCTCCCACGGCCATCGCCGGCAGCGCCTGGTCTTCGCTCCGGTCGGCGTCGCGGCGCTTCTCGTCGCGACCCTCCTCGTACGCCTCGAGGAAGCCCTTGAACGTGTAGACGGTGCCGGATGCCGTGAACTCGGCGGTGCGGCCGCCGGCGGCGACCGCGAGGGTCACCGTGGTGGTCTCGTACGTGGCATCCGACATCTGGCTGGCGACGGTGCGCTTCCAGATGAGGTCGTACATCCGCAGCTCGTCGCGGTCGAGCTGACCCGACACCTGCGACGGAGTACGGAACGTCTCTCCCGAGGGACGGATCGCCTCGTGGGCCTCCTGGGCGTTCTTGCTGTTGTTGCGGTACAGGCGGGGGTTCGGCGGCACGGCCCGGTCGCCGTAGAGGGTGACCGCCTGCTCGCGCGCCGCCCGGATCGCCTGCGTCGACAGCGCCGTCGAGTCGGTGCGCATATAGGTGATGAACCCCTTCTCGTACAGCCGCTGGGCGACGCTCATCGCGTGCTTCGCGCTCATCGAGAGCTTGCGCCCCGCCTCCTGCTGCAGCGTCGACGTGGTGAAGGGGGCGCGAGGGCTGCGGGTGCCGGGCCTGGAGTCCAGGGCGGTGACGGATGCCTCGCCGGTCGCCGCGACGGCGTCGGCGAGCTCGCGCGCCTGCGGCTCGCTCAGGACGATGACGGATTTCTTCAACTGTCCGCGGTCGTCGAAGTCGGTGCCGCGGGCCAGCGGCGCCCCGTCGACGCGCGCGAGCCGCGCCGTGAACGCGTCCTGCGCCGCGTCTCGGAGGGACGCGAGCGCCTCGATGTCCCAGTAGCCGGCGGAGACGAACGCCATGCGGTCGCGCTCACGGTCGACGACCATCCGGGTCGCGGCCGACTGCACGCGGCCGGCGCTCAGCGCGGCGCCCTCGCGGCCGCTGCCGACCTTGCGCCACAGCACGGGCGAGACATCCCAGCCGTAGAGCCGGTCGAGCACCCGCCGGGTCTCCTGTGCGTCGACGAGTGCCAGGTCGAGCTCGCGGGTGTTCTCGGCGGCTTCGCGGATGGCATCCCTGGTGATCTCGTGGAACACCATGCGACGGACGGGCACCTTCGGCTTGAGAACCTCGAGCAGGTGCCAGGCGATGGCCTCGCCCTCACGGTCTTCATCGGTGGCCAGCAGGATCTCGTCGGCGCCCTTCAGCGCGCGCTTGAGCTCGGCCACGGTCTTGGTCTTGCGGTCGTTGACGACGTAGAACGGGTCGAAATCGTTGTCGATGTCGATCGAGTACTTCCCGTACGCCGCCTTCTTGTCGGCCGGGATGTCCTTCTTGCTGGCGAGGTCGCGGATGTGACCGACGGAGCTGAGCACCTCGTAGCCGTCGCCGAGGTAGCCCTGGATCGACTTCATCTTCGTCGGGGACTCCACGATGACGAGCTTCTTGCCGTGCGGCTCTGCCTTTGGCACCTGGGGGCGTCCCTTCTGTCGTTGCACACCATACACACCGCTCGAACGGCGAGCGCTGTGAGAGCGCGCCGGGAAAACGCCCGCGAAGCCCGCGGCATTCCCTGGGCCGGGGTCACGGCGCGCCGCCGGAAACCCGTTACGGCGCCCCGCCCGGCCCGGTCCGATCCGGCGGTGGACCGGCCCGCGCCGACGCCGAGGAGGTCAGCACGCCGAAGCGGGCCGACACCGTCACGGTGGCGATCAGCCCGTCGAGCTCGCACGTGCCGACGGTCGCTTCCGACGCTGCGGCGACCTCCGACGCGCGAGCGCACGGATCTCCCGTCACGGCTCCCGAGGCCGTGTCGGCGGCGGCGAGCGCGGCCGCATCCGCGGCGCCGGCAAGTCGCTGGCTCCACGCCGCCGCGGCCCCGACCGACGCGAGCCCGGACGCCAGCGCCGTCGTCACGGCCAGGACGCCGACCGCCAGCGCGGTACCGGGCACAGCCGATCACCGACCGCCGGCCAGGGCGCACGACGACGCCTCGAGCCGGAGCGGCAGCAGCGGCACACCGGTCGCCGCGGTCGCCGTGACGCACACCAGGTCGCCGCGGTAGGCGATGGATGCCGATGCGCCAGACACCGCGGCCGCGACCGCCGTCTGCGCTCGATCGGCGGGTTCGTCACGCGCGACGAGGCGCGCGGCGTCTGCCGCGGCATCCTGCAGCCGCACCTGACGGGCGCTGGCGCCGAGCGCACCGACGGTCAGCAGCAGCACCAGCGCGACCGCGGGCAGGACGACCGCGAACTCGGCGGCGACTGAGCCGCGGTCGTCCGCGGCCGAGTCCGCGCGAGTGCGGTCGCCCCGGCCGCGACGGCTCGGGTCGTCCCGGCCGCGGTCGTCCCGGCCGCGACGGCTGCGGTCGTCCCGGGCGCGCCTCATGCGACCGTGAGCGCGCGGCGGACCAGATCGGTGAGGATCCCGCGCACCTCGTCGCTGCGCATGATCACCACCAGCAAGCCGGCGAAGGCGACCGCGGCCATTGTCGCGATGGCGTACTCGGCGGTCGCCGCACCGGTGTCGTCGCCGAACAGCTCGGCGGCGCGGCGGCGGGTGAGGGTGGGAAAGGACATTCGTACTCCTTACATAGGGGATGCGGGTGGGCACGGTGGTGTCTCACAGCGACAACGACGTCGAGGTGAGGACGCTGAGGAACATCGGCGCGACGCCGAGCAGAAGGAACGCCGGCAGCGTGCACACCCCGAGCGGGATCAGCAGCTTCGACGACAGCCGCGCCGCGCGCAGGCGCCCGTCGGTTCGACTGCGGTGACGGGCCAGGGATGCCGCGGCACGCAGCAGCTCCACGGCTGGAACGCCCGCGGTGCGCGAAAGGACGAGGATGCCGTCGACGGTGTCGTCCGGCGGCGGGCCGTCCGAGCGCGCGACGACCGTGCGGGCGCGGTCGAGAGACACGCCGCCGCTGAGTGCGATGGCGAGCAGCTCGGCATGCAGGCCCGGTACGCCCGGCTGCGGTCGTGCGCGACGCACGAGTGCGCCCGTCCAACGCCGCGCGGCGAGGATGAGCAGCAGACCGCCGACGAGGCATCCGATGCCGATCGGGTTGCCGACGAGCATGGCGAAGGTGTCGAAGCCCAGAGCGAGGCCGAGGACGATGCCCACGAGCGGCAGCCACGCCATGAGCCGGGCGGTTCCCGCCGGCTCGGCGAGCGCCACGCGTACCTCGTCGGCGCCCTCTGCGGCGTCGCGCAGGGCAGCGGCGATGCCGCGGAGACTATCGGACAGGGGTGCTCCCACGGTCTCGGCGACGTTCCAGGCGGCCGCGACGTCGCGCCACGTGCCGCCCAGCGCTGCGATGGCGCTGGTCAGGTCGGCGCCGTCGGTGACGGCGGCGGCGACCCGCGCGGCCGATGCGTTGCCCGTGCCGGCCAGGTGCCCCCACGCGCGGGGCGGCGCGACGCCCGCCTGAAGCAGAACGGCGAGCTGCAGGACGACGTCGGGAGCGGCATCCCGTTCGCCTGTTCCAGCTCGTCCGGACGTGCGTCGCGACCTTCGGTGCCGCCGCGCGGAAATGTCCCGCGCGGCGTTCACGGCTCCCCCTCGATCACCAGCCGGTCGGCGACGATCGCCGGCCGGCCGATGCCCGCGATGCGGCGGATGCCGTCCGTTCCGCGCTCGATGTGCACGACGCATCCGATGGCGCTGGCGACTTGCCGGGCCAGTGCCCGATCGTCGAGGCCGGCGAGCGCACCGAGCGCCTCGAGGCGGGCCGGCACGTCATCCAGTCCGTTCGCGTGCAGCGTGCCCGCCCCGCCGTCGTGACCGGTGTTCAAAGCCGACAGGAGCTCGCGCACCTCTTCGCCGCGGCACTCGCCGACCACGAGCCGGTCGGGGCGCATGCGCAGCGCCTCACGCACCAGACGCGGCAGTCCCACCGCCCCGGCGCCCTCGAGATTGGGCTGGCGCGCCTCGAGCCGCACATGGTGGGGATGGTCGATACGCAGTTCGGCGACATCCTCGATGGTCACGATGCGATCGGACGCCGCCGCGCGGCCGAGCAGTGCCGCCAGCAGCGTCGTCTTGCCGCTTCCGGCGGCACCGGTGATGAGGATGTTGGCTCGCCGGGACACCAGATCGTCCAGTCGCGCGCGCATCGGAGCGTCGAACATGCCCAGCGCCTGCAGGGAGTCGAGGTCGGGATGATCGAGCGCGGGCACGCGGATCGACACCACGGCACCTTCCGGGGCGATCGGTGGCAGCACCGCGTGTACGCGCACGCCGCCTTCGAGCCGCACGTCGACGCACGGGGCGGCGTCGTCGATGTGGCGCCCGCCGAGGCCGATCAGCGCGACCGCGAGATCGCGCACATCCGACTCGGCGGCACGCCACTGCGGCACCGCGACCGCGCCGGTGCCGCGGTCGACGAACAGTCCCGCCGGCCCGTTGATGAAGATGTCGGTCACGTCGGGATCGTCGAGGAACGGTGCGAGCGGCTCGAGGGTGGGATGCCGCGGCACGCGGCGCGATCCGGTGAAGGCGCGCGGACCGGGCACGTCGCGCGGACCCGTGCGGGGCGCGGCCTCGCGCGGCGGTCGGCGCTCCGGCAGGTAGCCGGCCCGGCTCGCGTGAACCGCATCCGGGATCGCTAGTGCGACCGCGCGCGGGGCAGCATCCGGCACGGGCGCGCGGGTTCGCGCCTCCCGGGGCGACACGACGAACGGCTGCGGCATGCCCCGACACTAGGGAGACGCTCGACTCCACGGGCGCCCGGGCGGCCGATCGGTGGACACGGCGCGACGCTGCACCGGATGTGCAGGAGAGGCGGCGCCAAGAGAAAGAGGGGCGGCATCCCATGGGGGGAATGGGATGCCGCCACGCGCAGCGCCGCGATCGGGGGGTTCGCGGGTGCTGCAATGCCAGAATCGAATGTTCGGCCGCGTTTGAGCATACGCAATGTGCTGCAGCGGTCCAAACAAAACGGGGCAGGCTGGCGCTGATATATCGGCTGTGTCGCTCAAAGCGCGAGCGTGATGCCCGGCTTCGCGGTAGGAAGGGCACCCCGAGGTGGGTAGATTGACCCCGTCGACGACGCACGCGCCGAGGCGTCGCCGCATCCCCCACCGTCACGCCCGCGAAGGAGCGCGCCCCCGATGAGCAGCCAGATCGACCATCTGCTGAACGAAACCCGCCGGTTCGCCCCGTCCGACGAGTTCGCCGCGGACGCCCGGGCGACCGCCGACCTGTACGCCCGCGCCGCCGCCGACCGTGAGGGCTTCTGGGCGGATCAGGCCCGCGAGCTGCTGCACTGGCATACGCCGTTCACCGAGACGCTCGACTGGTCGAACCCGCCGTTCGCGAAATGGTTCGCCGACGGCGAGTTGAACGTCGCGTACAACTGCCTCGACCGGCACGTCGAGGCCGGTGACGGCGACCGGGTCGCACTGCTGTGGGAGGGCGAGAACGGCGACGAACGCCGCGTGACTTACGCCGAGCTCACCGGCGAGGTCAAGCGCCTGGCGAACGTACTCACCGACCTCGGCGTCGGCCAGGGCGACCGCGTCGCGATCTACCTGCCGATGATCCCGGAGGCCGTCGCGGCCATGCTCGCCGTCGTGCGGGTCGGCGCGATCCACTCCGTCGTGTTCGGCGGTTTCTCGGCCGACAGCCTGCGCTCGCGCATCGACGATGCCGGTGCGAAGCTCGTCATCACCGCTGACGGCGGGTACCGCAAGGGCAAGGTGTCGCCGCTGAAGCCCGCCGTCGACTTGGCGCTGGCGGACCGGAACGGTTCGGGCGTGCAGGAGACCGTCGAGCACGTGCTCGTCGTCCGCCGCGGCGGCAACGAGGTCGACTGGACCGACGGCCGCGACATCTGGTGGCACGACGTGGTGCCGGATGCGGATGCCGAGCACACAGCGCGGGGCTTCGGCGCCGAGACGCCGCTGTTCATCCTCTACACCTCCGGCACCACCGGTAAGCCGAAAGGCATCCTGCACAGCTCGGGCGGGTACCTGACCCAGGTGGCGTTCACGAACCGGATGGTCCACGACATCCACCCCGACACCGATGTCTACTGGTGCACCGCCGACATCGGCTGGGTCACCGGCCACTCCTATGTGACGTACGGTCCGTTGGCCAACGGCGCGACGCAGGTGATGTACGAGGGAACCCCCGACACCCCGCATCCGGGCCGCTGGTGGGAGATCGTGCAGAAGTACGGCGTCACGGTGCTGTACACCGCGCCCACTGCGATCCGGTCGTTCATGAAGATCGGGCGGAAAGTGCCGAAACGCTTCGACCTGTCGTCGCTGCGCCTGCTCGGCACGGTCGGCGAGCCGATCAACCCCGAGGCGTGGATGTGGTACCGCACCGTGATCGGCGGCAAGACCGCGCCGATCGTGGACACGTGGTGGCAGACCGAGACCGGCGCGATCATGATCTCCGCGCTGCCGGGGGTCACCGAGACCAAGCCGGGGAGCGCGCAGCTTGCGCTGCCGGGCATCTCGGTGGATGTCGTCGACGAGGACGGATCCCACGTCGGGTCGGGCAACGGCGGGCTGCTCGTGGTCACCGAACCGTGGCCGTCGATGCTGCGAGGCATCTGGGGCGATCCGGATCGGTTCGTCGAGACGTACTGGGAGAAGTTCCGCACGCAGGGCTACTACTTCGCCGGCGACGGCGCCCGACTCGACGACGACGGCGACATCTGGCTGCTCGGCCGCGTCGACGACGTCATGAACGTCTCGGGTCACCGGCTCTCGACGACCGAGATCGAGTCGGCCCTCGTCGCGAACGAGGCCGTCGCCGAGGCCGCGGTGGTCGGCGCGTCGGACGACACCACCGGGCAGGGCGTCGTCGCCTTCGTGATCGTGAAGCAGAGCTACCTCGATGCGCATCCGGTCGAGGGGCTCGGCGACACGCTGCGCGGCTGGGTCGGCGAGCAGATCGGACCGATCGCACGTCCGCGTGACGTGTACATCGTCGCCGAGCTGCCCAAGACCCGCTCCGGCAAGATCATGCGGCGGCTGCTTCGCGACGTCGCGGAGGGACGCGAGGTCGGCGACACCACGACGCTCGCCGACACGCAGGTGATGAGCGTCATCTCCGCACAGCTGAAGTAGTGGATGCCGCACGGCGGCGCGCGCTGGCCGAACAGGCGCTCGACGGCTACCCGCACGGCCTCGCCGCCGCGGCCGACGCCACGCGCGCCGCGGTGGAGCGCCTCGACGATCCGAGCGCGGTTTTCGTGGTCGAAGGAGTCAGCGACCAGATCGCCGTCGAGACGCTCGCCCGCCGACTCGGCGTCGACCTCGCGGCCAGCCGCGCGGCCGTGATCCCGATCGGCGGCGCTCACGCGCTGGCACGCGGCGTCGCCGCCATCGCGGCGCAGTGGCCCGACGCGCGGGTGGGCGGCATGTACGACGCCGCCGAAGAGCCGGTCGTCCGAGCCGGGCTGGCTCGCTACGGGGTCGGTGTGGCATCCGATCGCACCGACTTGGAGCGGCTCGGGTTCTGGGTGTGCGATCCCGACCTCGAGCACGAGCTGGTGCGAGCTCTCGGCGTCGAGGGGACGGTGCGCTGCATCCGGGAGCAGGGCGATCTGGGGTCGCTGCGCTCATTGCAGCGTCAACCTGCGTGGCGCGACCGCGCGCTCCCCGATCAGCTCCGGAGGTTCTTCAGCAGCGTCGCGCACCGCAACATGCGCTACGCCCGCGTGCTGACGACGCAGATCCCGATCCAGCGGATGCCGCGGGCCCTCAGCGCCGCCGTCGCCGTGCTGGCTCAGGCGTAGGAGAAGATGACCTCGACCTCGACCGGCGAGTCGAGGGGCAGCGCGGGCACGCCGACCGCCGATCGGGCGTGCAGGCCGGCGTCGCCGAAGATCTCCCCGAGCAGCTCGCTGGCGCCGTTGATGACGCTCGGCTGCGCGGTGAACGCCGGGACGGATGCCACGAAACCGGTGAGTTTCACCACGCCGGTGAGCCGGTCGACGTCCTGGACGGCGGCCGCCGCGGCGGCCACGGCGTTCAGCGCGCAGATGCGCGCGAGTCCGAACGCCTCCGACGCCGGGATCAGGCCGTGACCGTCCCCGACTTTGCCGGTGCGCGGCAGCACGCCGGCCACCAGCGGCAACTGGCCCGCGGTGTACACGAGGTCGCCGTGCACCTTCGCCGGCACGTAAGCGCCGGCCGGCGTCGCGACCGGCGGCAGGTCGATGCCGAGGTCGGCCAGTGTCTGCGAGACGGTCACGTCAGCCCTCGAACCGGCGGGCGGCCTGGGCCGCGGCATCCAGTCCCTCGTTCGTGGACCCATCGCCGACCGGGCGCTTGAGGTAGGCGACGAGACCGCCCTCGGGGCCGGTGACCACCTGCACGAGCTCCCAACCCTGCTTGCCCCAGTTGTTCAGGATCGCAGCGGTGTTGTGGATCAGCAGGGGCGTGGTGAGGTACTCCCACGTCGTCATACTCGGCTCCCGGAGGGTCGCGGCGGGCGGTGCGGGGGCCGTCAGGCAAGCGTGTGTCTAGGGTTCGCCCAGGGTTCTTCCCCTAGCATCGACCCTATGCCTGATAAGAATCGGACGGCTACCGGCGTGCTCGGTGGTCTGGCCGGCCTCGTCGGACTGAGCGCCGTAGCCGGGCTTCTGATCACCGCCACGGTGACCCCGGCGATCGCGGTGTCGGGGTACGCGGCATCCAGCGCGATCTCGATGTTCGACAACCTGCCGAGCGTCCTGGAGATCGACAAGCTGCAGCAGCCTTCCACTCTGCTGTACAAGGACCCGAACACCGGCAATGACGTCGAGCTGACGAAGTTCTTCGACCAGAACCGCTCCCCCGTCACCTTCGACCAGGTCAATCCGGTCATGTACGACGCGATCCTCTCGAGCGAGGACCCGCGCTTCTACGACCACGGCGGCATCGATCTGGTCGGTACCACCCGCGCGGTACTGACGAATCTCCGCGGCAGCGGCAACGTGCAGGGCGGGTCGTCGATCAGCCAGCAGTACGTCAAGAACGTCCAGGTGCAGCAGTGCTACTCGACCGCCGAGTCGGATGAAGCGATCCAGAAGTGCTATTCGGATGCGACCAACTCGACGGGCACCGAGGGCCTGCAGCGCAAGCTGCAGGAGATGCGCTACGCCATCGCCCTCGAGCAGCAGTATTCCAAGAACGACATCCTTCTCGGCTACCTCAACATCGCCAACTTCGGCGGCGTCAACTACGGCGTCGACGCCGCGGCGCAGTACTACTTCCACACGACCGCGAGCGCCCTCACGCTCGCGCAGGCCGCGACGCTCGCCGGCATCGTGCAGAACCCGAACACGTACCGCCTCGACCAGCCGGAGAACGCTGCCAACGGCGCACCGAACGGCGTCGTGGAGGCATCCGACACGGTGCTGGCAGGCCTCGTCACACTTCGCGACGAGGGCACCATCACGCCCGACCAGTTCCTGGCGGCCGCCGACGGCTACGGTGCCACGAAGGGTCGGCAACTGTATGTCCTGAGCCGCATGCTCGACGACGGCAAGATCACCCGCGACCAGTACGTCGCAGCGGCGATCGAGCCGATCACCCCCACCATCACTCCCCCGACCACCGGATGCGCCGCTGCTATGCGGGCCGCGTACTTCTGCCAGTACGTCAAGTACGTCGTGCAGAACGACCCCGCGTTCGGCGCCACCCCCGAGGAGCGTCAGAAGGCGCTCAAGCAGGGCGGCCTCAAGATCTACACGACGCTCGACCCGCGGCTGCAGACGGCCGCCGAAGACACGCAGGCCGAGAACGCGCCGTCATCGGTGGAGACCATGAACTTCGGCTCGACCACCACGAGCATCGAGGCATCCACAGGGCGCATCCTCGCGATCGCGCAGAACACCCAGTTCAGCGAGGACGCCGACGCGGTGGCGAACGACCCGAACCTGTCGTCGATCGTGTTCGCCGGCAACTCGACGTTCGGGGCATCGGACGGCTTCAACGCGGGCTCGACCTTCAAGCTGTTCACCCTGATCGACTGGCTCGAGAAGGGCCACTCGCTGAACGAGACGCTCAACGGCACGGTTCACGTGTTCAAGCGCATCAAGAACTCGTGCGTGGGCGACTGGGTCAACACCACCAACACCCTCATCAAGAACTTCGGCGGCGACGGCGGGTTCGTCGGCACCCCGATGCAGTTCACGGCCAAATCGCTGAACACCGGCTTCTTCGCCATGGCCGAGAAGCTGGATCTGTGCGACATCCAGAAGGTCGCCACCAAGATGGGCGTGACGCTGGCCAAGGGCGGCGGCGAAGTCGACATGAGCACCCTGACATCGGTGATCGGCACCAACGCGGTGTCGCCCATCGCGATGGCGGGGGCGTTCGCCACCGTGGCCAACAACGGCGTGTACTGCCAGCCGCAGGTGGTCGACAAGGTGACCGACACCGACGGCAACGACCTGCCGATCCCGTCGCGCTCGTGCACACAGGTCGTCGACCCGGCCGTGGCGGCCACCGCCGCCTACGCGCTGCAGGGCGTGATGAACGGCGGCACCGGTACGCAGGGCAACCCGCGCGACGGCACGCCGCTGCTGGGCAAGACCGGTACCCACGAGCAGCTGCAGACCTGGCTGATCGAGTCGAGCACGAAGGTCACCACGGCCAGTTGGGCCGGCGTGGTCGAGGGCGACGGCAACATGCAGAAGACGTATTACAACGGCACCGCGCTGTCGAACATCCGCTACTCGCTCAGTAGGGACGTGCAGGCGGTCGCCGACGAGGTGTACGGCGGCGACGACTTCCCGAGACCGGACTCGAACCTGACCCGTCAGATCCTGACCGACCTGCCGAACGTGGTGGGTCAGACGGTCGATCAGGCCACCGCGACCCTGACCAACGCCGGCTTCGGCGTGGAGGTCGGCGATCCGGTCGACTCGAACGCGGGCGCGGGTATCGTCGCGGCCCAGAACCCGCCCGGCGGCAAGGTCGCCGGTGGCACGACGGTCACCATCAACCCGAGCAACGGCCAGGGCGTCGCCATACCGAATGTCGCAGGCCAGAAACTCCCCGAGGCGCTCAGCACATTGCGCTCGGCCGGCTTCGGCACCGTCATCCCCGGCACCTGCACCGAGAACGCCAACGCGGACGGGCAGGGCACGGCATCCGACACCAACCCGCCCGGCGGGTCGGTCGTCAACCGCAACGCCGGGATCGCCGTGAACTATCAGGCCAAGAAGTGTCCGGGCGGGTGACGCCCGCAGCCGGTAACCGCACCGCCCTCACCGCCCTTGCGACGGTGGGGGCGATCGGTGTCGGAGCCGGTGTCTGGGGTGTCGGGATCGAGCGGCAGCTGTTCACCATCCGGCGGCACGACCTGGCGATCCTGCCGCCGGGCGCCCGGCCGCTGCGGGCGCTGCACATCTCCGACATCCACATGGCGCCGTGGCAGCGGCGCAAGCAGCGGTGGATCGCCGGACTCGCCGCGCTCGAGCCCGACCTCATCGTCAACACCGGTGACAACCTCGGCCACGTCGACGGGCTCGACGGTCTTCGCGAGGCGTTCGCGCCGCTGCGCGGCATCCCGGGCGTCTTCGTCCACGGCTCGAACGACCACGACGCACCGAAGCCGCGCAATCCGCTCAAGTACTTCACGGGGCCCTCCGAGATCAAGCGCCGCGCGCCGCGGATCGACACCGACGCGCTGGACGCCTACCTGACCGAGCTCGGCTGGCACGATGTCAACAACACCGCCGCGACGGTGGATGCCGCGGGCATGCGCATCGCGGCGTTCGGGGTCAGCGACGCCCACCGTGACTGGGACCGCCTCGACCGGACGCGGGCGGCGCTGTCCGCCCTGCCCTCGGACGCCGACCTGGCACTGGGTGTGACGCACGCGCCCTACCGGCGGGTGCTAGATGCTTTCGTCGACCTGGGGGCGGACGCGATCTTCGCGGGCCACACCCACGGCGGGCAGGTCCGCATCCCCTTCTCGCGGCGGGCGCTCGTGGCCAACTGCGACATCCCGCTCGATCAGGCGCGCGGGCTGAGCACCTGGACGCACGCCGGGCGCTCGGTGCCGCTGAACGTGAGCGCGGGGCTCGGACACTCCATCTACGCGCCGGTCCGGTTCGGATGCCGTCCCGAGGTGTCACTGCTCACCCTGCTGCCGCGGGCGTAGCAGGAGCCGGGTCCGCGGCGGCTCAGGAGAACTCGAAGAAGTCAGGATGCTGGGCTGCCGCGCCGTCCTGAAACCGTCGAGGTCTCCTGAACACGCGTCTCCTCCCAGGGGTGAAGCCCTCTCCTCCCCAGGGACTCCACCTGCCGCGTTTGTGCACCGATCGCACGCCGGCATCCGAGGCGGGATCCCCTGGCACCGACGATGAGACCATGGGAGCCGTCGACGAGGTGGTGGCAGCGATCGCCCGCGCGGGGGGCATATGCCACCGGGACCAGTTGCGGGCCGCCGGGCTCACGGACAACGCGCTGCGAAACGCTGTCTCCAGCCGAGCGGTGACGCGCGTCCGCCGCGCATGGTTCGCCACGGCCGCCGCGCCCGCGGACCTCGTCCGCGCGGCATCCGTCGGGGGCCGGCTCACGTGCGTGTCGGCCACCACGAGGCTGGGCTGTGGACTCCGCACGATGATGTGGGTCACATCGCGGTTCCGGCGAATCGGAGCCGTATGCCGACCGATCAACTGAAGCTGCACTGGGCGACCGGCCCAGTGCCGATCAGTCGAACGCAACTCGTCGATCCGCTGCTGAACGTGCTGTTCCATGTCGCTCGGTGCCTGACCGTGCGCGATGCGCTCGCGGTGTGGGAATCGGCGGTGCGGCGTGGGCACATCACTCGGGAGGCGCTGGAGCACGTGCGGTGGGCGTCGGCAACGGCCAGGGTGACGATGATCCTGCGTGTCCTGTCGGTGCTGTCGGATTCGGGCATCGAGACGCACTTCGTGGATCGGCTGCGACCGTTCGGGCTCCCGCTCCGTCAACAGGTGTACGTGCACGGGCACGTGGTGGACGTGCTCATCGGCACGAGGCTGATCGTCCAGATCGACGGCTTCGCTCACCATTCGGATGCGCAGCAGCGGCGCAGCGACATCCGTCACGATGCCGAGCTCTCCCTGCTCGGCTACACCGTGCTGCGATTCGACTACGCGCAGATCATGTTCGAATGGGCCTTCGTGGAGTCGATCGTGCTCTCCGCGGTCGCGCAGGGACGGCATCTCGTCGCGTGACCGGTCCACCGGGTCAGGAGAACCCGAAGAAGTCAGGAACCCGGGGCGGGCCGGCGTCCTGAGAACCTGCCGTTTTCCTGACCGGATGCAGGGCGGCGACGGATTCAAGACCCCGGCGGGGTCGGGGTAGACTCGGGGGGTTGTCACGGGGTGTGGCGCAGCTTGGTAGCGCGCTTCGTTCGGGACGAAGAGGCCGCAG
>CAXTES010000003.1:40809-57081 GCA_964243215.1 uncultured Microbacterium sp. | reverse complement strand
ACGCATCGCAGGCGGCCTCTGCCGCCGCCGCGCGCGCGGCCAGCGTGACGCGGTCGCGAGCGGCGCGGCTCGACGCCCGGGCGAGCCCGAGCACCCATCCGGCGAGGGCGCCCGCGAGCAGGCTCCCCAGGGCGAGGAGCGAGACGGTGACGGCATCCATGGGACTCACGATGGCTCAGGCCACCGACATCGCCTCACGCGGCGGCGAAGACGGGCTCGGCCGGTGCCGGATCCGCGACCGCGATCCGGCACACCCGGACCCCGGCATACTCGGCGAGCGTCTCGATGTCGTCCGCGCACAGCCGCCGTGCGGCGTCGATCATGATGTGCGCGCAGGCCGTGGCATCCGCGGTCGCGTCGTGGTGGGGGAAGTCGGCGTAACCGGCTTCGGCGGCCACGCGCGGCAGGCGGTAGGACGGGAGTTCGTATGTCTTGCGTGCCACCTGCAGGCTGCACACGTAGCGGTACGGCGGACACACGTCACCGGTCGCCTCGCACGCCCGCCGCAGCACCGCCATGTCGAACCCGGCGTTGTGGGCGACCAGCACGTCGGCTCCGGCGAACGACGAGAGGTCGTTCAGCTGCGAGCTCCACCCCTTCGCACCCAGGACGTGATCGGGTTGGATGCCGTGGATCCCGATGTTCAACTCGAAGAACCGGTCGTGGCCGGGCGGGGGCTGGATGAGCCAGCCCGCACGTGCGACCACTCGGCCGTCGCGCACCCGGACCAGCCCGACCGCACACGCGGAAGCACTGCTGGAATTCGCCGTCTCGAAGTCGATCGCGGTGAAGTCCAAGCCCACGCCTTCACATTCCCTCGGCGGCATCGCTGCGCCGGGGAGGCGCGCCGCGGGTCTGACGGACCCGGGCGGGTTCATCCGTCGGACCGGTGGGGCACGTGTGTGCACACGAGTCCCTCGAAGGGCCTTCCGCCGCGATCGGCCCGACAGATACACCACAACCGGTGTCGCGGATGTGCTTACCCTGGAGCATGGCCGACCGCGAGCAGATGGCGACATCGTTCGGTGCACAGGCATCCGCCTATGAAGCCGGGCGTCCCGAGTACCCGGTCGAGGCGGTGGGATGGATGCTCGAACCCGTCCGCGCCGGCGACCGAGCGCCACGGGTCGTCGACGTCGGAGCCGGCACCGGCAAGCTGACCCGCGTCATCGCCGGCCTGGGCGCCGAGACCATCGCCATCGAGCCGGACGCCGAGATGCTGCAGGTCCTGCACAACGCGGTGCCGGGCGTCCCGACCTTCGTCGGGACCGCCGAGCGGATGCCGCTGCCCGAGGCGAGCGTCGACGCCGTGGTGCTGGGCCAGGCGTGGCACTGGGTCGACGTGCCGGCCGCGTCGCGCGAGGCGGCGCGCGTGATCCGGACCGGTGGGGTGCTCGGGCTGATCTGGAACCTGCGCGACGAGACCTTCGGGTGGGTGGCTCGGATGACCGAGATCATGCACGGCAGCACCGCCGAGGTCATGCTCGCCGAGGGGACGCCACGGATCGCCGCGCCCTTCGATCCAGCCGAGGAAGCGCAGTGGCGGTGGACTCGCCCCATCACGCGAGCGGGCCTGTTCGACATGGCGCATTCGCGCAGCTACATCATCACCGCCTCGCCCGAGGAGCGCATTCGCGTCGATGCGGGGCTGTCGGAGGTGTTCGACGCGATCGGTGCGGTCGGCGACGCCGTGGTCGACCTGCCGTACGTGACGAAGGCGTACCGGGCGAAGCGCCCCTGAGGCCCGGGAGCCGCGGCATCCGCCGGCCCGTCGCCCCCGCGTAGGCTGGATGCCCGTGGCTCTCACCATCGGAATCGTCGGTCTGCCCAACGTCGGCAAATCCACCCTGTTCAACGCGCTGACCAAGAACGACGTGCTCGCGGCGAACTATCCGTTCGCCACGATCGAGCCGAACATCGGTGTCGTCAGCCTGCCCGATCCCCGACTGCACAAACTCGCCGAGGTGTTCCACTCCGAGCGGGTGCTGCCGGCGACGGTGTCGTTCGTCGACATCGCCGGCATCGTGCGGGGCGCGAGCGAAGGGGAGGGGCTCGGGAACCAGTTCCTCGCGACCATCCGCGAGGCCGACGCGATCGCGCAGGTGGTGCGCGGCTTCACCGACGACGACGTGGTGCACGTCGAGGGGGCCGTCGACCCGAAGAACGACCTCGAGACCATCAACGCCGAGCTGCAGCTGGCCGACCTGCAGACGCTCGAGAAGGCGATCCCGCGTATCGAGAAGGAGGTTCGGGGCAAGAAGACCGACCCCGCGGCGCTCGAGGCGGCGCTGGCCGCGAAGGACGCTCTCGAGCGCGGCATCCTGCTGTCCACGTCCGGTCTCGACCTCGCCCCGATCCGCGAGCTGGGGCTGCTCACGGCCAAGCCGTACATCTACGTCTTCAACGTCGACGAGGCGGTGTTGACGGATGCCGCGCGCCGCGCCGAACTCGAAGCCCTCGTCGCCCCCGCCCATGCGGTGTTCCTCGACGCGAAGATCGAGTCCGAGCTGACCGATCTCGACCCCGAGGATGCCGCCGAACTGCTGGCATCCACGGGCCAGGAGGAGTCGGGCCTCAACCAACTCGCGCGCATCGGCTTCGAGACGCTGGGGCTGCAGACCTACCTCACCGCCGGGCCGAAGGAGTCCCGGGCGTGGACGATCGGCAAGGGCTGGAAAGCGCCGCAGGCGGCCGGCGTGATCCACACGGACTTTGAGAAGGGCTTCATCAAGGCCGAGGTGATCTCGTTCGACGACCTGGTCGCGGCCGGCTCGGTCGTCGAGGCCCGCTCTCGCGGCAAGGCGCGTCTCGAGGGGAAGGACTATGCGATGCGCGACGGCGACGTAGTGGAGTTCCGCTTCAATGTGTGACTCAGGACAGCACCGACTGCGCTGACCCTCCCCGCGACTCGCGCAGCTTCGCCGTCCGGTCGCGAAGATCGGCCACGGTCTCGGGGTCCTGCGCATCCTCACGCATGTGCTCCACGCGGGTGGAGAACAGCTGGCTGGCCGGTCCCACCAGAATCTCGGCCTCGGTCTGCAGCCCCGCCTCGTCGATGATCGGAATGGTGACCACGTCCGCGGTCTGGGCCTCGGCGAGCGCCCCGGCGTAATCCATCAGTGCGCTGCACACGTCGTCGGCAACGTAGACACTGTCTCCCGCATAGCTCAACCTGTGCATACCGTCAAGGCTTCGCCGTCTCGCGGACCGTCGCAACCCACTTGTGGCCGCACCGGTGCGCACCTATTGTGAGTGCGCGATTACGGCGTCAGACCGCCTGGCGTTGCGCCAGCAGCGGGCACTCGAACGGGTCGCGCTCACCCAGCCCCACGCGGTTGATGTACCGGATCACGATGCCGTACGACTGCCACAGTCCCGTCTCGGTGTAGCTCACACCCTGCTCGTGACAGAACGGCGCGATGATCTTGGATGCCGCGCGCAAATGCGGGCGCGGCATCGAGGGGAACAGGTGGTGCTCGACCTGGTAGTTCAGGCCGCCCATCGCCGTGTCGAGGAATCGGCTGCCGCGGATGTTGCGGCTCATCAGCACCTGTCGGCGCAGGAAGTCGACCTTCACCTCGGCGGGGACCAGCGGCATCCCCTTGTGGTTCGGCGCGAAGGCCATGCCCATGTACACGCCGAACAGGCCGAGTTGCACGCCGAGGAAGGCGAAGGCGATGCCCGGCGAGAGGATCAGGAACACCAGCACGAGGTAACTGCCCAGTCGTACCACCAGGAAGCCCATCTCAACCCATCGCCGGCGCAGCGGCTCGGGCGAGAAGACCCGCCGCACGCTGGAGGCGTGCAGTGACAGTCCCTCGAGCAGCAGGATCGGGAAGAAGAACAGACCCTGGTGGGCGATGAGCCATCCCAGGACCGGGTTCGAGCCCTGCCGCCTCGTTGCTTGGTCGGGTGTGAACGAGACGACAGGGAGCTCGATATCCGGGTCGGAACCGATCTTGTTCGGGTTCGCGTGGTGACGCGTGTGCTTGTGCTGCCACCAGCCGTAGCTCATGCCCACGAGCAGGTTGCCGATGACGAGGCTGGTCCAGTCGTTCCACCGACCGGAGCGGAAGATCTGCCGGTGCGCGGCGTCATGGCCGAGCATCGCGACCTGGGTGAAGACCACCGCCAGAACGCCGGCTGTGAGCAGTTGCCACCAGGTGTCACCGAGCAGGATGAACGCTGTCAAGACGGCGGCCAGCACGACCGGCGCGGCGATCAGCTTCGTCCAGTAGTAGCCGTAGCGGCGGCGCATGAGCCCGCTGCCGGTGATGATGCGCGAGAGCTCACCGTAGGAGTCGACGGAGCGGGCGCCCCGCGGACGAGTCGCCGTGACGACCGGAGCGGGGGAGGAGATGCTCGACATGCCGGACCCTGTTCTGTCAGTGGCGGCGCACCGTGCGCTTCGCCGTGACGCCAAGGTCCAGGGCATCTGTGGACACTCTACGCTCGCTCGTGCCGCGGGGGTCCGGCATCCAGCCAATAGAGAGGATCGATGGCAGCTGGGGGCACTGTTACACCGGTATATCGGATGCTGGCGCGCCGACGGCACCGAGGCCATGATGAGTGCAGGCCGCACGGTGCGGTGAACCCGAGGAGGGGTGCATGGGAATCGACGACCTGGTCAGTA
The DNA here is from genome assembly GCA_964243215.1 of uncultured Microbacterium sp. Taxonomy (GTDB): domain Bacteria; phylum Actinomycetota; class Actinomycetes; order Actinomycetales; family Microbacteriaceae; genus Microbacterium. The sequence goes on along the minus strand of CAXTES010000003.1, from coordinate 52,448 downwards.
AGGGCAAGGAGTTCCTCGAGGAGAATAAGGACAAGATCGAGGATCTGATCCACAGCGAGAAGGCGGAGCAGGTCAGCGACTCGGCCCTGGATGCCGGCGCTGAATTCGTCAAGAAGCTGACTCCGGACGAGCACGACGCGAAGATCGACGACGTCCGGGCGAACATCGACAAGTCCATCGGCAACCAGTGAGCTGACACGCGACTGTGGCCGGCCGCGATGCGGCCGGCCACAGGTGCGTTCGCGGTCGGGTCAGCGGCGCGTGCCGGTGGTCGTGCTCACCGACCGCTTGGTGCCGTCGAACAGCGCGCGGTAGGCGAAGCCGGCGAGCAGGCCTCCCACGATGGGGAACACGATGAACACCCACAGCTGCGCCAGAGCGTCGCCGCCGCCGTACACCGCGGCCGCGATGGACCGGGCCGGGTTGACCGACGTGTTGTCGATCGGGATGGTCGCGAGGTGGATGAGTGTCAGCGTGAGGCCGATCACCAGACCCGCGAACGCCGGGTTGCCGCGACGGGCGTGCGTGACCCCGAGGATGACGATGACGAACAGCCCGGTGAACAGCACCTCCACGACGATCGCGCCGCCGATTCCGTAGCCGCCGGGTCAGAGGTTCGCGAAGCCGTTCGACGCGAAGCCGCTGTCGTGCGCGCGGGCGAAGTTGTTCTCCGGGCCGAAGGCGAGGATCAGCGCGATCAGCGACGTGGCGATGAGCCCGCCGACGATCTGCGCGATGATGTAGCCGATGGTGTCGCGCCACGGGAACCGACCCGCCGCGGCGAGTCCGAGGGTGACAGCCGGGTTGAAGTGACCGCCCGAGATCGGACCGAACGCGTAGGCACCGGCTACGACCGTCAGGCCGACCGCGAGCGAGACGCCCGTGAACCCGACGCCCAGCGAGGTGCCGTTGTCGCTCGCACCGAAGTTGGCCGCGAACAGGGCCGTGCTGACGACGCCGAGAACCAACAGGAACGTGCCGAACAGTTCGGCGATGAGCGTCGCCGCGGTGGACGGCCCGGCGGGGGTCTCGGCGGGGGTGTGGTCGAGCGGTGTCGGAGCCACCGGCTTGTCTGGCGTGGGATCGGACATGTGCTTCTCCTTGGGGCCTGGGGGAGGTGTGCACGGCTGGTGCCGCGCCAGCCCGAGCATAGCCATTCGCAAAGTATCGGTATATCGGCGCGGCGGCGTTTTTCCCACTGTTTCACCGGGATGGCAGGATGTGAGCATGCCCGAATCGCCCGAGGTGCAGGCGTTCGTCGACTTCCTGTACGAGCATGCCGAGGGCAGCGACATCCGGTCGGTCGAGATCGTCGACTATCGGGCGCTGAAGACGCGAGAACCCTCACCCGAAGCGCTCGCGGGCCTGCGTGTGTCGACCGTGCTGCGGTCGGGGAAGTACGTCGACATCGACGCGGGCCAGTGGCACCTCGTGATCAGCTTCGGCCGGCACGGCTGGGCGGTGTGGCGTGGGCCGCATGCCACCGCCGACCGTCAGACCGCACCGGCCGGCCCCGATGAACCCGCGATCGTGGCCCGCATCCGGTTCGCGAACGGATCGGGATTCGACCTGACGGATGCCGGACAGTTCCGCTCGGCGGCGCTGTACATCGTGTCCGAGCCCACCGACGTCCCCGGCATCGCGAAGCTCGGACAGGACCCTGCGGACCCGACGTTCACCCGCGGTGACTTCGAGCGGGCCCTGGATGGCCGCCGCAAGCAGATCAAGGCGCTGCTGCAGGAGCAGGAGTCGTTCGCCGGGATCGGGAACGCCTACTCCGACGAGATCCTGCACGTCGCGCGGATCTCACCGATCGTGCACGCCGTCGATCTCGACCAGGACGCGAGGGATCGCCTCTTCGCGGCGACGCGGGATGTCATCCTCGGTGCGATCCAGGATCGCCGCGGCATTCCGCTGGATCGACTGAAGGCCGAGAAGGTGGCCGCCATGCGCGTGCACGGCCGCACCGGTCAGCGATGTCCCGTCTGCGGCGGCACGATCCAGGACATCGGCCGCGACGCGGCGACAGGGCAGTACTGCCCGGCCTGTCAGAAAGCCTGAAAGGGTCAGGCCTCCTCGTCCTCTTCCGGCTCGAAGTTCGACTTGGTACCGGTGTGTCCGGCGGCCAGCCCGTCCGGGTTGTTCGGGATCGTGCCGTCGCGGCCGAGCCCGTCCTCCTTGGTGGTGGCCGGCTCGTCCTCGGCGTCGGACTGATTCTGCAGTTCTCGCTCGTCCATGTCATCGCTCCTTCGCGAACCGCGCCGGCTCGGATTCATCGTCGCACGCCTTCCGGACGCAGCGGCGACAGCAGCGCCTCGGCCAGCTGCGGAGTCACACCCGGCACGTCGTCGACGGGCACCGCGAGCGCCTGCAGCGCCCGACTGAAGTAGTTGCGTGCCGCCGCCGCCAGCGTGATGTCGACGATCTGCCGGTCGGTGAATCCGTGGTCGCGCAGCACCTGCGTGTCGGCGTCGGTCATCGACGCGGCATCCGTCGACAGCTTCTCGGCGTAGGCCATCACCGCCACCTCGGCGTCGCTGAGGTCGGCGTCGCGGTAATCCACCGCGAGGCGGGCGAGCTGAGCTTCGCCCATGACGTCGGCCCGGAGGGTCTTGCGGCCGTGTGCGAGAAGGCAGTGCGGTGAGCCGATGGCCCGGGCCGCGGCGAGGGTCGTCAGTTCGTACAGCCGGATGCCGATCGACGGCACGATCGCCGCGATCAGCGACTCGAACGCGGCGTGCGCCTGCGGGTTGATCGCCATCGCCTGGGTGTACCCGAAGACGAAGCCATCGGTGGACAGGTCGCCGGCGTACATGTCCGCGGCGTGACCGGTGGCCTGGGAGACGGTGGGCGGCGTGACGATCATGGCGAGCTCCATCCCTGCGGATGCGCTCAGCATGCCACCGCGGAGGACGTCAGTGAAGACCGTGCGCTGCGCCGATCGAGTCCGCCGGCTTGCGGATGAGGGCCGCACCGACCACGAGCGGAAGCGCGACGATCGCGGCGATCAGGAACGCGGCTCGAGCGCCGGCGGCGTTCGCGGCAGCAGCGCCGGCCCCGGCGGCGGCCGCGCTCGCCGACACGCTCGACAGGACCGTCACCATCAGCGCGATTCCGGCGGCCCCGGCGACCTGCTGGACGGTCGAGACGATCGCGCTGCCGTAGGAGTAGAAGCGCGGCTCGAGAGAGCCGAGGGATGCCGTGAACAGCGGTGTGAACGACAGCGCCAGACCCACCGACAGCAGGGTCTGGGTGAGCACGAGGTACCAGACCGGCGTGGATTCGTTCAGCTGGGTGAACAGCCATAGCAGCACCGTCACCAGGATCGCGCCGGGGATGAGCAGCACGCGGGTTCCCCAGCGATCGTAGATGCCGCCGATGAGCGGCCCCGCCACCCCCATCGCCAGCGAGCCGGGCAGCACCACCAGGCCGGACTCGAACGCGCTCAGCCCGACCGAATTCTGCAGGTACAGCGGCAGGACCGTGATGACGCCGAAGAACGCCATCGACATCACCGCGAGCTGACCCACCGACAGCGAGAAGTTCAGCGACCGGAACACGCGAAGGTCCAGCAGCGCGCGGTCGGTGCGCTGCAGTGCGATCTGGCGCCACACGAAAAGGGCGAGAGCGATCGCGCCGACGCTCAGCGACACGATCAGCACGACGGTGGATGCCGCTTCGGCGGCTGCGGCATCCGCGCTCGTCGCACCCGCGTGCGCACCCGAACCGCCGATGCGGCTCAGGCCGTAGACCAGTCCGCCGAACCCGAACGCGGACAGCACGATCGACAGCACGTCGATCGGCACCGTCGAGGTCTCGCCGAGGTTGCGGATCCAGCGGGCGCCCACCACGAGGGCGATGATCGCGATCGGCAGGATGACGCCGAAGTTCCAGCGCCACCCGACGGTGTCCAGGAGGAAACCCGACAGCGTCGGCCCGATCGCCGGAGCGAACGCGATCACGACGCTGACGCGCCCCATCATGCGCCCGCGGGACTGCGGCGGCACCACGGTCATCAGCGTCGTCATCAGCAACGGCAGCATGATCGCGGTCCCGGACGCCTGGACGACACGGGCGACGATGAGGAGGGGGAACCCCGGCGACAGGAAGGCCAGCAGCGTCCCGGCCGCGAACAGGCTCATCGCCGCGACGAACATGGTGCGCGTCGTGAAGCGCTGCAGCAGGAACCCGGTGATCGGGATGACGACGGCCATCGTGAGCATGAACGCGGTCGTGAGCCACTGCGCCGCGACGGCGGTGATCCCGAGGTCGACGATCAGGTGAGGGATCGCCACGCCCATCGTGGTCTCGTTGAGGATCGCCACGAACGCTGCCGCCAGCAACAGCCAGACCACCCGCGATTCATCGGCTTCGACCTTGCCGAGCGTGACGCGGATGCTGTCGGTGCTCGGGTTCACGTCGGTGGCGGCCATGGTCGTCTTCCTGCGCAGGTCTGCCACGACGGCGCTCATGGCAAGCTCCCAGGATAACGGCGGGGTCCGAGCGGGCATTCCCGATGCGGCGTGGAACGATGCGTTCATGGCCAATGGCGAACAGCTCGGAATGCACACCACGTCGCTGGCGAGGGGGATCGGCGCGATCGTCGTCGGAGTCGTCGTCGGCGCCGTGGTGACGCCGTTCCTGGGACTGGCGGCGGGCCTGCTCGCCGGCTGGGCGGGTCTGGCGGCGACGGGGGTGGCGTGGGTGCTCCTGGTCACCTGGCCGATGGATGCCGCCAAGACGAAGTCCCATGCGACCCGCGAGGATCCGGGCCGCCGGGTCGCCCGTGTCATCGCGCTGGCCGGCAGCGTCGCAAGCCTGGCCGCGGTCGGTGTGGTGCTGCTGCAGACCCGGGATGCCGACGGCGTCACGTCGTCGCTGCTGGCGGCGATCGCGGTGCTCAGCGTCGCGGCATCCTGGGCGCTCATCCAGATCGACTACATGCTGCGTGTCGCCGCGATGTACTACGGCGACCCGGTGGGCGGCATCAGCTTCAATCAGGACGCCGACCCGATGTACAGCGACTTCGCCTACTTCGCGGTGGGCCTGGGCATGACCTACCAGGTGGCGGACACGAACGTGCAGACCAACGAGCTGAGACGCCTCGTGATTGGCCAGACGCTGCTGGCGTACCTGTTCGGCGCCATCATCCTCGCCACTGTCATCAATCTCGTCAGCGGCCTGGCGCAGTAGCGGGCCGCATGCCGGCCGCGGGCTCCCTCGCACCCGCCGAAGTTAGGCTGGACGGATGAGTACGGGCGGAGCGGGACCCTCGCGGGTGGTCGCCTTCCGCGGCGTGGATGCGGCCGCGCAGCGTCGCATGAACGCCGAGGCGCCCCGCATCCCGCACCTCGGCCGCCGCGTTGTGCAGCTGTTCGGTCCGTACCGCGGCCGCATCCTGCTCACCGGGCTCCTGGTGATCATCGGCGCCGCGATCGCGGTGATTCCGGCACTGATCGTGCAGCGCATCTTCGACGATGCGCTGTTCCCGGTGCGCGGCGGGGGCCCCGATCTGGCGCTGCTGCTGCGGCTCGTGGCCGTGATGGTGTCGCTGTTCCTGCTGTCGGCCGGCTTGAACGTCGGTCAGACGTGGCTCACCTCGACGGTGGGCAACAACGTCACCGGTGACCTGCGGGTGCGGCTGTTCGAGCACCTGCAGGCGATGGAACTCGGCTTCTTCACCCGCACCAAGACCGGCGTCATCCAGTCCCGGCTGCAAAACGACGTCGGCGCGGTGTCCGACGTGCTCACCAACACCGTCACCAGCATCCTGGGCAACACCGTCACCGTCGTGGCATCCGTCGTCGCGATGGTGCTCATCGACTGGCGGCTGACGATCATCGCGGTGATCCTCGTGCCGATCCTCGCCCTCGTGCAGCGCCGGGTGGGTCAGGTTCGAGCGCGGATCGCGGGGGAGACGCAGGAGTCGCTGTCGGAGCTGACCACGATCACGCAGGAGACGCTGAGCGTCTCGGGCATCCTGCTGTCCAAGTCGTTCAACCGGCAGCGCGCGGAGTCGGTGCGCTACCGCGACGAGAACCGCAACCAGGTGCGACTGCAGGTGCGCCGCGCGATGAGCGGCCAGGGCTTCTTCGCGCTGGTCGGGGTGTTCTTCGCGAGCGTCCCGGCCGTGATCTACCTGGTGTCGGGGTACCTGCTCACCGGCGGGGTCGACTCGATCACCGCCGGGACGATCGTGGCGTTCACCACGGTGCAGGCGCGCCTGCTCATGCCGCTTATGGGACTCATGCGGGTCGCGCTGGACCTGCAGACCTCGGCGGCGGTGTTCGCGCGCATCTTCGAGTACCTCGACCTCACCCCGGCCATCCACGACGCGCCCGACGCCGTCGACGCCGAGCATGCGCCCGGGCCGATGGGCCAGGTCGAGTTCCGCGATGTCGTCTTCCGGTATCCGGATGCGTCGCAGGAGGCGCGCCCCACCCTCGGCGGGATCTCGTTCATCGCCGAACCCGGCCGCCACGTCGCGTTCGTCGGACCGTCCGGCGCCGGGAAGACGACCGTGCTGTACTTGACGCCCCGGCTCTACGAGGCATCCGAGGGCGCCGTCCTGTTCGCCGGCGAGGATGTGCGGCGCCTGCGCGGCGAGTCGATCGTGGACCACATCGGGATCGTGTCGCAGGAGACCTACCTGTTCCACGCCACGATCCGCGAGAATCTGCGGTACGCCAAGCCCGACGCCACCGAGGACGAGATCGTCGAGGCGTGCCGGGCGGCGAACATCCACCACGTGATAGCCGGCTTCGAGCACGGCTACGACACGATCGTCGGCGAGCGCGGGTACCGGTTGTCCGGCGGCGAGAAGCAGCGCATCGCGATCGCGCGGGTGCTGCTGAAGGATCCGCCGGTGCTGCTGCTGGACGAGGCCACATCGGCCCTGGATACCGTGTCGGAACGGATCGTGCAGGAGGCGTTGGATGCCGCGGCCCGCGGCCGCACCACCCTGACGATCGCGCACCGGCTCTCCACCGTCTTCGACGCCGACGTCATCCACGTCGTCGACGCCGGGCGGATCGTGGAGTCGGGCACGCACGCGTCGCTGCTGGCGGAGGGCGGGCTCTACGCCGAGCTCGCTGCCGAGCAGTTCGCGGCATCCCGCATCCTCGTCGCCGAGGAGGTGGACACGGCCGCGGACGCGGCCGCGGACCACGTGCAGCGGCGCGCGGACCGGGCGCCCGACGACCCGGTCTTCGTCGACGGGGTCTGACCACGGCCGGCCCTGGCCGCCGGGTCAGTCCCAGGTGTGGACCGGCTCGTTGGTGTGCATCCCCTCGCGGTACTCGAGCAGGGTGGCGCGCAACGCGTCGTAGCGTTCCATCTCGCGGCGGCGATGCATCCGGTTCACGAACCACTCGGCGCCGGTGATGCCGGTCAGGCAGCGCTGCTCGATGATCCCGAGCAGGCGGTCGCGCTCCGTGGCCGGGACGCCCCACTCCTCGAGCCCCTGGTGAGCAAGCGGCAGCAGTCGTCGCAGCACCAGCTCGGTGACGGGCACCTGACCGACGCCCGGCCAGTAGATCTGCCCCCGGATGCGCCCGCGCGCGGCGGTGTGGAGGTTCTCCTCCGCGGCGGCGAACGACATCTGCGACCACAGTGGCCGCTCGCTGTGGGCGAGGGATCTGACGAGCCCGAAGTAGAACGCCGCGTTGGCCATGATGTCCGCGACGGTCGGACCGGCCGCGAGCAGCCGGTTCTCCACCCGCAGGTGCGGCATGCCGTCGGCGATGTCGTACACCGGCCGGTTCCACCGGTAGATCGTGCCGTTGTGCAGCCTCAGCTCGGCCAGCGTCGGTGTGCCGCCGCTGTCGAGCACGTCGAGCGGGTCCTCCTCGTCGACGATCGGCAGCAGCGCCGGGAAGTACCGCACGTTCTCTTCGAACAGGTCGAAGACGCTCGTGATCCAGCGCTCCCCGAACCACACGCGCGGGCGCACGCCCTGGGTCTTCAGCTCCTCGCTGCGGGTGTCGGTGGCCTGCTCGAACAGCGGGATGCGGGTCTCGCGCCACAGCTCACGGCCGAGCAGATAGGGCGAGTTCGCCGAGGTGGCCAGCTGCACCCCGGCGATGGCCTGGGAGGCGTTCCAATACGCCGCGAACTGGTCGGGCGAGGTCTGCACGTGGAACTGCGTGCTGGTGCAGGCCGCCTCGGGCACGATCGAGTCCGCGGTGGTCTGCAGCCGCTCGCGCCCGGCGATGGCGATCGAGATGTCCTCGCCGCGGGCATTGAGGATCTGCTCGCTCAGCAGCTTGTACCGCGGGTTCGCGCTGATGCTCGACGGGCGCAGGTGTCCCTCCGCGAGCGTGGGCAGGATGCCGATCATCACCAGGTGCGCGCCCACCTTGGACGAGCGCTCCTCGGCGTCGTTCAGGCTGCGCCGCAGCGTGTTCTCGAAGGCGGTCAGGCCGCCGTCGCGCAGCCGTTCCGGGGGGACGTTGATCTCGACGTTGAACTGTCCGAGCTCGGTCTGGAACGCCGGGTCCGCGATCGCCTCCAGCGCCTGGGCGTTGCGCAGCGCCGGGTTGCCGGCCTCGTCGACGAGGTTCAGCTCGACTTCGAGACCGGTCAGCGGGTCGTCCGTGTCGAACGCGGCCTCGCGCAGCATCCGGGCGAAGACGTCGAGATTGCGTCGCACCTTCTCACGGTGCCGCGTGCGATCGGCCCTGGTGAACTCCTGAGCCGCGACATCCTCGCCCATGACGGCACCTTAGACCCGCACGGTCACCACAGGCGTGCGGCGGCGACCGCGGCGGCGGATGCCTCGTCCAATCCCGGCCCGGTCGCGCGCGGCCGGCTCCACAGGTCTCGAGTGAACGCGCCGAGAGCCCGCCGGTACGTTGCGTCGGGGTGCGAACGCGCGATCGCCGCCAGGCGCGGCACGTCCATGCGCAGGATCTGCCCGACCCGCGCGTCGGCTGCGGCACGATGCCCGGACGCCTCGAGGATCCGCACCCCCGCCGCCATGGCGTCGAGGCAGTCCCGCAGCACGTCGAGATCCGACTCGCGCTGCGTGATCGAGCTGCCGTCGGCGCGGACGCGCCACTGCGCCACCACGTCCGGGATGACGTCGAAGCGTCGCGCCCGGGTGTACATCTGCTGCGCGACGACCTGGTCCTCGTACAGCCGGCCCTCCGGGAAGCGCAGCCCGGCCCGCGTCCAGAACGCGGTGCGGCTCACCTTCGACCAGGCCACGATGTTGGCCGACGCCTCGGGATGCTCGTCGATGGTCGTGCCGCGACGCTCGGGATCGGTCGCGGCGGCGACCCACGGCTGCACGGCCGCGGCGGCGTAGCGTCCCTCGCCGTCGGGGCGCAGCCGCACGTACGCGCCGACGGCGAAGTCGCTGCCGGTGGCGTCGAGCACCGCCAGCAGCTTCTCGAGGGCGGCCGGGGTGAAGACGTCGTCGGCGTCGAGGAACCCCACGAACGGCGTCGTGACGAGGTCGAGCCCGGTGTTGCGAGCCGCCCCCAGCCCCCGCCGCGTCTCGTGGCGCACGACACGGAACCGCGGGTCGGATGCCGCAGCCCCGGCGAACACGGCGGTCGTGGCATCCGTCGACGCGTCGTCGACGAGGATCGCCCGCCAGTCGCTCAGGGTCTGCGCTCGCAGCGACTCGACCGCTTCGGCCGCGTACGCGCCGACATCGAAGCCGGGCACGATGACGGTGACGGCGGCCGGACTCACCCGCCCGATTGTAGGGCGGCCACGGATGCCGCGACCGCGTCGGCGACCGCGTTCAGCGGGGTCTGCAGCTCGTGCGGGAAGGTGAATCGCACGGCCGTCTGAGCCACCTCGGATGCGATCCCCATCGCCACGAGCACGTGCGACGGCTCGTCGCTGCCGGCCGCGCACGCCGAGCCGCTCGACGACACCACGCCGCGCCGCTCGAGCTCGAGGAGCACGGCCTCGCCGCTCGTTCCGGCGAACGTGAAGCTCGCGGTGCCCGGCAGGCGGTGGACCGGGTCGCCGGTGAGCCGGGCGGTGGGCACCGTGGCGAGCACGCGAGCCGTGAACGCCTGGACGAGCTCACCCACCCGTGCGGCCGACTCGGCGCGCTCGGACTCGGCCAATTCGAGCGCGGTGGCGAAGCCGACGGCGCCCGCGACATCCTCGGTGCCGCTGCGGCGGCCGCGTTCCTGCCCGCCACCGTGCAGCAGCGGCTCGAGCGGGATGCGTCCGCGGACCACGAGCACGCCGGTGCCTTTCGGCGCGCCGAGTTTGTGGCCCGCGAGCGACATCGCATCGGCGCCGATGCCGGCCAGCGGAAGCCATCCCGCCGCCTGCACGGCGTCGACGTGGAACGGGATCCCCCCCGTGACCGCGGCGATCGCCGCGACATCCTGGACCGTCCCCACCTCGTTGTTGGCGTACCCGACGCTCACCAGGGCGGTGTCGTCGCGCAGCGCGGCGGCGATGTCGCCGGGATCGACGCGACCGGCGCCGTCGACCCCGACGCGGGTCACCTCGAACCCGTGGACGCGCGCGAGGTACGCGGCGGACTCGAGGATGGCCTCGTGCTCGATCGGTGTGGTGATCAGGTGCCGTGCACCGCGGTCGAGCTGGGCCGCGATCGCGATCCCCTTCACGGCGAGGTTGTCGGCCTCGGTGCCGCCGGAGGTGAAGACGATGTCTCCGGGGCGCATGCCCAGTACGCGGGCGACGCGCCGGCGGGCGTCGGCGAGTGCCTCCGCGGCCGCCTCGCCGACGGTGTGGTGGCTCGACGGATTGCCGAACCAGCGTGTGAGGTAAGGCATCATCGCCTCGAGCACCTCGAAGCGCACCGGCGTCGTCGCGGCGTTGTCGAGGTAGACCAGTGACACCGCTCAGTCCCCGGTGACGCGGATGTCCAGGCCCAGATCGAGCGCGCGGGCCGAGTGCGTGAGCGCTCCGACCGAGATCACGTCGACGCCGGTCTCGGCGATCGCGCGGACGGTCTCGAGCGAGACGCCGCCGGATGCTTCGACCGTGGCGCGTCCGGCGACCTGCTCGACACCGCGGCGAAGCTCGTCGAGCGAGAAGTTGTCGAGCATGATCGTGTCGACGCCCGCCGCCAGGACCGCCTCGATCTGATCGAGCCGGTCGACCTCGACCTCGACGTGCGTGGTGTGCGGCACTCGGGCGACGACGCCCCGCAGCGCCGCGGTGACCGACACGCCCTGTCGCGAGAGGACGGCGAGGTGGTTGTCTTTGACCATCACCGCATCCGAGAGCGAGTACCGGTGATTGCGACCGCCCCCGTCGACGACGGCGTGACGTTCGAAGGCCCGCAGCAGCGGCGTCGTCTTCCGGGTGTCGACGATGCGCGCACCGGTGCCGGCGACCTCGGCGACGTAGCGGGCCGTGATCGTCGCGATGCCCGACATCCGCTGCACGAAGTTGAGTCCGATCCGCTCGGCCGTCAGTACGCTGCGCGCGGGCCCGGTGATGGTCGCCAGCACCGCGCTTGGCTCGAACGCCTCGCCGTCGTCGACGACGAGGTGCACGCCGATCAGCGGGTCGGTGAGCCGGAACGCCGCGGCGAAGACCTCGCCGCCGCTGAAGACGCCCGCCTCGCGGGCGACGAGGTCGGCGCGGGCGACCGCCGACTCGGCCAGCAGCGACTCGCTGGTCAGGTCGCCCCAGGG
>CAXTES010000003.1:37191-40709 GCA_964243215.1 uncultured Microbacterium sp. | reverse complement strand
GCGTGCCCGAGGCCCTCGGCATCCCGGACGAGCCCGGCGTCCTGCCACATCAGCTCCTGCAACGCGCCCCGCGAGAACGCGCCCGGGGTCCGCGCGACGGTCCCGGCACGCTTTTCCGAGGCGACCCCGTGGGACTCGGCAGAAGCCGCGGCGGCCACGGGCGGCCACGCGCCCGACGAGGCGTCGGCCGCGATCACGTCCCCGGCGCGGGCTCCGAACACCGCACCTTCGAGCAGCGAGTTGGACGCCAGGCGGTTCGCGCCGTGCACGCCGGTGCGGGCGACTTCGCCGACCGCGTACAGGCCGGGGATGCTGGTGCGACCGTCCAGGTCGGTGACGACACCGCCCATCAGGTAGTGCGCGGCGGGGGTCACCGGGATCGGCTCGCGGGCCCAGTCCATCCCGCGCTCCCGAACGGCCCGATCGATCGTGGGAAAGCGGTGCGCAAGAAACGCGGCCCCAAGGTCCGTGGCATCCAGGAAGATCGGGCGCCCGTCCTGCTCGTGCATCCGCTGCGCGATCGCGCGCGCGACGACGTCCCGCGGTGCCAGCTCGCCGTCGGGGTGCGCATCGAACGCGAATCGCCGGCCGTGTTCGTCGATGAGTGTCGCTCCCTCGCCGCGGACGGCCTCGGACACGAGGAACGATTCGCCCCCGGCCGAGGCGGACAGCACCGTCGGGTGGAACTGCACGAACTCGAGGTCGGCCACCTCCGCCCCCGCGCGGATCGCGGCGGCGATGCCGTCGCCGGTGGCGACGGGCGGATTCGTGGTGTGCGCATACAGCTGTCCCGCGCCACCGGTGGCCAGCACGACCGCGTCGGCGCGGACCGTCTCGCGGCGGCTGTCGTCCACGAGAAGGTCGACGCCGCGCACGCGATGGTCCCGCACGACGAGGTCGACGAGGAAAGCATGCTCGATCACGGTGACCGCGCTGGCGCGCAGCCGGGCCACCAGTGCCTTCTCGATGGCGGTGCCGGTCGCATCCCCGCCCGAATGCAGGATGCGCGGATACGAGTGCGCGGCCTCGAGACCCTTGACGAAACCGCCGTCGGCGCCGCGGTCGAACTCGACGCCCAGGTCGACGAGCTCGCGGATGCGCGCCGGTCCCTCCTCGGCCAGCACCCGCACGGCGTCTGCGTCGTTCAGGCCGCAGCCGGCGACGATCGTGTCGCGGATGTGGTCGTCGACGCGGTCGTCATCGAACATCACCCCGGCGATGCCGCCCTGCGCGTAGCGGGTGTTGGCATGCTCGAGCACGTCCTTGGTCACCAGCGTCGCGCGGCAGCCGTGCTCGACGGCGTGCAGCGCGACTGTCAGCCCCGCGATGCCGCTGCCGACCACGACGACGTGCACTGCGCCGGTCACGACAGCGACTCCGCGACGAGTGAGGGCGCTTCCGGCGGCTTGGCCGCCAGCATCCGCTCGAGGGCGACGCGCGCCGGGTCGGCGACGTCCGCCGGCACCGTGATGCGATTGACCACCGACCCGGCAACGAGCGACTCGAGCACCCACGCCAGGTATCCGGGATGGATGCGGTACATGGTCGAGCACGGGCACACCACCGGGTCAAGGCAGAAGATGGTGTGCTCGGGATGCTCGGCGGCCAGGCGCTGGACGAGGTTCACCTCGGTGCCGATCGCGAACGTCGTGGGCTCGGTGGCGCCCTCGATGGCCTTGCGGATGTAGTCGGTCGATCCGGATTCGTCCGCGGCATCCACCACCGCCATCGGGCACTCCGGGTGCACGATGACCCGGGCGCCGGGATGCTCGGCACGCGCCCTGGCGATCTGGTCCACCGTGAACCGGCGGTGCACCGAGCAGAAGCCGTGCCACAGGATCACCCGGGAGTCGCGCAGGGTCGCCGAATCCGAGCCGCCCAGCGGCCGGTTGGGGTTCCACATCGGCATCTGCTCGAGCGGCACGCCCATCGCCTTGGCGGTGTTGCGGCCGAGGTGCTGGTCGGGGAAGAACAGCACGCGACGCCCCCGCGCGAACGCCCATTCGAGCACCGTGCGGGCGTTCGACGACGTGCAGACGATGCCGCCGTGGCGCCCGACGAATCCCTTGATCGCCGCGGACGAGTTCATGTACGTCACCGGGATGACGGGCACGAGGCCCTCGGCATCGGGCGCGTCCATGTCGCCGAGGACCTCTTCGAGCTGCTCCCAGCACTCCTCGACCTGGTCGATGTCTGCCATGTCGGCCATCGAGCAGCCGGCGGCGAGGTTGGGCAGGATGACCGCCTGCTCGGGGCGCGAGAGCAGGTCGGCGGTCTCGGCCATGAAGTGGACGCCGCAGAAGACGATCGCCTCCGCGTCGGCACGGGCCTTGGCGGCGTTGGCGAGCTGGAACGAGTCGCCGACGTAATCGGCGTGCGCGATGACCTCCTCGCGCTGGTAGAAGTGGCCGAGGATGACGACGCGATCGCCGAGGGTCTGTTTGGCGGCGCGGATGCGCGCGTCCAGCTCGACCTCCGTCGCCTCGCGGTACTCGCGCGGCAGCTCCCCCTGGCGCGGCGACCCGGTGGGGATGACGTCGCCCATCGACGAGCCCGGCCCGTACCCGGGGCGGATGTCGAAGTTCCACGGGCCGGCGGCGAGGTCGGTGTTGCAGGTCTGAGCGTCCAGCGCACCCGAGACGATGGCCTGGATCTCGTGGTCCACGGACGGGTCCAACGGCCGAGGCGCCATGGTGATGTTGACAGCGGGCATGGTGTCTCCCGATCAGGAACGGTGGTTCGACGAGCTCGTCAACCGGAGCGGCCCGCGCTCGGCGAGCTCGACGTCCTGGTTGTAGCGGTAGAGGCGGGCCGGCCGATGGCTGCCGGTGCGGAAGTGGTCGGTGGGGATGAGGGTGCCGGACCCCTCGACCTGGCGGCGGAAATTGGCCGGGTCGAGCCGGCGGCCGAGGATCGACTCGTACACCTCGCGCAGTTCGGCCAGCGTGAAGGTGTCGGCGAGCAGGCCGTGCGCGATCCGGCTGTAGCCGACCTTGTTGCGCAGCCGCCACAGTGCATAGTCGACGATCTCGTTGTGGTCGAACGCCAGCTGCGGCAGATTCGCGGCGTCGAACCACGACACGTTCTCCAGCGAGTCCGCGGCATCCACCTCGTCGGCGCGCAGCAGCGCCCAGTAGACGATCGACACGACACGGGTGGGAGAACGGCCGACGTCCCCGAACGCGTACAGCTGTTCGAGATAGCTCGGTGACAGGCCGGTCGTCTCGGCGAGGGTGCGCGATGCCGCCACGTCGAGGCTCTCGGTCGCGTCGAGCCAGCCTCCCGGCAGCGCCCAGAGCCCTCCGTGCGGGTCGCGAGTGCGCCGTACCAGCGGCAGCGCCACGGATGCCGGCTCGTCGGGTGACCGGCGGCGCAGCGTGAAGATGACGGTCGACACCGCTATGCGCGTGACATCGTCCGCGGTGTCGCGGCCGGCGGATCCGAGGAGGGTTTCTGTTCTTGTCATCATGACTCTAACCCCATCTTAGAGTCGGACTGACACGAAGTGCAAGTCCGGA
>CAXTES010000003.1:0-37091 GCA_964243215.1 uncultured Microbacterium sp. | reverse complement strand
CATCATGACTCTAACCCCATCTTAGAGTCGGACTGACACGAAGTGCAAGTCCGGAGGCGGATCCACAGCGCACCCGCTTATGCTGTGGCGGTGCTCGTGGTCGACGTGCTGCTGATCGTGGTGCTCGTCCTCGCGGTCGTCGCGGGCGCCGCCCGGGGGTTCGTGGCGAGTATCGGGACGCTGATCGGCCTGATCGCCGGCGGCGCGGCGGTCTACTGGCTCGCTCCGATCGTCAGCGGACTCGTCGAGTGGCCGGTGTGGCGCGCCGTGATCGTGGTGGCCATGTCCGTCGTCCTGCTGATCGGCGGTGCAGCACTCGGTTCGGCGCTGGGAGCGCTGCTGCGGCGGCCGGTGCATCGCACCCACCTGCGCGGCCTCGACCGCGTGCTCGGCGCGGCCGCCAGCCTGGTGATCGCGGCGCTGGCGACGTCGCTGGTCGGCTCGAGCCTCGCCGCGATCGGCATCCCGACGGTGTCGACCGCCGTGGCATCCTCGCGCGTCCTCGGATTCATCGACTCCGTCACGCCCGCCCCCGTCGCCGCGACCCTCGCCCGCCTGCGCGGTGACGTGCTCGGCGCCGGACTGCCGAGCCTGGGCATCCTGCTGGCTCCCCAGGCTGTCGAGACGCCCTCCCCGATCGCGCTCGACGATCCCGAACTTGCCCGGGCTTCGGCATCGGTGGCCCGCATCGCCGGCACCGCGTACGCCTGCGGGATCAGCCTCACCGGCACCGGGTTCGTCGTGACGCCCGGTCGCCTCGTCACCAACGCGCACGTCGTCGCCGGCGTCGACGCGCCCGTCGTCGAACTGCCGGGGCAGGAGGCGCGGGAGGGCCGCGTCGTCTACTTCGACCCCGCGGACGATCTCGCCGTCATCGCGGTGGATGCCACGGATGCCGCGCCGCTGACGACTACCTCGACCCTGTCGATCGGGGCGGCAGCGGTCGTGCAGGGCTACCCGTTCGGCGGGCCGCTGACCCAGACCTCCGCCCAGGTGCTGTCCGTCGGCACCGCGACGGTGCCCGACATCGACGGGTCCGGCTCATCGCCGCGCAGCATCTACGCGCTGGCCGCCGCCGTGCAGCCCGGTGACTCGGGCGGACCGCTGCTGACCGCGGACGGCAGCGTCGCGGGGGTGGTGTTCGCCCGCGGCCAGGGCGATGACAGCCGCGGCTACGCGATGACCATGGAGGAACTGGCACCCGTGGTGAGCCAGGCCGCGGCGCTGAGCGTGCCGGTTCCGACCGGCACCTGCTCGGGCTGACACGGCTATGCTGGTGCGCGCAACTTCATAAGGCCGCATGACCCGTGCGGGAGAGTCCGGACAGCCGCCGGACACCGAAGGAGCAAGCCTCCCCGCCAATCTCTCAGGTCCGTGTACCGCCCGGGTTCGGCCGCTCTGGAAAGTGATTCCGCGAGGATCCGCCGACGGTGAAAGCCGGATGATCATCATCCCGCGAAGCTCTCAGGCCCATGACAGAGGGGGAGTTCTCAGGTGCCGATCGGTGCCTGCCCGGACCAGATCGGGAGAACTCATGACCCAAGCCACCGGTGACACGCTGTCACCCCCGCTGCGCGAGACCCCGCTGCGAGCGCGCCAGGCAGAACTCGGCGCCTCGTTCACGGACTTCGGCGGCTGGAGCATGCCGGTGCGCTACACCTCCGACCTCGCCGAGCACCGTGCCGTGCGCGAGGCGGCCGGCCTCTTCGACATCTCGCACATGGCGGAGTTCTTCGTCGACGGCCCGGGGTCGGGACATTCCCTCGACTACGCCCTCGCGGGGCGCCTGTCGACGATCCCGACGGGGAAGGCGAAATACAGCCTCGTCCTCGACGACAGCGGCGGCATCGTCGACGACGTGATCGTGTATCGCCTCGCCGACGAGCGGTTCCTCGTGATCGCAAACGCCGGCAATCGCGAAGCCGTGTCCGACGCCCTCGCCCAGCGCGCTGCCGGGTTCGACGCCACCGTCACCGACGCCAGCGACGACTACGCCCTGCTCGCCGTGCAGGGCCCGGCGGCGCGCGCGGTGCTCGAAGCCACCGACGCCATCGGCGCGTGGGAACGCCCGCTGCCCGATCTGCCGTACTACGCGGCGACCGCGGCATCCTTCGACGACGTCCACCTCCTGGTCGCGCGGACCGGCTACACCGGCGAGGACGGGTTCGAGCTGCTGATCCCCATCGCCGCCGCCGGCGCGCTATGGGATGCCCTCCTGGTAGCGGGGACGCCGCTCGGGCTCGTCCCGGCGGGACTCGCCGCGCGCGACACGCTGCGCCTCGAGGCCGGCATGCCGCTGTACGGACACGAACTGTCCCGTGATGTTGTGCCGCGTCAAGCCGGGCTCGGCCGCGTCGTCGCGGCCGAGAAGGACCACTTCGTCGGTCGGGATGCCCTGGCCGCCGCTTCCGCGACCGACGCTCCGGTGCTGGTCGGACTCACTTCGGCCGGAAAGCGCGCAGGGCGCGCCGGGTACGCCGTGTTGCACGGTGACGCGCGGGTCGGCGAGATCACCAGCGGCGCACTGAGCCCGACGCTCGGGCATCCCATCGCTTTGGCGTACATCTCGCCCGCGTTCGCCGAGCCCGGAACCGTCGTGGACATCGACGTCCGGGGAACCCGGATACCCGCTGCAGTGACCACCCCGCCCTTTTATCGGAGGAAGACGTGACTGAACTCAACGACCTTAAGTACACCGCCGAGCACGAGTGGATCGCCCTGGATGTCTCGGAGGGCTCGGAGCAGGCGGTCGCCACCGTCGGCATCACGGACTTCGCCGCCGACAAGCTCGGCGATGTCGTCTTCGTCGAACTGCCCGGGGTCGATTCCGGCGTGTCCGCGGGCGACGTCTGCGGCGAGATCGAGTCGACCAAGTCGGTCGGCGAGCTGTACGCACCGCTGAGCGGAGAGGTGGTGGCGGTCAACGACGCCGTCGTCGAGGACCCGTCGCTGGTGAACTCCGATCCGTACGGCGCGGGATGGTTGCTCAAGCTGCGCGTCGACGGATCCGCGGCCGCCGAACTGCTCGACCGGGACGCCTACGTCGAGTTGACCGGCGGCGACGCGTGACCGGCGGTTTCGCCGCCCGGCACATCGGAACGGATGCCGCGGCCCAGCGGGTCATGCTCGACACGCTCGGGTACGACTCGGTCGACGCTCTCGTGCAGGCGGCGGTGCCGGCATCCATCCACGTGACGTCGCGGCCCACGACCGACATCCCGCCGGCGGCGACCGAGGCCGAGGCGCTGGCGGAACTGCGGACGCTGGCGTCGCAGAACCGGCCCGCGCGGCCGATGATCGGCCTGGGCTACTACGACACGTTCACGCCGTCCGTCATCGCCCGCAACGTGCTCGAGAACCCGTCCTGGTACACCGCGTACACGCCGTATCAGCCGGAGATCTCGCAGGGGCGGCTCGAGGCGCTCATCAACTTCCAGACGATGGTCGGCGACCTGACCGGCATGACGACCGCGAACGCATCGATGCTCGACGAGTCCACCGCGGTGGTGGAGGGGATGCTGGTAGCTCGGCGTGCGTCGAGATCGACCTCCGACGTGTTCGTCGTCGACTCCGACGCGATGCCGCAGACGCGGGCGCTCCTGCACGCACGAGCTGCCGCGGTCGGCATCCGGATCGTCGAGCGGGACTTCGCGCGGGGCGAGACGCTTCCCGATGAGGCGTTCGGCGTCCTCCTGCAGTATCCCGGAGCGTCGGGACGGGTGTGGGACCCCTCGGGTGTCATCGCGGCGGCGCAGCTGAGCGGGGCGCTCGTCGTCGTGGCGGCCGACCTGCTGGCGCTGACGCTGCTGCGCTCGCCCGGGTCGCTCGGCGCCGACATCGCCGTCGGCACCACGCAGCGCTTCGGGGTGCCGCTCGGTTTCGGTGGCCCCCACGCCGGGTACATGGCCGTGCGCCAGGGGCTCGAGCGTCAGCTGCCGGGACGGCTCGTCGGGGTGTCGCAGGATGCGTCCGGCCAGCCGGCGTACCGGCTCGCGCTGCAGACGCGCGAGCAGCACATCCGCCGCGAGAAGGCGACGTCGAACATCTGCACCGCCCAGGTGCTGCTGGCGGTGATGGCGGCGATGTACGCGGTGTATCACGGGCCCGACGGGCTGCGGGAGATCGCGACGGAGGTGGCGCGCAAGGCCGAGGCGCTCGCCGAGCGGCTGCGCTCCTACGACCTGCACCTGGTGTCCGACTCGTTCTTCGACACGATCCGCGTCGTCACGCCCGGCCCGTCCGGTCGGGTGATCGAGCGGGCGCGCTCGCGCGGGTATCAGCTGGCGTGGGTGGATGACGCGACCGTCGGCGTCTCGATCGACGAGACCACCACCGCCGACGATCTGGCGGCGGTGGCGCGGGCGTTCGGGCTGCCCGAATCGGACGAGCACGACGTGCGCGACATCCCGTTCGCCGATGCCGAGCCGCTGCGTGCCGTGCCGTCGTCGCTGGTCCGCGATGACGAGTACCTCACGCATCCGGTCTTCTCGTCGCACCGGTCCGAGACCGCGATGATGCGCTACCTGCGGTCGCTCGCGGACCGCGACTACGCCCTGGACCGCGGCATGATCCCGCTCGGCTCGTGCACGATGAAGCTGAACGCCGCCACCGAGATGTCGGCGATCTCGTGGCCCGAGTTCGCCCGGGTGCATCCGTTCTCTCCGGAGGCCGACGTGCGCGGCTACCTCGCACTCATCGAGCAGCTCGAGGTGTGGCTGGCCGAGGTGACCGGCTACGACGCGGTGTCGCTGCAGCCGAACGCGGGGTCGCAGGGCGAGCTGGCGGGGCTGCTCGCCATCCGCGGCTACCACGACGCGAACGGCGACGAGCAGCGCCGGGTGTGCCTCATCCCGTCGTCCGCGCACGGTACGAACGCGGCATCCGCGGTGCTGGCGGGCATGCGCGTTGTCGTCGTCGCGTGCGACGAGGCCGGTAACGTCGACCTCGACGATCTGCGGGCCAAGATCGAGGCGCACTCGTCGGAGCTGGCCGCGCTCATGATCACGTACCCCTCCACGCACGGGGTGTACGAGCAGGATGTCCTCGACATCACTCAGGCCGTGCACGACGCCGGCGGTCAGGTCTACGTCGACGGCGCGAACCTGAACGCCCTGCTCGGCTTCGCCCGTTTCGGCGACCTCGGTGGCGACGTGTCGCACCTGAACCTGCACAAGACGTTCGCGATCCCGCACGGCGGGGGTGGACCCGGCGTCGGGCCGGTCGCGGCCAAGGCACACCTCGCACCGCATCTGCCGGGGCATCCGTTCTCGCAGCGGCGCGATCACGCCGGCGGGGTCTTCACGGGCGGGCCGGTGTCGGCGGCGCCCCACGGGTCGGCCGGCATCCTGCCGATCTCCTGGGCGTACATGCGGATGATGGGCGCCGATGGGCTGCGGTCGGCGACCGCGGCGGCGGTGCTGGCGGCCAACTACGTCGCCGTGCGGCTGCGCGACCACTTCCCGGTGCTCTACACCGGCGAGAACGGCCTGGTCGCGCACGAGTGCGTGCTGGACCTGCGCCCGTTGCGCGAGGCCACCGGGATCACCGTCGACGACGTCGCGAAGCGGTTGGTCGACTACGGTTTCCACGCGCCGACGATGTCGTTCCCGGTGGCCGGCACGCTCATGGTGGAACCGACCGAGTCCGAGGATCTCGGCGAGATCGACCGCTTCGTCGACGCGATGATCGCCATCCACGCCGAGGCCGTCGCGGTAGGCGAGGGGCAGTGGCCTGCCGAGGACAACCCGCTGGTCAACGCCCCGCACACGGCCGAGTCGGTCGCGGTGGACCAGTGGCCGCATCCGTATTCGCGCGAGACCGCCGTGTATCCGTTGCGGTCGCTGGTGAGGTCGAAGTACTGGCCCCCGGTGCGCCGCGTGGACAACGCCTGGGGCGACCGCAACCTGGCGTGCGCCTGCCCGCCCGTGGAGGCGTTCGCCTGACCCCCGGCGCGGCGCCCCGCCCGCTTCTGTCCCGCCCGCCCTCCCGTCCCGTCGCCATTGATCGCCGAGGCCCTGCCGGTGCGTCGAGACCCCGTGGCAGCCGCCGGGTCTGGACGCAACCGCCGGGTCTCGAGTGAATCGCACGCTCGGCAGAGTTCGCAGCGCTTCAGTGCACGCGCCCGGTCTCGGAGGGGCCAGGTCGGCGTACGCCCCGCAGTTCGGACGGCTCGAACGACCTCGGATTGTGCCGCAGAGTGTCGATCATCGCCGCCTGGCGCGCACGAACCGGTCGGAGACCGGCCGCATGCAACTTCGCGTCGAGGGGCTCGACGCGCATCGTGTCGCTCCAGTCCCAGCGCACGAAGCCGTCCTCGTGGCGGCGGAGCCGATCCTCCCGCCGCTTCTCGGCGATGAAGTGCACTTTGGCCGCCGCGACGTCGGCGGCGTCGTACTTTCCGTACCCGTCCGACTCTCCGAGGGTGCGACGCCTGCGCCAGTAGAAGTCAGAGCGGTCCTCTGCGCCCTCGTAGTCGAATGTGACCTGCAGTTCGGGTGCTTCGTAACCCAGCCACTCGATCGCGGCCCTGCTCACCGATTCACCCGGGGACTCGGCAGCCGATGTCGCCCGTTCCGCCACCCACCTGAACTGCCTGCAGCCGCGCGCCGCAGCGAGTCCGGCCGCTGCCTCGGTCAGGTCGATAGCGCGCCCTTCGGCTTCTGATCGCCGAAGGCCGGTATCGGCGACAGCGAGCGCGAACGCGGGCGGCAGGAACCGTGTCAGGTCGATCACTGTGTCAACCAAGGTGGTCACAGCTATCCCGTCGATCACGACGAATTCGCGTTCGTCCTGGGTCGAGTGGATGACGACGTCGCCGTATCGCCGTGACTTGCCGCCCACCGCGAGCAGATGGATGTCGCGAGGTTCGCCGAACAGAGGCAGCCGAAGCAGCGCCGCTGCCGACTCCAGACACATGGTCGCGTCGTCGAATACGGCGGCGGCAGCGCGCACTCGAGCCACGTAGCGGTCCCACGGGGTGAGGAGCCCCCAGGTCGCGGCCGGGGCGTAGACCCCCGGACGCACCAGCGTCAGAGCGCGGTCCTGGTACGGCCGCTTGCCGAGGAGACGGGCATCTTTGGCTGTGATGAGAGCGACCGGCATGGAGGTGGCACTGTTCGGCATCCAGCGAGTGTTCCGCAGCGCGGAACCGGCCCAACCCGCCAGCGCCCGTTCCGTGCAAAGACGGTTTGCCACGGCGCCTGTGCAGGAACGGGCGCGCCGCCGGGCCGCCGCCAGACCGGCGCCTGGGCAGCGGGGATGGGGGAGCGTCGGTTCCGCGACACCCGGCATATGCGCTCAGAGCCGGCGGCTGCCGCCGGCATTCGACGCACCGACCGGGTTTCGGTGCAGACACCGCCGACGAGGGGATGCCGGGGGTCAGGGCGTCGGGGTCGGCGACAAGGTAGGGGTGGCGGTAGGGGTGGGGGAGGATGCCGGCACCGGGCCGAACACCGCGGGCCACAGCGCAGCGGCCAACGGGTACCCGACGAACGCGATCACGTCGATGAGCGTGTGCGCGATCACCAGCGGCATCACGCGGCCCCATCGGCGGTAGCACCAGCCGAACACGACGCCCATCACGAAGTTGCCGACGAGGGGGCCGAACCCTTGGTACGCGTGATAGGCGCCGCGCAGACCCGCCGAGGCGAGGATGATCGGCCACCACCCCCAGCCGAGCCGGCGCAGCCGGTCGAAAAGGTACCCGAGCATGATCACCTCCTCGAGCAGGCCGGCGCGAAGCGCCGACAGTACGAGCAGCGGCACCGTCCACCACGCCGCATCCAACGGCGACGCCTGCACCGAGACCGTCACCCCGAGCGCGCGCCCCACCGCGTACAGCGCCAGCCCCGGAACGCCGATGACCACGACGAGCCCCGCCCCGCGACCGAGGTCCCGCCCGAAGGCTGTCAGATCCAAGCCGATGCGCCGCAGCGCGCTGCGGCCCGGCTCCCACAGCAGGTAGACCGCGAGCGCCACCAGGGCCAGGTCGAACGCGATCGACAGCAGCTGATAGATCGCATCCCAGATCGCCGTGGCATCCCGCGAGGGGTTCAGCTGCGTCTCCTGCTCCCCGAGCGGAACCGGGCGCAGCAGCGAGCGGACGAGCGACAGTACGGAGTACACCGCGGACTGGCCCAGGCCCAGCGCCAGCACGATGACGATCTCCCACCGCAGTCGCAGTCGCCCGTAGCGATCAAGCGGCGGCGAGGCATCCGTCATCCCGTCAGATTGCCACACGCCCGCGGGATTGAGTAAAGGGTATGTAACGGTTTCGAGGATGGTTTGGAGCAATCGGACCAACGTGCCTAGGATCGCTCTGACCCGCCCAGACTTCAGGCAATGACGCCTGGGCGCACCCGAAAACCCCTGTACAGGAGGAATAGTGAAGCGCACCAGGATCGCGCTGTCGGGCCTCGCACTGCTGGTGACGGGCGCACTCGCCCTGACCGCGTGCTCGGGCGGCGGCGGCGGCTCGTCCGAGACGACGGCGGCCGGCAATAACAGCGCCATCATCAAGACCAACGGCAGCGAGCCGCAGAACCCGCTGATCCCGACCAACACGAACGAGACCGGCGGCGGCAAGATCGTCGACTCGATCTTCGCCGGCCTCGTGTACTACGACGCCGAGGGCGCACCGGTCAACGACATGGCCGAGTCGATCACCGTCAACGACCCGCAGAATCTGACGGTCAAGCTCAAGAAGGGCCAGAAGTTCACCGATGGCACCGAGGTGCAGGCGCACAACTTCATCGACGCCTGGAACTACGGCGCGCTGCTGTCCAACAACCAGCTGAACAGCTACTTCTTCGAGGACATCGAGGGATTCAGCTACGACGAGGACTCACAGCTGTCCGGTCTGAAGGAAGTGGATGACTACACCTTCACGATCGCGCTGAGCAAGCCGGCCGCCGACTTCGCGCTGCGCCTGGGCTACAGCGCGTTCGTTCCGCTCCCGGATGTCGCGTTCAAGGACATGGAAGCCTTCGGCGAGAACCCGATCGGCAACGGCCCGTACAAGCTCGCCGGTGACGGCGCGTGGCAGCACAACGTGCAGATCGACCTCGTGAAGAACGCCGACTACCAGGGCGGACGCATTCCGGCCAACGGTGGTCTGACCATCGTGTTCTACGCGACGCAGGATGCCGCGTACGCCGACCTGCTCGCTGGAAACGTCGACGTGATCGACGGCATCCCGCCGTCGTCGCTGGCGACCTTCGAGACCGACCTGGGCGACCGCGCGGTCAACCAGCCGGCAGCGATCTTCCAGTCGTTCACCATCCCGGACCGCCTGCCGCACTTCGGCGGCCAGGAGGGCAAGCTGCGTCGTCAGGCGCTGTCGATGGCGATCAACCGCGACGAGATCACCAAGACGATCTTCCAGGGCACCCGCACCCCGGCCAGCGACTTCACCTCGCCGGTCATCAACGGGTGGTCGGACTCGCTGACCGGTGCCGACGTGCTGAAGTACGACCCGGACAAGGCCAAGGATCTGTGGGCTCAGGCCAACGCGATCTCGCCGTGGGACGGCACCTTCGAGATCGGCTACAACGCCGACGGCGGGCACCAGACGTGGGTCGACGCGGTCGTCAACTCGATCAAGAACACGCTGGGCATCGATGCGTCGGGCGCTCCGTACCCGACCTTCAAGGAGGTTCGCAGCGCGATCACCGACCGGTCGATCCAGACGGCGTTCCGCACCGGTTGGCAGGCCGACTACCCGGGTCTGTACAACTTCCTGGGTCCGATCTACGCGACCGACGCCGGATCGAACGACGGCGACTACTCGAACGCCGACTTCGACAAGCTGCTGGCCCAGGGCATCAGCTCGACGGACGTCGACGAGCAGAACGCCACGTTCCAGAAGGCGCAGGAGATCCTGCTGCAGGACCTGCCGGCCATCCCGCTGTGGTACTCCAACGTCGACGGTGGCTTCGCCGACGGTGTGAACAACGTGCAGTTCGGGTGGAACTCAGTTCCGCTGTACTACCAGATCACGAAGTCCTAACCGGACGTCGGATCACCCGCGAGGCGGTGACGATCAAGTCACCGCCTCGCGGTCTGCCCACGCAGACCTCGCGCGCGAAGCGCGGACAAGGCACGATGCTGTTATCGGCACCGTGCCCGCGAGCCGAAACTACGATGGCGTAAGCCTCGGCCGGAGGGAGAGCGATGCTCGGCTACATCCTCAGACGCTTGCTGCAGGTCATCCCGGTGTTCTTCGGGGCGACACTGCTGATCTACTTCATGGTGTTCGCCATGCCGGGCGACCCGATCCTCGCCCTCTTCGGCGACAAGACACCCGCCCCGCAGATCGTCGAGGCGCTGCGAGCGCAGTACCACCTCGATCAGCCGTTCGTGGTGCAGTACTTCTTCTACATCACCGGTGTGCTGCGCGGTGACTTCGGCAAGACCTTCTCGGGCCAGTCCGTCGGCGAGGTGCTCGCACGCACGCTTCCGGTCACCGCCCGGCTGGCGATCATGGCGATCGCCATCGAGTTCATCCTCGCGATCATCATCGGAACGATCTCGGCGCTGCGGAAGGGCAAGGTGCTCGACAACACCGCCCTGGTCATCTCGCTGCTGTTCGTCGCGCTGCCCATCTTCGTGTTCTGCTTCCTCGCGCAGTACTTCCTCGCGATCCAGCTGGGATGGTTCAAGCCGACGGTGGGATCGCAGAACAACTGGGGCGATTTGATATTGCCCGCCCTGGTCCTCGGATTCAGTCTGTACGCGACCAGCATGCGGCTGATGCGTGGGTCGGTGATCGACACCCTCAACCAGGACTGGGTGCGCACCGCCTACAGCAAGGGGCTGCCCGCCCGCCGCGTCCTGCCCGTCCACGTGCTGCGCAACTCGCTGATCCCGGTGATCACGAACTCGGCCACCAACTTCGGCGTGCTGCTGGTGGGCGCGACCGTCACCGAAGGCATCTTCAACATCCCGGGGGTCGGCAACACGCTCTACCAGGCCACCATCCGCGGCGAGGGACCCACCGTCGTCTCGTTCGTCACGGTCTTCGTCATCATCTACGTGCTGGTCAACCTCGTCATCGACCTGCTCTACGGCTTCTTAGACCCGAGGATCCGCTATGTCAAGTGAATCGATCTCCGCGGCGCACTTCGTCGCGCCCGTCGCGACGGCCACCATCACGGTCGACGCGGTTCGTGTCGCCGACCGCAAGAGCAACCTGTGGCTCGACGCCTGGCGCGACCTGCGGCGGCGACCGACGTTCTGGATCGCGCTGGCGGTGATGGCGGTCGTGGTGCTGATGGCGGCGTGGCCGACGCTGTTCACCCAGGTGCCGCCGAACAACGACTGCCAACTCGCCAACAGCAACGGCGGCCCGGCGTCCGGGCATCCGCTCGGCTTCACCTTCCAGGGATGCGACACCTACGCCCGCATCGTGTGGGGCGCCCGCACCTCGCTGTCGGTGGGTCTGATCGCCACCGTGATCGGCACGGTGATCGGACTGATCATGGGCGCCCTGGCCGGGTTCTACGGCGGATGGCTGGACTCGGTGCTGTCGCGGGTAGGCGACATCTTCTTCTCGATCCCTTACATCCTCGCCGCGATCGTCGTGATGAGCGTCTTTTCGCAGTACCGCAACGTCTTCACCCTGGCTTTCGCGATCGGCGGCTTCGCGTGGGCATCCACGGCCCGGGTCGTGCGCGCCGAGGTGCTGCGCGTCCGGCAGGCGGACTTCGTCACCGCGTCGCGGGCGCTCGGCCAGTCGCGGTTCAAGACGCTGCTGACCCACGTCGTGCCCAACGCGATCGCGCCGCTGCTGGTCGTGACGACCATCAGCCTCGCCGCGGCGATCGTGGCGGAGGCCACGCTGTCGTTCCTCGGGGTCGGACTCGGCAGCGACACCATGTCGTGGGGCAACGACATCAGCCAGGCGCAGCAGTCGCTGCGCGTCGCGCCGATGGCGCTGATCTACCCGTCGATCGCGCTGACCGTCACGGTGCTGGCGTTCATCCTGCTGGGCGAGCTGATCCGAGACGCCCTCGACCCGAGAGCGAGGGCACGCCGATGACGAGCGTCACCGACGCACCCCTGCTGTCGATCCGCGGCCTCAAGGTCGCCTTCGACACCCAGTCGGGCACGAACGAAGTACTGCACGGCGTCGACCTCGAGGTGTACCCGGGCGAGACGGTGGCCATCGTGGGGGAGTCCGGCTCCGGCAAGACCACGACCGCTTCGGCGGTGGTGAACCTGCTGCCAGGCACGGGGCACATCACCGCCGGCAGCATCATGCTCGACGGGCGGGAGCTGACCGAGCTGTCCGCCGCGCAGATGGAACGCGTGCGCGGCCGCGAGATCGGCTACGTCCCGCAGGACCCGATGTCGAACCTGAACCCGGTGTGGAGCATCGGATTCCAGGTGAAGGAGGCGGTGCGCGCCAACGGCATCGCGTCCGGACGCCGGGACGTCGAACAGCGCGCGATCGAGGTGCTCAAGCAGGCGGGTCTGGCGGATGCCGAACGGCGACTGCACCAGTACCCCCACCAGTTCTCCGGCGGTATGCGTCAGCGCGCGCTCATCGGCATCGGTCTCGCCGCCGACCCGAAGCTGCTGATCGCCGACGAACCGACGTCGGCCCTCGATGTGACCGTGCAGCGGGTCATCCTCGATCACATGGCGCGCCTGACACGGGAGAAGGGCACGTCGGTGCTGCTGATCACGCACGATCTGGGCCTCGCGGCCGAGCGCGCGTCGCGCATCATCGTGATGAATCAGGGCGAGATCGTCGAGGCCGGCCCGAGCCGCGACATCCTCGAGAATCCGCTCCACCCCTACACGCGACGCCTCGTCGCTGCGGCGCCGTCCATCGCATCGCAGCGGATCCAGGCCCGGGTCGAAGACCGCGGCATCGAGACCCTCGCCGACATCGCCGGCGTGCCCAGCGCGATCCAGGTGCGCGATCTGGTCAAGGAGTACCGCATCCGCCTCGGCGGTTTCCGCAGCGAGCAGTTCCGCGCCGTCGACAACGTGTCGTTCGACATCCCCCGCGGCAAGACGCTGGCGCTGGTGGGGGAGTCCGGATCGGGCAAATCCACGGTCGCGAAGATGCTGCTCAAGCTCGAAGACCCCACCTCGGGCGAGATCGTCGTGGACGGTCAGCAGCTGCTGGGGCTGTCGCGCAAGGATGCCTTCGCGCTGCGCCGGCGCATGCAGCCGGTCTTCCAGGATCCGTACGGATCCCTCGACCCGCTGCGCAACATCGGCAACACGATCGCCGAGCCGCTCCAGATCCACAAGGTCGGCGACGACAAGTCCCGCCGGGCGAGGGTCAAGGAGCTGCTCGACCAGGTCGCGCTGCCCCAGGAGCTCGAGACGCGGTACGCCAACGAGCTGTCCGGCGGTCAACGTCAGCGCGTCGCGATCGCCCGGGCCCTGGCCCTCAAGCCCGACATCCTGGTGCTCGACGAGGCGGTCTCGGCGCTGGACGTGCTCGTGCAGGACCAGGTGCTGCAGCTGCTCGCCTCCCTGCAGAACGAGCTGAGCCTCACCTACCTGTTCATCACCCACGACCTCGCCGTCGTGCGGGTGGTGGCCGACCTCGTCTGCGTCATGGAGAAGGGCAAGGTCGTCGAACAGGGCACCGTGGACGAGATCTTCGCGAACCCGGCCGAGGACTACACGCGTCGGCTCCTCGACGCCATCCCGGGGGCGACGATCCCGCTCGGCGGCTGAGCGGCGTGGTGACGGATGCGCAACGGCGGATCTTCCGCGCGCCGTCCGCGGTCGTCGTCCTGATCGCATCCGCCGCCGTCGGGGCGCTGCTGCTGGTGGATGCGGTGGCCCGCGCCGGCATCGTCACCGGACTGCTGCTGGCGCCGTGGGTGCTGCTGGCGCTGTGGGGTGTCTACGTCTTCGCGTTCGTGTCGTACGTGCGGACGGATGCCGTCGGCATGCGGGTGCAGAACCTGCTGCGCATCGTCGACGTGCCGTGGAGCCAGGTGTCCGAGATCCACCTGCGCTGGCAACTGGTGATCTCGCTGCGTTCGGGCGGCGTCGTGCGCAGCTTCGGCGGTCCGGTGGCGGGGCGTCCGGCGCGGCCACCGCGCCGCGTCGACGTCGACAGCGCGCCACGCACACCGCCGGCGGTGCGAGACCTCGAGATGATCCGCGAGCAGTGGGAGGAGGTCACCGAGGCGGGCGCCCCCGCGGGCGAGGTGCGCCGCTCGTGGGACCTGTGGCCGGTGCTCGCGCTCGGCCTCATCCTGGCGTGGGCCGTGATCGCAGTGCTCATCACCGGCGGTCCGTCGTGAGCGGGTTGAGCGGTCGGACGGACGGATGCTGTGCACTTCGCGCCCGGCCCGAATTGTTACGTTCTAGAAAAGACTGGCCCCGACGGGTTCGAGGCACACGCGCCGGGCGTATGGTCGACGCAGGGGCACATCCTGAAGATTCTCAGAGGATCACGGCGCGCCAGCGCGCCGTACGGACTGGAAGAAAGACGATGACGTTCGAACCAGCATCCGCCCCCCGTACGGGGGACTCGCGATGACGCTCTACGTGCTGCGCCGGTTCATCAACTACGCGATTCTGAGCTTCGTCGCGACCTGCATCGCGTATGTCCTGGCGAGCCTGACCCTCAAGCCGGCCGACCGCTTCTACGGCATGAACCCCCGGCCCCCGCAGTCGTCGATCGACGCCTCGCTGAATGATCTGGGTGTGAACCCCGACGTCCCGGTGCTGGTGCGGCTGTGGAACTGGCTGGTCAACTTCGTCACGCACTTCTCGCTGGGCCAGACGGTGGGCGGCCAGTCCGTGACCGCGGAGATCTTCGCCCGCTCGCAGGCGAGCCTGCGACTGCTGCTGCTCGGATCGATCCTCGGCGCCATCATCGGCGTGGTGGTCGGCGT
This sequence comes from uncultured Microbacterium sp., assembly GCA_964243215.1. Lineage (GTDB taxonomy): Bacteria > Actinomycetota > Actinomycetes > Actinomycetales > Microbacteriaceae > Microbacterium. The sequence continues at coordinate 22,218 of CAXTES010000003.1, read as the reverse complement.
CTGGGGCGCCGTGCGCCAGTACAAGGCCAGCGACATCGTCTCCACTTATTCCGCCTACATCGTTTTCGCCACCCCGACGTTCGTCGTCGGCGTGCTGCTGATGATCGGCGCGACGCTGCTGAACAACAGCCTGGGCGGGCAGTTCATCCGCTTCACCGGCGAGTACACCGCGGGCATCTCCGGTAATTGGTGGGATCTGGCGTTCGACAGAGCGGTTCACCTGCTGCTGCCCACCATCGCCCTCGCGCTGACCGGAGCGGCGTCGTACTCCCTCTATCAGCGCAGCGTGATGCTCGACGTGCTCGGCGCCGACTACATCCGCACCGCCCGCGCCAAGGGGCTGCCGCGCAGGCAGGCGCTGGTGCGCCACGGCGTGCGCATCGCGCTGATCCCGATGACCACCTTCTTCGCCTACAGCTTCGGCACCCTGATCGCAGGATCGGCGGTGCTGGAGCTCGTGTTCAGCTGGCGGGGCATGGGGCAGTTCCTGCTCGACGGCGTGCTGAAGAACGACATCAACGCCGCGGCGGGGACGACCCTGTTCGTGGCGGTGCTCATTCTGATGTCGTCGACGCTGTCCGAGGTGCTGTACGCCGCGCTCGACCCGAGGGTGAGGAGCTGACATGTCCACCATGCAGGAAGAGGCACTCGAGGCACCGCTCGACGTCGTCGCCCCCGCCACCAACACCCGGCGGCCGCTCTCGCGCAACCGGCTGGTGTGGCAGCGCCTCGCGGCCAAGCCGCGGTTCTGGTTCGGGATCGTGGTTTTCGTTCTGATCGTGCTGTGGGCCTTCCTCGGCCCGCTGATGTGGCAGTACGGCATCACCGACCGCGACGTGCTGAACATGGGGATGGGCCCGACCCTGCTGCACTGGTTCGGCACCAACGCCATCGGTCAGGACATCTACGCCCAGACGATGGCGGGCCTGCAGAAGTCGCTGATCATCGGACTCATCGCCGGGCCGGCGGCGACGCTGCTCGCGGCGATCCTCGGCGCCACGGCCGGCTACCTCGGCGGCTGGTCCGACAAGGTGATCGGGTGGCCCACCCACCTGTTCCTGGTCATCCCGTCCTTTTACATGCTCGTGCTGCTCAGCCCGCTGGTGAAGGGGTTCTCGTGGGGGATGCTCATCATCTTCCTGGCCTTGTTCGGCTGGATGATCATGGCGCAGGTGGTGCGCAACCAGACCCGGTCGCTGCGCAACCGCGACTTCGTCCGCGCTGCGCGGTACATGGGGATGCCGACCTTCGCGATCCTGCGGCGGCACATCATCCCGAACGTGGCCTCCCTGCTGATCATCGACGCGACCCTCGGTGTGGTGGCGGCCATCATGTCGGAGACGACCCTGAGCTACTTCAACCTGGGCGTCCAAAAGCCGGATGTCTCGTTGGGCACCCTGCTGTCCGACGGCACCGGAGCCGCGGTGACCCGCCCGTGGCTGTTCGTCTTCCCCGCCATCGTGCTGATGCTGCTGCTGTTCGCGATCAGCCTCGTCGGCGACGCCCTGCGCGACGCGATCGACCCGACATCCGGAGTCAACCGTGCCTGAAGCCGCGGCTTCCGGGATGCTCAGCAGCGCCGCCCGCTCCGGCGCGCCCGTGCTGTCGGTGCGCGATCTCAGCGTGACGTTCCCGCAGCGCGGCGCGAACCCCGTCGAGGCGGTGCGCGGCATCTCGTACGACGTGCACGAGGGCGAGTTCCTGGGCATCGTGGGCGAGTCCGGCTCCGGCAAGTCGGTGTCGTCACTGGCGGTCATGGGGCTGCTGCCGTCCTCGGCGCAGATCACCGGCACGATCGAGTTCGAGGGCAGGTCGCTGCTGGGCATGCGCGACGCGGAACTGTCGCGCATCCGCGGCAGCCAGCTCGCGATGATCTTCCAGGACCCTCTGTCGGCTCTGACACCGGTGTACAGCGTCGGAGACCAGATCGCCGAGGCGCTGCGTCTGCACGACGCGGGCCTGTCCGCAACCGCCGCGAACGCGCGGGCCGTGGAGTTGCTGAAGGTCGTCGGCATCCCGGATGCCGAGCGCCGCGCGCGCGCGTTCCCGCACGAGTACTCCGGCGGGATGCGCCAGCGCGCCATGATCGCCATGGCGATCGCGAACGATCCGAAGGTGATCATCGCCGACGAGCCGACCACGGCGTTGGACGTGACGATCCAGGCGCAGATTCTCGAGGTGCTCCAGAAGGCCCGTGAGCTCACCGGAGCAGCGGTCGTGCTCATCACCCACGACCTGGGCGTCGTGGCCGGGCACGCCGACCGGGTGGGCGTGATGTACGCCGGCAAGCTCGTGGAGCTGGGAAGCACCGATCAGGTGTTCCACGAACCCCACATGCCGTACTCGATCGGGCTGCTGCGCTCGGTGCCGAACATGCTGACCGCGGGCCTGCAGCGGCTCGTGCCGCTCGAGGGCCGGCCGCCGTCGCTGAGCGACCTGCCGCCGGGCTGCCCGTTCGCCCCGCGCTGCCCGATCGCGATCGACGAGTGCCGAAAGGTCGAGCCGCCGCTGATCCAGCACGCCCCGGGCTCCGTGCCGCCGCACACCGCGGCCTGCATCCGCGCCGGCGAGATCGCGCGCGGCGAGATCACCCGGTCCGACGTCTTCCCCCGCCCGCAGCCCCTGCCGGACGACGAGATCGCGCAGGTCGACAGCACGCCCGTCGTGGTGGTCGAGGATCTGCAGCGCCACTTCCCCCTGATGAAGGGAACGGTGTTTCCGCGGCGCATCGGCACGGTGCGCGCGGTGGACGGGGTCTCCTTCACGCTGCGACCGCGCCGCACGCTGGGGCTCGTCGGCGAGTCCGGGTGCGGCAAAACCACCACGATTCTCGAGATCCTCGAGATGGCGGCGCCGCAGGCCGGGCGCATCACGATCTCCGGCGCTGACGTGGCGACCATCGGCAAGCGTCAGAAAGCGGCGCTGCGTCGGGACGTCCAGATCGTGTTCCAGGATCCGATGGGCGCGATCGACCCCCGACTGCCGATCGGCGACGTCATCAGCGAGCCGCTGCTCGTGCAGGGCGCGAGCAAGGATGAGCGCGATCGCCGCGTCGTGGAGCTGCTCGAGCTGGTCGGCCTGGACTCCGCCATGTCCGATCGCTACCCGCACGAGTTCTCGGGCGGTCAGCGTCAGCGCATCGGCATCGCCCGGGCGCTCGCGACGGACCCGTCCATCCTGGTGCTCGACGAGCCGGTCTCCGCGCTGGACGTGTCGATCCAGGCCGGCATCGTCAACCTGCTCGAAGACCTGAAGGACCGCCTCGGACTGTCGTACCTGTTCGTCGCGCACGACCTGGCCGTGGTGCGCCAGATGGCCGACGACATCGCGGTGATGTACCTCGGCCGCATCGTCGAGTCCGGCCCGGTCAGCGAGGTGTTCAACGACCCGCGGCATCCCTACACCAAGGCGCTCATCTCCGCGGCGCCGATCCCCGATCCCGCGATCGAGCGCACCCGCACCCGCATCCTGCTGCAGGGCGACCTGCCGTCTCCGACGCAGCAGATCTCCGGATGCCGGTTCCGCACGCGGTGCCCGCTGTACGCCCTGCTCGGCGAGGACGAACGCGAGCTGTGCAGAACCGTAGACCCGCCGCTGACCGCGCACGGTCGTGCGCAGGTCGCGTGCCACTACGCGGACCGGTCGGCGCTGGTCGACGAGGCCGCGATGGCAGCGGCCGGATAGACGCCTCGGCCGGCGGCAGCACGCCGGCGGAGGAGAACCCAAGAAGAACGAGAGGATGCAAATCACATGAGAATTCGGAGTGCGAAGGCGCTCGGTGCGCTGGCGACGATAGGCGTTGCGGCGCTGATCGTGTCCGGCTGCGCCGCAGGCAACACCGCCGGACCCAGCGGCAGCGCGAGCAACTCGGAGGCGCTGCCCAGCGTCGACTGGGATTCCGCGACCGCGGACGAGATCGCGGACGGCGGGACGCTCAATCTGGCGATCGACGCCCTGCCCGTCAACTACAACAACTTCGAGATCGACGGCAACGAGGTCAACACCAACACCGTGCTCTCGGCCACCCAGGGCGGCCCAATCCGCATCACCACCGACGGGCAGCCCGAGCTGAACCCGGACTACGCGTCGTCGGTCGAGCTCGTCAGCGAAGACCCGCAGGTCGTCGAGATGAAGCTGAACCCGAAGGCGGTGTGGGAGGACGGCACGCCCGTGACCGTCAAGGACTGGCAGGCCACCTGGCAGGCCGACAACGGCTCGAACGAGGCGTACCAGGCGATCTCGACGACCGGGTGGGACAAGATCTCCTCGATCGAACAGGGCAGCGACGAGTACGACGTGAAGATCACGTTCAGCGAGAAGTACGCCGACTGGCAGGGACTGCTGGGCACCTTCTTGCCGACGACCGTCGCGAGCGACCCCACGACGTTCAACGAGGGATACACCGCGAAGGCGATCCCGTCGGTGGGACCGTACCTGATCTCGAACATCGACGCGACCGGTCAGGTCATCACGCTGACGCCGAACCCCAAGTGGTGGGGCGACGCGCCGAAGCTGGACACCGTCCTGTTCAAGGTCGTCAGTCAGGACCAGCAGGGCACCGCGTTCGCGAACTCGGAGATCGACGCCGTGGAGATCTCGGCCAACGCCGACCTCTATAACACCGCGCAGACCCGAAAGGACGCGAAGCTCCAGGCCACCAACGGACTGACCTGGACCCACGTCACGATGAACGCCAAGTCGGGCCCGCTCGCAGACGTGAACGTGCGCAAGGCCGTGGCATCCATCGTCAACCGCGAGCAGATCTCGGAGGCGGCCAACTCGCCCGTCGGGGTCCCCGCGGTCACGCAGGGCGACTACATCTTCATGAACGGGCAGGAGGGCTACCAGGACAAGGCGTACCCGCACGACACCGACGCCGCGACCAAGTTCCTCCAGGATGCCGGGTACACGAAGGAAGGCGACGGCTGGACCAAGGGCGGCGAGGCGCTCAAGCTGACCGTCACCGTGCCGGCCGACACCGCCACGAACATCCAGCGCGCCGAGCAGGTGCAGGCGGATCTGGGTGACTTCGGCATCCCCGTGGAGCTGACGACCGTCCCGGTGGGACAGTACTTCAGCGACTACGTCATCCCGGGCAACTTCGAGATGGTGACGTTCTCGTGGCAGGGCACGCCCTTCCCGGTTTCGTCGGCGGAGTCGATCTTCTACCCGGTCGACTCGGAGCAGAACTTCACGGGGATCACCGACGACAAGCTCGGTGACCTGTGGAGCCAGGCGAACCAGGAGCTCGATCCGGCCAAGCGGATCGACCTGGCCAACCAGATCAACGAGGAGATCTGGTCGTACGTGCCGCTGTTCCCGATCGCGCCGCTGCCCGAGGTCTGGGCGGTCAAGGACGGGTTGGTCAACTACGGGGCGACCCAGTTCACCATCGCGTCGACGGTCGACTGGACGCTCGTGGGCTTCCGCAAGTAGCACGACAGGTTCGGACGGGGCGGACTCCTGCGGGAGCCCGCCCCGTTCGGCGTCCCGGCGACTCTCAGACCGCCTGCGATAAGCTGGTCGGTGCCGGATTCCCGGCCGCACCCCCTCTTCTGCAAGGACCCCGTCATGGCGCATGCCGTCCGGCCTGACCTCCGCAATGTCGCGATCGTGGCGCACGTCGACCACGGCAAGACGACGCTCGTCGACGCGATGCTGCGCCAGACCGGATCCTTCGGCGCGCACGCCCACGTCGAAGAGCGCGCGATGGACTCCAACGACCTGGAGCGCGAGAAGGGGATCACGATCCTGGCGAAGAACACCGCCATCACGTACAACGGCATCCACACCGACATCCCGGTCACCATCAACGTCATCGACACGCCCGGTCACGCGGACTTCGGCGGCGAGGTGGAGCGAGGACTGTCGATGGTCGACGGTGTCGTGCTGCTGGTGGATGCCTCGGAGGGCCCGCTGCCGCAGACCCGATTCGTGCTGCGCAAGGCGCTGGAGGCGAAACTTCCCGTCGTCCTGCTGGTCAACAAGACCGACCGGCCGGATGCCCGTATCGCCGAGGTGGAGGAGGAGAGCCACGACCTGCTGCTCGGCCTGGCATCCGATCTGCACGATGACGCCGTCCACAGCGGGGAAGAGGCCGACCTCGACGTCGACGCGCTGCTGGACGTGCCCGTCGTCTACGCCTCGGGGCGCGCCGGCGCGGCATCCCGTCGTCGTCCCGCCAACGGCGAACTGCCCGACAACGACGACCTCGAGCCGTTGTTCCAGGCGATCCTCGAGCACGTCCCCGCGCCGTCTTACGACGACGAGGCGCCGCTGCAGGCATGGGTGACGAACCTGGACTCCAGCCCGTTCCTGGGTCGCCTCGCGTTGCTGCGGGTATTCAACGGCACGCTGCAGAAGGGCCAGACGGTCGCCTGGGTGCGCCACGACGGTTCCCACGCCAACGCACGGATCACCGAGCTGCTCAAGACGCGCGCCCTCGAGCGCTACCCGGCCGATTCGGCCGGACCCGGCGACATCGTCGCGATCGCCGGCTTCGAGGACATCACGATCGGCGAGACGATCGCCGACCCCGACGACGTCCGGCCGCTGCCGGCGATCCACGTCGACGACCCGGCGATCTCGATGACGATCGGCACGAACACGTCACCGCTCGTCGGCAAGGTCAAGGGCCACAAGCTGACCGCCCGCATGGTCAAGGACCGCCTCGACCGCGAGCTGGTCGGAAACGTCTCGCTGAAAGTCGTGGACATCGGTCGTCCGGATGCCTGGGAGGTGCAGGGGCGCGGTGAGCTGGCCCTGGCGATCCTCGTCGAGAACATGCGGCGCGAGGGTTTCGAGCTGACCGTCGGCAAGCCCCAGGTGGTCACACGGCGGGTGGACGGCGAGTTGCAGGAGCCGTTCGAGCACCTCACCATCGACGCTCCGGAGGACTATCTGGGCGCGATCACCCAGCTGCTGGCGTCGCGCAAGGGCCGCATGGAATCGATGACGAACCACGGCACGGGCTGGGTCCGCATGGAGTTCACCGTGCCGTCGCGCGGTCTCATCGGCTTCCGAACCGAGTTCCTCACCACCACGCGCGGAACGGGCATCGCCAACGCGATCTCGCACGGCTACGAGCCGTGGGCCGGACACATCGTGACGCGCCAGAACGGCTCGATCGTCGCGGACCGCTCCGGCGTCGTGACGCCGTTCGCCATCATCGCGCTGCAGGAGCGCATGTCGTTCTTCGTGCAGCCGACCGAGGAGGTGTACGAGGGGATGGTCATCGGCGAGAACTCCCGCAACGACGACATGGACGTGAACATCACGCGGGAGAAGAAGCTGACGAACATGCGGCAGTCCACCGCCGACACGTTCGAGTCGATGACCCCGCCACGTCAGCTGTCGCTCGAGCAGAGCTTGGAGTTCGCGCGCGACGACGAGTGCGTCGAGGTCACCCCCGAGATGGTGAGGATCCGCAAGGTGGTGCTCGACCAGACCGAGCGCGGCCGGGCGACCGCGCGCCTGAAGCGCCAGGACGCCAACGCCTGACCTCTCGGTAGGCTCGGGCGGGTGAGTGTGGACCCGGGCGAAGAGGCGCGGCGCGCCTGGCGTCAGGGGGTCGGAGTCGCCCTGGCCACGAGCGCCTACGGCATCTCGTTCGGAGCACTCGCGGTGGCATCCGGGCTCGACGTCGCCCAGACCTGCGTACTGAGCCTGCTGATGTTCACCGGCGGGTCGCAGTTCGCATTCGTCGGCGTCTTCGGCGCCGGCGGGATCGCGGCGCTGCCGGCCGCGATCGCGTCGGCCGTGCTGCTCGGTGTGCGCAACATCGCGTACGGCATCCGGATGGCGCCCGTCGTGGCCACGAGCGGATGGCGGCGGATCGCCGCGGTGCCGTTCACGATCGACGAGTCCACCGCGGTGTCGCTTGCCCAGACGACCACCCGCGCCCGCACCGTCGGGTTCTGGGTCACCGGCGTCGGCATCTACATCGGCTGGAACCTGTCGACGCTCGCCGGTGCGCTGCTCGGCGACGTGCTCGGCGACCCCCGAGCGTACGGATTGGATGCCGCGGCCGCCGCCGCGTTCCTCGCGCTGCTGTGGCCGCGGCTGCGCCAGCGCCAGGCGATCGCGGTAGGCGTCGGTGCGGCGGTGGTCGCGGTCGTTCTGACCCCGGCGGTGATGCCCGGGCTGCCGGTGATCGTCGCGGCGCTCGTCGCGCTCGTCGTCGGGTGGTTCAACTGGCTCGGCCGCGCCGAGACGGCCGCGGCGCCGCACGAGCCCGACGACGTGCCGGAGCGGGAGGGGCTGCCGTGACGCTGTGGAGCGCCATCCTCCTCGCCGCGATCGCGTGCGTCGCGCTGAAGACCGTCGGCTACCTCGTCCCGCCGCGGGTGCTGGACGCGCCGCGTCCGGCGCGGATCGCCGACCTGCTCACCGTGGCACTGCTCGCGGCGCTGGTCGGGGTGCAGACCCTCGGCGCCGGTCAGGCGATCATGGTGGATGCCCGGGTGCCGGCGGTGATCGTGGCGGCGGGCCTGCTGATGCTGCGGGCTCCGTTCCTGGTGGTGGTCGCCGCGGCGGCCGCGGTCGCGGCGCTGCTGCGACTGTGGGGATGGGCCGGGTAGGCGCGGCTACACTGACGCGGTGACGTTCTCGTGGGCGCGGCTGGGCACCTGGGCGGTGGCCCTGGCGGTGGGCGCCGTGTACGGCGTCGCCGGCACCGTCGCGCAGGCCTACACCCTCGCATCGCTGCCGGTCGGGCTGGTGCTATCGGTCGTCGGCGTCGCGGCGCTGCTGACAGCGGTGCGCCTGCTGACGGCCGACCGGTGGGCGGCGCTGTCGGCAGGGCTCGGCGCCATCGCGGTCGCGATCGTCTTCTCGGGTGCGGGACCGGGCGGATCGGTCATCGTCCCCGGCGGTGCGCTCGGTGTCACGTGGATGATCCTGCTGCCCATCACGGCGGCCGTCGTCGTCGCGTGGCCCGACCTCTCGCGTAACGCGCGAGGCGGTCCTGCAGCGGGGGCGAACTAGACTTGCCGGCGTGACGTATGTGATCGCCCTCCCGTGCGTGGATGTCAAAGACCGCGCCTGCATCGACGAATGCCCGGTCGATTGCATCTACGAGGGCGAACGCTCGCTGTACATCCACCCGGACGAGTGCGTCGACTGCGGCGCATGCGAGCCGGTGTGCCCGGTCGAGGCGATCTACTACGAAGACGACCTTCCCGACGAGTGGTCGGACTACTACAAGGCCAACGTCGAGTTCTTCGACGACGTCGGCTCGCCCGGCGGCGCAGCCAAGGTCGGCGTCATCCACAAAGACCACCCGATCATCGCGGAGCTCCCTCCCCAGGATCACTGAATGGGCGTCGCGGACCTCCCCGACTACCCCTGGGACGCGATCGCACCCTACGCGGCACGCGCGCGAGCGCATCCGGACGGCATGATCGACCTGTCCGTCGGATCGCCGGTGGATGCCACGCCTCTCGCGATCGCGTCGGCGTTGGCGGCCGCCACCGACGCGCACGGCTACCCGCAGACGGCCGGAACCCCCGCCCTGGGCGATGCGATCGCCGCGTGGTACGCCCGTCGCCGCGGCGTGCCGGGGCTCCAGCGTGAAAACGTCCTGCCCACCGTCGGCTCCAAGGAGCTCGTCGCTCTGCTGCCGATGCTGCTGGGGCTGGGCCCCGGCGATGCGGTGGTGCACCCTCGTGCCGCCTATCCGACCTACGACGTCGGCGCGCGGCTGACCGGAGCGACACCGTTCCCGTCGGACGATCCGCGCGAGTGGCCGGACGCGACCCGGCTGGTCTGGCTGAACTCCCCGGGCAATCCGGACGGCCGCGTGATGGATGCCGCGGCCCTGGCTGCGGCGGTCGCCCGCGCCCGGCAGCTGGGGGCGGTCGTGGCCTCCGACGAGTGCTACGCCGAGTTCGGATGGGACGCGCCGTGGGACAGCGAGCCGGTTCCGTCCGTTCTGGACCCTCGTGTCGTCGGCTCGGACCTGACCGGGGTGCTGTCGGTCTACTCGTTGAGCAAGCAGTCCAACCTCGCCGGTTACCGCGCGGCATTCCTGGCGGGTGACCCCGCCCTCGTCGCGCGGCTGTCGACGACGCGCAGGCACCTCGGCCTGATGCTGCCGGCGCCGGTGCAGGCGGCGATGGTCGCGGCGCTCGGCGACACCGCGCACGTCGCCGCGCAGCGGGAGGTGTACCGCCGCCGACGCGACATCCTGCGCCCGGCCGTCGAGGCCGCCGGGTACCGGATCGATCGCAGCGAGGCGGGCCTGTACCTGTGGGCGACCGAGGGGATCGACGCGTGGGACAGCCTCGCCCGGCTCGCGGACCTGGGCATCCTGGCCGGTCCCGGCCACTTCTACGGAGCGGCATCCACCCGGCACGTGCGGCTGTCGCTGACCGCCACGGACGAGCGGATCGCCGCCGCCGCGAGTCGCCTGCGAGCAGCGGATTCGTGATGATCTCCAGCGGATCCGCGCCTGCTTTGGAGGGTGCGGGAGTAGGCCATGGCGGCCATTAGGCTGTATTGACCGACGCCCCGCTGACCGACAACGCAAGGAGACCACGTGGACGACGCGGTTCCCCAGCCGGAGAGGGCATCCCTCACGATCGGCGAGAGAACCGCCGAATTCCCCCTGCGCAGCGGCACCGACGGCGTCCCGAGCGTCGACATCTCGAGCTTCACCCGGCAGACCGGCTACACGACCCTCGACTACGGGTTCGTCAACACGTCGGCGACCAAGTCGGCCATCACCTTCATCGACGGCGACCGCGGCATCTTGCGCTACCGCGGCTACCCCATCGAACAGCTCGCCACCGGCAGCACCTATCTCGAGGTCGCCTGGTTGCTGATCTACGGCGAGCTGCCGACGCCCGACGAGCTCGCGGCTTTCGACGACCGCATCCGCCATCACACCCTGCTGCACGAGGACCTGAAGCGGTTCTTCTCATCGCTGCCGCACACCGCTCACCCGATGTCCGTGCTGTCGTCGGCCACCGCGGCGCTGTCGACGTACTACGAGAACGAGTCCGATCCCCACAATCCCGAGCACATCGAGCTGAACACGATCCGGATGATCGCGAAGCTGCCGGTGATCGCGGCGTACGCGCACAAGAAGAGCGTCGGCCAGGCCTTCCTGTACCCGGACAACTCGCTGAGCTTCGTCGACAACTTCCTCAAGCTCAACTTCGGCGTGCTCAGCGAGCTGTACGAGATCAACCCGGTCATGTCGCGCGCGCTCGAGCGGCTGCTCATCCTGCACGAAGACCACGAGCAGAACGCCTCGACCTCCACGGTGCGGCTCGTCGGATCCACCGGCGCGAACCAGTTCTCCTCGATCTCGGCCGGGATCAACGCGCTGTACGGGCCGCTGCACGGCGGCGCGAACGAGGCGGTGCTCGACATGCTCGCCCGTATCCGCGAGTCCGGCGAGAGCGTCGAACGCTTCGTCGAGCGCGTGAAGAACAAAGAGGACGGCGTGAAGCTGATGGGCTTCGGCCACCGGGTCTACAAGAACTACGATCCGAGGGCGAAGCTGGTGAAGGAGTCCGCCGACGAGGTGCTGACCGCCCTCGGCGTGAGCGACCCGCTGCTGGATCTGGCTCAGCAGCTGGAGCAGACCGCGCTGGAGGACGACTACTTCAAGGAACGCCGGCTGTACCCGAACGTCGACTTCTACACCGGCGTGATCTACAAGGCGATGGGTTTCCCGTCCCGGATGTTCACGGTGCTGTTCGCCATCGGCCGACTGCCGGGATGGCTCGCGCACTGGCGGGAGATGCAACAGGACCCGCAGACCAAGATCGGCCGCCCGCAGCAGCTGTACGTCGGGGCGCGGGAGCGCCCGTACCCCGGCGCCACGGGCTGATCCGCCGTGCCGAGGCTGCTCGTGCGCCGGCCGTCGCCGCGCCTGGCGGACGGTGAGCTGACCCACCTCGAGCGCGCCGAGGTCGACGCCGCACTCGCGACCGAGCAGTGGGCCGCCTACGTCGACGTGTTCCGGACGCGCGGCTGGCGGATCATCGAGATGGATGCCGCCGACGAGCATCCCGACGGCGTGTTCGTCGAGGACACCGTCGTCATGTTCGACGACCTGGCCGTGCTGTGCCGCGCCGGCGCACCGTCGCGCCGCGGCGAGTCGACATCGGTCCGCGCGGCCGTGGCCGGACTCGGGATGCAGCTCGCCGAGATCGTAGAGCCAGGCACGGTGGACGGCGGTGACGTCCTGAAGGTGGGGCGCACCGCGTACGTCGGACGGTCCGCCCGCACGAACGACGAGGGGATCGCGCAACTGAGGTCGCTGCTCGAACCCCGGGCGTGGACGGTCGTGGTGGTGCCGGTCCGCACGGTGCTGCACCTGAAGTCGGGCGTGACGGCGCTGCCGGACGGCACGGTCATCGGACACCCGCCGCTGGTCGACGATGCATCCGCGTTCGCGACCTTCACCGGCGTGCCCGAGGTGCACGGCACCGCGGTCGTGGTGCTGGATGCCGACACGGTCCTGATGTCCGAAGACGCTCCGGCGACGGCGGCCGGATTCCGCGACCGCGGTCTCACGGTCGTGACCACGCCGATCAGCGAGTTCGAGAAACTCGAAGGCTGCGTCACGTGCCTTTCGGTGCGCGTGCGCGACTGACCCGGGGCTTCTTCGCCGACTTCTTGCCGCCCGGCTCGTCAGGGCCCGGCTTGTCGTCGGCCGGCTTGACATCGGCCGGCTTGTCGTCGGCGAGGTCGGTGGCGACGTCGGGCACGGCGGCTTCGACGTTGCGCGGCGGACGCTCGTACCCGCCCGACGGCGGGCGCTCCGGGATCGTGATCGCGTCGCGCTCGACGACCCGGTACGGGATCTGCGAGAGCAGGTGCGCGATCATGTTGATCCGGCCGCTGCGCTTGTCCTCGTTGTCGACCTCGTGCCACGGCGCCTCGGGGATGTCCGTGTGGACGAACATCGTGTCCTTCGCCCGGGAGTAGTCCTCCCACTTCGTGATCGACAGGGTGTCGTTCGGGCTGAGCTTCCACCGCCGCATCGGGTCTTCGGCCCGGGAGCGGAACCGCTCCTCCTGCTCGACGTCCGACACGCTGAACCAGTACTTGAGCAGGATGATCCCGTCCTCCACGAGCATCCGCTCGAAGATCGGCGCCTGGTGCAGGAAGCGGTGGTACTGCTCGTTCGTGCAGTACCCCATGACGTGCTCGACGCCGGCGCGGTTGTACCACGAGCGGTCCATCAGGACGATCTCGCCGGCGGCCGGCAGATGGGGCACGTACCGCTGGAAGTACCAGCGGGTCTTGTCGCGCTCGCTGGGCGTGGGGAGCGCGACGACGCGGGTGACCCGGGGGTTCAAGTATTCGGAGACCCGTTTGATTGTGGAGCCCTTGCCCGCGGCATCCCGCCCCTCGAAGATGACGACGATGCGAGCGCCGCTGGTCTGGACCCACGCCTGCATGTCGACCAGTTGGGACTGCAGCTTCTTCAGCTCGCGTTCGTACGTCTTCTTCGGGAGTCTGTCCGCCATGCGCACAGCCTAGGGGTGAGCGCGACGGGCCGGGCAGCCTAGACGTGCAGCGCTTCGTTGAGCACGACCCCCGAACCTGCCCGCCGCACCGCCTCGACGGCGCCGGTCATCGAGTTGCGTCGGTACAGCATGTTGTCGCGGCCGGACAGCTCCGCGGCTTTCACGATCGGCCGTGCGCCGTCGTGGCGCGCCGGCTCGTCGGCCAGCAGCACCTTCGAACCGCTCGTCAGGTACAGGCCGGCCTCGACGACGCAGTCGTCGCCGAGCGAGATCCCCACCCCCGCGTTCGCGCCCAGCAGGCTCCGCTCGCCGATCGACACGCGGTGCGCGCCGCCGCCGGACAGGGTGCCCATGATGGATGCGCCGCCGCCGATGTCGCTGCCGTCGCCGACCACGACACCCTGCGAGATGCGACCTTCGACCATGGACGCGCCGAGCGTGCCGGCGTTGAAGTTGACGAAACCCTCGTGCATCACGGTGGTACCCGGCGACAGGTAGGCGCCCAGCCGAACCCGCGAGGCATCCGCGATCCGCACGCCCGGCGGTGTGACGTAGTCCAGCAGGCGCGGGAACTTGTCGAGCGACTGCACCTGGATGCCGTCGCGTGGCAGGAACGGCCGCAGCGCGGTGACGTCGTCGGGATGCATCGGTCCGGCGGTGGTCCACGCGACCGTGGGCAGGTGCGCGAAGATCGCGTCGAGGTTCACCTCGTTCGGACGCACGAGCCGGTGCGACAGCGCGTGCAGTCGCAGGTAGGCATCCGAGGTCGACATCGGCGCCGCATCCAGGTCGATCTCGACCGCCACCGTGTCGACGGACACGGCCCGCCGGTCGTCCGACACGGCCAGCCGCTCGAGATTCGGCGGCGGGATCGCCGGGTCGTAACCCGACGGTATGCGGCCGGGCGACGGCTGCGGAAACCACGTGTCCAGCACCGTGCCGTCGCGGGAGGTGGTGGCCAGTCCGACACCCCAGACCCACCGCTGATCCGTCATCCTCCCAGGCTATCGACCGAGGTGCGCTGGATAGACTCGCAGGATGCCGCAGCTGGATCTGACCGGGACGTCGGTCGATCTGACCCGAGCGATCTGCGACATCCCGAGCGTGTCCGGCGACGAAACGACTCTCGCCGACGCGATCCACGACGCGGTGCGGGAGCTGGACCACCTCGACGTGCACCGCGACGGCGACACGATCGTCGCCCGCACCGATCTGGGCCGGAGCCACCGCGTCGTGATCGCCGGGCACATCGACACCGTGCCGATCAACGAGAACGTCCCCACCCGCGACATCGAGGTGGACGGGGCGCCGTTCCTGTGGGGTCGCGGCACGGTCGACATGAAGGCGGGCGTGGCGGTGCAGCTCAAGCTCGCCGCCGACCTGGTCGACCCGCGCGCCGATATCACCTGGATGTGGTACGACCACGAAGAGGTCGATGCCGATCTGAACGGCCTCACGCGGCTGTCGCGCTCTCGGCCCGACCTGTTCGCGGGTGATTTCGCGATCCTCGGCGAACCGTCGAACGGGACTGTCGAAGGCGGCTGCAACGGCAACCTCCGCGCGATCGTGCGCACCACCGGCATCCGAGCCCACACCGCACGGGCGTGGATCGGGGAGAACGCCATCCACAAGGCGGCGCCGATCCTGGCGCGCCTGGCCGAGTACCGCCCTCGCGAGGTGCCGGTCGAGGGGCTGGTGTACCGGGAAGGGATGAACGCCGTGCGCATCTCGGGCGGCGTGGCCGGCAACGTCATTCCGGACCTGTGCGAGGTCGAGGTGAACTACCGGTTCGCGCCGAACCGCACGGGCGAGGAGGCCGCCCGGCACGTGCGCGACGTGCTCGCCGGATTCGACGTCGAGGTCGTGGACAGTGTCGACGGTGCGCGGCCGGGCCTGGACGCTCCGATCGCGCAGGAATTCCTGGCCGCCGTCGGAGCCGAGCCGCGACCGAAATACGGCTGGACCGATGTCGCGCGGTTCTCGGCGATGGGCGTGCCGGCGGTCAACTACGGCCCGGGCGACCCGTCGCTGGCTCATCACGATTCCGAACGGGTGCCGATCGCGCAGATCGACGACGTCGAGCGCGGGCTTCGCGCGTGGCTGACGACACGCTGACCACGGCAGCCTCGACCCGCCGCTGGGGGGGCCTGCATCCGGCCGTTCGCATCGGCATCCTCTACCTCGCCGCCCGCGTGGTCACGACCGTCTTCCTCGTGCTCGCCGCGCAGGCGTCCGGCCCGGCATCACGCTTCGGCGCCGACGCGGGAATCGGCGACCTGATGCTCGGCTGGGACGCGCAGTGGTACTGGTTCACGGCCGACAACGGGTACCCGACCGACCTGCCGCTGACGTCAGCCGGCAAGGTCGCCGAGAACCCATGGGCGTTCATGCCCATCTACGCATATGTGGCTCGCGCGGTCGGCGCGCCGTTCGGCTCGTGGATCGTCGGCGCGGTCCTGGTGTCGCTGGTGGCGGGCTACCTGTCATGCCTCGTGCTGTACCGGATGCTGCGCACAAAGCTCGACCGCACCGCTGCGACGTGGGCGGTCGTGTTCTTCGCGTCCGGTCCGGTCGCGGCGATGTTCGAGGTGGGCTACGCGGAGTCGCTCTTCCTGCTGTGGCTGTTCCTGGCCTTGTGGCAGGTGATGCGGCGCCGGTACGGGTGGGTGTACCTCGTTCTGGCGCTCATGGCGTTCACCCGACCCGGCGTCCTGGCGTTCGCCCTGTTCCTCGCGCTCCTGTCCGTCTGGCGCTGGTGGCACCGCAAGAGCGATCCGCTGCGGCCGGGTGAGGCGGTGCACCTCGCCGCGCTGACGGTATGGGCGGTCGCGCTCGGGTTCGTGTGGCAGCTGATCGCGGGCCTGGTCACCGGCGACGCGTCAGCGTATCTCGTGACCGAGCTGGCGTGGCGGCGCAACTGGATCCCGAACGCCGCGGGCGGTTTCACGCCGTTCGACGGCTTCGTGCAGGGCATCGCGTTCTGGTTCCCGTTCTGGGGATACAGCGTCTGGCTCGGATACGCCGCGCTGGCGGCAGCCATCGTCCTGGTCGCCGCGCTGCTGCTGTTCGAGCCGCACGTCAAACGCCTCGGCGTCGAACTCCGGCTGTGGACGGCGAGCTACCTGCTGTACCTGCTGGCGGTCTTCTTTCCGCAGTCCAGCATCTTCCGGCTGCTGCTTCCGGTGTCGCCGCTGTGGGGCGCCCTGGCGGCGCCGAGGTCGACGCCGTGGCGGGTCGGCGTCCTGGTGGCAGCGCTCGCCGGGCAGTGGTGGTGGATCTACAACATGTATGCCTTCGCCAACACCCTGTGGCAGATTCCGTAGCCGCCCCGGCGGGGGCCGGTGTCTTCGGGGCGCGGGCCGCACGGTAAACTCGAAGGGCAGATCTACGACGAATAGGAGCCGCAATGGCAGCCATGAAGCCGAGAACCGGAGACGGGCCGATGGAGGCCGTCAAGGAGGGTCGCCTCATCATCGTGCGGGTTCCGCTCGAAGGCGGCGGTCGTCTCGTGGTTTCGGTGAACGACGCCGAGGCCAAAGAGCTTTACGACGTGCTCGGCGGCGTCGTCAGCGCCGCGTAGCGCTCGGACACCACGTCGGAACGACCGGTCTGCGGACCGGTCGTTCCTGTCGTTTCAGGCATCCACCACGGTCGCCAGCTGCAACAGCCCCTCGCCGACGATCGACAGCGCCGCGATCACCGCGGGCGAACTCTGCGTCTCCTGCAGCAGGGACCGATAGGCGGTGGTGACCGCATCCCGGCGCACCGGGTCGGCGACCGCGCCGCCGGCGAGCACCCGAGGCACGAGCACCGTACCGCCGGGGCGAACCAGCCGGAGGCCGTGCTCGACGTACTCGATCACGCCTTCCGGATCGGCGTCGACGAGCACGATGTCGTAGGCCGCCTCGTTCATGCGCGGAAGCACATCCGATGCCCGGCCCGTGATGAAGCGCGCTCGTGCCGCCGGCACCTTCGCGTCGGCGAACAGCTGGCGTGCGACACCGAGATGCTCCGGCTCGCTGTCGATGGTCGTCAGCACCGCGCGCGGAGCGCCGCGCAGCAGCCAGAGTCCGGAAACCCCCGCGCCGGTTCCCACCTCGACGATCTGCGCTGCGTTCGAGCATGCCGCGATCACCGCGCACTGCGCGCCCACCGATGCGCTGACCGGATCGGCGCCCAGTTCGAGGGCGTGAGCGCGAGCACGGGCGATGTGGTCGGGCTCGAGCGCCAACTCCTGGGCGAAACGGTGGTTCGCATCGTGCTCGCTCATGGCGCCTCCGCGCGTCAGCCTACGCGTCGTGTCGGGCGGCATCGGGCAGGCGCGACGTAACCTGGAAGCATGTTCTTCGGCCTGACGTTCGAGAAGCTCGTGCTGATCGGCGTCATCGCAGCGCTGCTGGTGGGACCGGAGCGCCTGCCCCGCTACGCCGAGATGCTCGCCCGGCTCACGGTGCGCGCCCGCGACATGCTCCGCGGCGCGAAGACGCGTATGCAGGAGGAGATGGGCGAGGACTTCGACGAGGTGGACTGGCGCAAGCTGGATCCGCGTCAGTACGACCCGCGCCGGATCATCCGCGAAGCGCTGTTGGACGACCCGCCCACCACGACGGTGCGGATGGCCGCCGCGGGCGCCGCAGTCACCGCGGCGGCCCCGCAGGCCGAGGCGTTCCGCCCGGACCGGTCCACCCCGTTCGACTCCGAAGCGACCTGACCGGCCTGTCCTGCACAGGCGTGGGTCAGCGGCGCGTTGTCCCCACATCGGGAGTGCACGCGCCGCGGTGGCACCGGCATCCACGACGCTGTCGCAATGACCAAATCCATCGCTGTCGACCGCCTGCAACCCCTCACCGACGACGTGCTGCTGCACGAGCGCGTGACCGACCTGCTGCGCCGCGCGAGCGTGCGGCAGGTGTGGATGCTGTTCCTCACCGACGACGACGTGCAGGCTCCCGTCCTCCTGCCGTGCGACGATCTGCCTGCCGACCCGAACCGGATCGTCGACGGCGACCTCGGACGTTCGACCGCCGCCTCGGTTCTCGGCGCCCGGATCGCCGCCCTGATGCGCGAGTTCGGCTTCGCCCAGGCCGTCTTCGCGTGGGAGCGCCCCGGTGACGCGGTCGCCGGGGCGCAGGAACGAACGTGGGCGCACGCCCTCGCGGTCGCCTGCGCCGAGTACGGCGCACGGGTGCGTGCGCAGTTCCTCGTGCACGATCGCGGCGTCAGGGCACTGACCCCCGACGACTACCTCGACGGATGAGGGGATTCACCGCGGGTGGATGCCGAGCGGCCGGCCGGCCAGACCGCGCGGTCGCGTGGCGAGCCGGCGCGCCAGCGCGACGATGGCGCTGGATGCCGGGTCGTCCGGGTGAGCCATGACGACCGGCGTCCCGGCGTCGCCGGCCGAGCGCAGCGCCGGGCTGAGCGGGATCGACGCGAGCAGGGGCACATCGGCATCCCCGGTCGAGAGGGCGTCCGCCACCGCGGCGCCGCCCCCGGCGCCGAACAGATCGAGCACCTGGCCGTCCGGGAGGGTCAGCGCGGCCATGTTCTCCACGACGCCCACGACGCGCTGACCCGTCTGACGGGCCACGAGCCCGGACCGGACGGCGACGTCCGAGGCGGCCGACTGCGGTGTCGTGACCACGAGCACCTCGGCGTGGGGGAGCAGCTGCCCGAGCGAGATCGCGACGTCGCCGGTGCCGGGCGGCATGTCCACCAGCAGCACGTCCAGATCGCCGAAGTAGACGTCGGTGAGGAACTGCTGCAGCGTGCGGTGCAGCATCGGACCGCGCCAGGCGACGGCGGCGTTCTCCTCGCCGTCACGCAGGAACATCCCGATCGAGACCACCTTCACGTCGTACGCGACCGGCGGAAGGATCAGGTCGTCGATGCGGGTCGGACGCACCGTGCGGCCGGTGTCGCCCACCAGGCCGAGCAGCCCGGGGATCGAGAAGCCGTGCACGTCGGCATCGACGAGCCCGACCGCGAGTCCCTGCGTCGCCAGCGCCACGGCGAGGTTGGCGGTGACGGTGGATTTGCCGACGCCGCCCTTGCCGCTGGTCACCGCGATGACGCGGGTCAGCGAGTCCGGCGTGAACGGCATGCGACGCTGCGCCCGGGAGCCGCGCAGCCGCTCGGTCAGGTCGCGCCGCTCATCCGAGGTCATGACGCCGACGTCGAGTTCGACGCGGCTGACGCCGGGGACGGATGCCGCGGCCGCGGTGACGTCGGTCTCGATGCGGGCCGCGGCGGGGCATCCCACGATGGTCAGAGCGATGCCGACGTGCGCGACGCCGTCGGCGACGCCGATCCGCCGCAGCATCTGCAGATCGGCGAGCGGGCGCCGCAGCTCGGGGTCGAGCACCGCTCCGACCGCCGTGCGCACCGCCGCGGTCAGGTCGTCGGTCGCGTCGTTCACGGCGCCGGGCGTGCCCCGCCCCCGTCGCCGCGCGTCTCGAGGCTGTCCAGCAGCGATTTCAGCTCCTGGCGCAGGGTGTCGCGCGTGACGACGTCGCTCGTGATGTCGGTCACCGCCATTCGCAGCGCGACGATCTCGCGGGCCAGGTATTCGGTATCGGCGAGGTTGCGTTCGGCGCGCTGGCGGTCCTGCTCGATCTGCACGCGGTCGCGGTCGTCCTGGCGGTTCTGCGCCAGCAGGATCAGCGGGGCCGCGTACGACGCCTGCAGCGAGAGCACGAGCGTGAGCACCGTGAACCCGAACTCCTGCGAGTCGAACCGGAGGAACAGCGGCGCCAGCGTGTTCCAGGCGATCCAGCTCACGCAGAACACGGAGAGTCCGAGCAGGAACGCCGGGGTGCCCATGTTGCGGGCGATCCACTCCGTGAACCGGCCGAAGCGGTCGCGGGACGGCTGCGGGGTACGGGTGATGATCCCCGACCGCCCGCGCGGCGCGTCCAGCGAGATCTGGCGGGACGGGCGCGCCATCATCGCCGCCTCGGGATGCCCGCGGTGGTCACCGCCACAGCCGGTACGACGTCCGCGTCGTGCGAGCGCCAGTCGTCCGGCAGCAGGTAGTCGAGCACGTCGTCGACGCTGACCGCACCGACGAGCCGGTGCGCCTGATCCACGACGGGCAGCGAAACGAGGTTGTAGCTGGCGAGCAGGCGCGCGACTTCGGCCGACGACGCGGTGGCGGGGATGGGTTCGAGGGAGTCGTCGATGATGGCGCCGAGCCGTTCGTGGGGCGGGTAGCGCAGCATCCGCTGGAAATGCACGGTGCCGAGCAGCCGCCCGGTGGGCGTTTCGTATGGCGGCAGCGTGACGAACACGGCGGCCGCCAGTGCCGGATGCAGTTCGTGGCGACGGATCAGCGCCAGCGCCTCGGCAACCGTGGCATCGGCGGACAGCACGATCGGTTCCGGGGTCATCAGGCCGCCGGCGGTGTCGGGCCCGTACTGGAGCAGGGCTCGCACATCCTCGGCCTCCTCCGGCTCCATGAGGTCGAGCAGTTCCTCGAGGCGTTCCTCGGGCAGCTGGGCGAGCACATCGGCCGCGTCGTCGGGCTCCATCGCGTCGAGGATGTCGGCAGCGCGCTCGTCGCCGAGCGCCTCGAGGATGTGCACCTGCTCGTCCTCGGGCATCTCCTCGAGCGCGTCGGCGAGCCGGTCGTCGCTGAGCTCCTCGGCGACTTCGATGAGGCGGTCCTCGGGCAGATCGAGCAGCGTGTTGGCGAGGTCGGCGGGTTTGAGCTCCGAGTACGTCGCCACCAGCTGCTCGGCGGACTGCGACTGGCCGGGGATTTGCTGCTCGCGCACCTCCGACCAGCCCGCGAATGTCGTCGCACCCTTCGCGAACGGCGAGGCACTGGTCTTGGGCCGACGCAGGAACAGCTGTCCGATGTCCCACTCGCCGAGGCGGTTGCGCTCGATGGCGACGTCTTCGATGACGGCTTGCGTGCCGTCGGACCGCAGGTACACCTTGCGGCCGAGCAATTCCGCCATCACCCGCACCTCGCCGCCGCGCTGCTGGAATCGTCGCACGTTGATCAGGCCCGTCGTGATCACCTGGCCCGTCGCGATCGACGTGACCCTCCCGATGGACAGGAACACGTGCC
This sequence comes from uncultured Microbacterium sp., assembly GCA_964243215.1. Lineage (GTDB taxonomy): Bacteria > Actinomycetota > Actinomycetes > Actinomycetales > Microbacteriaceae > Microbacterium. Next base: position 657 of record CAXTES010000003.1, on the reverse strand, counting down.
GGCGGCCGGGGATCTCCACGATCAGGCCGACGACGCGGGGCGGATCGTCTTTGCGGTAGATGACGACGACGTCCCGGACCCTGCCGAGCCGGTCGCCCGCGGGGTCGAAGACCGTGCAGCCGGCCAGCCGCGCGACGAAAACCCTCTGCGTGCTCACCGTCCCAGCGTAGCCGGGGTGCCCATGCGAGTATGGAGGCATGAGCATGTTCGGCGGCGCACCGGCGGGGCGCGGGGAGGTCGGCGAGACCGTTGCGAGCTTCCCGAGTTACGAGGCCGCGCAGAAGGCGGTGTCGCAGCTGATCGCGGGCGATGTGCCGGCGCGGGAGATCGCCATCGTCGGTCAGGGACTCCGATCGATCGAGCGGGTAACCGGCAGGCTCGGCTACGCCACCGCGGCCCGGCAGGGCGCGATCAACGGGGTGCTGCTCGGCCTGCTCTTCTCGGCCTTCATCGTGCTCGGCACGCCCGCTGTGCCGATCCAGGCGTTCGTCGGGGTGATCTTCGTCGGCATCGCGATCGGGATGCTGCTGAGCCTGTTCACGTATTCGCTGATCCGGCGCCGCCGCGACTTCGCGTCGGTCATGCAGGTCGTCGCGGAGCACTACGAGGTCACCGTGCTGCCGACGAGCATCCATCGCGCCCGTCAGCTGCTCGGTC
>CAXTES010000002.1:0-58889 GCA_964243215.1 uncultured Microbacterium sp. | reverse complement strand
GTGGGTATCGAGCAGTTCTTCGCCGGGGTCGCGGCGTACTTCGCGAAGCACGAGTGGTCCAACACCGAGCTCGCCGACCTGCTCGCCGAAGTGGAGACCACGAGCGGACGCGAGCTGTCGGGCTGGTCGAAGAAGTGGCTCGAGACAGCCGGCGTGAACACGCTGTCACCGCTCATCGAGGAGTCCGCCGACGGTCGCATCTCGCGATTCGCGATCGTGCAGACCGCGCCCGCCGACTACCCGACCATCCGCCCGCACCGGCTCGGCGTCGGCTTCTACAGCCTCGACGACGGCGCGCTGGTGCGCGTGCACCGCATCGAGCTCGACGTCGACGGCGACCGCACCGATGTCGCCGAGTTGAAGGGGATCGCACGCCCCGACCTGGTCCTGCTCAACGATGAAGACCTCGCCTACGCCAAGATCCGCCTCGACGCGCGGTCGCTGCGCACCGCGATCGCCCACCTGTCCGCCATCTCCGACCCGCTCGCCCGCTCTCTGGTTTGGGGCGCGGCGTGGGATCAGACCCGGGATGCCGAGGCATCCCCCAGCGATTACCTCGACCTGGTCCTGCGCAACATCGGGGCCGAGACCGAATCCACGACGGTGCGCACCACCCTGGCGCAGCTGCAACTCGCCGCGAACTCGTACGTCACTCCCGCGCACCGCGACGCGACCCGTGAGAAGGTCGCCGACGGCCTCTGGGCGCTCGCGCAGGCAGCGCAGGCCGGCAGCGACAGCCAGTTGCAGTTCGTGACCGCGTTCGCCAGCGCGGCATCCACACCGTCGCAGTGGCAGATCGTGCGCGCGCTGCGCGACGGCGAGATAGCGCTGGACGGTCTCACGATCGACACCGACCTGTCGTGGCAGCTGCTGGTGTCGCTCGCAGCCGGGGGCGTCGTGACGGCCGCCGACATCGATGAGGCGCTGACGGCGGACAACACCGCGAAAGGCGGCGAGTTCGCAGCCCAGGCTCGCGCGGCGCTGCCGACCGCCGAGGCCAAGCGCGCCGCGTGGGACACGCTCGTCGGCGACGCGAACCTGCCGAACACCGTGTTGCGCTCTGCCGCGCTCGGTTTCGTCCATCCGGCCGGCCGGGATCTGCTCGCCGCCTACGTCGCGCCGTACTTCGAGATGCTCGAGCAGATCTGGCAGTCCCGCACCTATCAGATCGCGCAGTACCTCGTGGACGGGCTGTATCCCGCGCCGCTGGCCGACGCCGCCCTCCGAGACGCCACCCGCGGCTGGCTCGCCGACCACGTCGACGCGCCTCCCGCCCTGCGCCGTCTCGTCGAAGAGAACCTCGCCGGTGTGGAACGGGCTCTCGCCGTGCAGGAGCGCGACGCGGAGTAGCGACGGTGAACCTCGAGGTGACGCAGCCGAATCCGTGGGCGGATGTCGCGGCGTTCTTCGCGGCGGCCGGCGTGAACGCCCTGATCGTCCTGGGGATCATCGTCGGCGGCGTGCTGCTGGCATGGATCCTGCGGCTGGTGATCCGGCGGATCGTTGCCCGCGTCGTCAACGGGGCCAAGGGCCGCGCCAACGTCGACGACACCCGGGCGCTCGAGCACTCGCCGCTGAACCAGCTGCGTCTGGTCCAGCGCACCCGGACGCTCGGATCGATCCTGCAGAACATCGTCAACGTCACGATCGTCCTGATCGTGCTGCTGCTGATCGTCAACACCCTCGCCCCGACCGCCCTGGGATCGCTCACGCTGCTGACCGCGGCGATCGGCGCCGGACTCGGGTTCGGGGCGCAGAACATCGTCAAAGACGTGCTCAACGGCATCTTCCTCGTCGCCGAGGACCAGGTCGGCATCGGCGACGTGGTGGATGTGGGCCTGGCCACCGGCATCGTCGAGTACGTCAGCGTCAGGGTCACGCACATCCGCGACGTCAACGGCACGCTGTGGTACGTCCGCAACGGCGAGATCCTGCGCATCGGCAACATGTCGCAGGGCTGGTCGCGGGTCATCATCGACCTCGCCGTTCCGGTGGATGCCGACATCACCGAGGTCGAAAAGAGCCTGCTGGCCGCCGCGAAAGCACTCGCGAAGGATCCGAAGTGGCGCTCGCGCATCATCGAGCAGCCGGAGGTCTGGGGGCTCGAGTCGGTCACCGGCGATGCGCTGGTGACCCGGCTCGTGATGAAGACCCGCGCCAACGCGAAAGACGATGTGGCCCGTGAGCTGCGGATGCGCCTGAAGAACGCGATCGACGGAATGGGACTGAAGCTGCCGCAGCTGAACTCGATCACGCTGACGGGTCTGGAGGGGGCCCAACGCGTGCGCGGCGCGAACCCGCCGAAGACCAAGCCCAATCCGGTGCCGCCGATCGAGCGGCCGGCGTGGCGGCCCAAGAAGATCGGCAAAGCCGACCCGCACGTTCCGCCCAGCGACGGGGGTTCGACGCCGTGACGGCCGACTCGTTCCTCAGCTTCTACGACGAAGTGGGCGGGCATGACACGTTCGTCCGCCTGGTCGACGCCTTCTACCGCGGTGTCGCCGAGGACGCGGTGCTGCGCCCGATGTACCCGGAGGAACAGCTCGACGGTGCGAAGGAGCGGCTGCGGATGTTCCTGGAGCAGTACTGGGGCGGCCCGACGACGTACAGCCAGCAGCGCGGGCATCCCCGGCTTCGGATGCGTCACCTGCCGTTCCACGTCGACCCGACGGCGCGCGACCACTGGCTGCACCACATGCGCGCCGCCGTCGACGAACTGGGTCTGTCCCCGCTGCACGAGGCGACGCTGTGGGACTACCTGCAGCGCGCTGCTTTCGCGATGGTCAACACGTTCGAGCCCGCCGGCATCGGCCCCGCGGCCGCCGGCCGTAGCGGCGGACTGGATATCACGGCGGCGACGGACGAACCGGCATGAACGGCATCCCCACCACCCGGCACAACACCGACGTCCTCATCATCGGATGGGGACTGGCCGGGCTGGTCGCGGCGTCGGAGGCAGTCGCGGCGGGCAGACGCGTCATCGTCGTCGATCAAGAACCGCGCACGAACCTCGGCGGTCAGGCATGGTGGTCGTTCGGCGGCCTCTTCTTCATCGATTCGCCCGAGCAACGGCGACTGGGCGTTTCGGACTCGCTCGAACTGGCCCGCCAGGACTGGTTCGGCACCGCCGGATTCGACCGCGACGAGGATGCCTGGCCCCGGCGGTGGGCGGAGGCGTACCTGCAATTCGCCGACGGCGAGAAGCGGACCTGGCTGCGCCAGCACGGCGTCGGTTTCTTCCCGGTGGTCGGATGGGCCGAGCGCGGCGGCTACACCGCGACCGGACCGGGCAACTCGGTGCCGCGTTTCCACATCACCTGGGGCACCGGGCCGGGCATCGTCGCGCCGTTCCAGAAGGCGGTCGAGGAGGGTGAAGCCGACGGCCGAGCGGTCATCATGGGTCGACATCGCGTCACCGCGCTCACGGTGTCGGGCGGCGTCGTGACGGGCGCCGCCGGCGACGTGCTGGCACCGTCCGGTGCCGCTCGCGGGGTGTCGACATCCCGCGAGGTCGTCGGATCGTTCGAGATCACCGCGGGCGCCGTCGTGATCGCGGCCGGCGGCATCGGCGGCAACCACGATCTGGTCCGTCGCAACTGGCCGGCCCGGCTGGGCACCCCGCCCGAAACGATGGTCGCCGGCGTCCCGGCATACGTGGACGGGTCCATGCTGACCGTCGGCCAGGCGGCCGGCGCACGGGTGATCAACGAGGACCGGATGTGGCACTACGTCGAGGGCATCCGCAACTGGGATCCGGTGTGGCCCGGTCACGGCATCCGCATCCTGCCAGGACCGTCGTCGCTGTGGCTCGACGCCACCGGCGCCCGGCTGCCGGTGCCCCTGTTTCCCGGGTTCGACACCCTGGGTACCCTCGCCCACCTGCGGCGCACCGGCTACGACCACTCCTGGTTCGTGCTGTCGCGCCGCATCGTCGAGAAGGAGTTCACGCTGTCCGGCAGCGAGCAGAACCCCGACCTGACCGGCAAAGACGTGCGGCTGCTGCTGCGGTCACGACTCGGCAAGGGCGCGGCGGGTCCGGTGCAGGCGTTCCTCGACTCGGGCGCCGACTTCGTGGTGCGCGACGACCTGGACGATCTCATCGCCGGGATGACGGCGCTGCCCGGCGGCGAGGTGCTCGACGCCGACCGGGTCCGCCTCGAGGTGCACGCCCGCGACCGCGAGATGGACAACGACTTCAGCAAGGACGCCCAGATCGCGATGCTTCGCTCGGCCCGGGCGTTCCGGGGCGACCGGCTGATCCGCACGGCGACGCCGCACCGCATCCTGGATCCCGCCGCGGGGCCGCTCATCGCCGTCAAGCTCCACGTGCTGACCCGCAAGTCGCTCGGCGGGCTCGAGACCGACCTCTCGGCGCGGGCGCTCGGATCGGACGGCGAGCCGATTCCGGGCCTGTACGCCGCCGGCGAGGCGAGCGGGTTCGGCGGCGGCGGGATGCACGGGTACCGGGCCCTCGAGGGCACGTTCCTGGGCGGATGCCTGTTCTCCGGCCGGATCGCCGGTGCGGCCGCCGCGGCGGCGGTCTAGCGCCTAAAGCCAGTTGCGGGACTTGAACACGACGTAGAGCGACACGGCGAAGGCGAGCATCAGCAGCAGCACGACCGGGTAGCCCCACGCCCAGTTCAGCTCCGGCATGTTGACGAAGTTCATGCCGTAGATCCCGGTGATCAACGACGGCGCGAAGATGATCGCCGCCCAGCTGGAGATCTTCTTGGTCTGCTCGGACTGCGCGAGGCTGTTCTCGTTCTGCCGCTGAGCGACCAGGGTGGCGTGCACGGTCAGCGCGTTCTGCAGCGTCAGGCGGAACTCCTCGACCTTCTCCACGACACGGATGACGTGATCGAGCACGTCCCGCAGCGAACGGCGCAGCTCGAGGGCGGAGTCCTGCTTGCCGTGACGGGCCTCGAGATCGGCTCGGATCGAGGTGATGATCCCCACCAGCGGACGCACCGCCCGCTGGATGTCCATGATCTCGCCGGACAGGTCGTAGATGCGCTTGGTCACATCCGGGTCGCCGGTGAACAGCTGCATCTCGATCTCATCGATGTCGTGCTCGAGGCCGTCGATCACCGGGGCGTAGTCGTCGACGACCTGGTCCATGATCGCGTACAGGACTCCTAGCGGGCCGCGGGCGAGAAGTTCCGGCGACTGCTCCAGCCGGTGCCGGACCACAGCGAGGTTGGGCGCCTCGGCGTGGCGCACCGCGATGACGAAGTCGGTGCCGACGAAGATCTCGACCTCGCCGAACTCGACGCGCTCGTCCGCATCGATGTAGCGGGCCGGTCGGAGCACGACGAAGCGGGTGTCGCCGTACCGATCGAGCTTGGCCCGCTGATGACCGACGAAGGCATCCTCGACGGCGAGCGGATGCAGCTCGAACTCGTTCGCGACGACAGCCAGTTCGAGCCCGTCGGGGCGGTACAGGCCGATCCACGCGAATCCGCCGTTGCTCGCCAGCGCCTCGGAGGTGTCGTGCAGGTCGGCGGGTGTGGCCACGCGCCGCCCCTCGAGGTAGATCGCGTTGTCGATGACTGTCACGCGGTCAGTTTGCCACCGCGCGGCCCGCTCGGCGCCCCGTCATCCGCACCGGTCATGCCGGGCCGGTGCGGCGCACCGGTGTCAGGCCGGACGCGACGGGTCCGCGCACCAGCACGTGCCCGCGCACCAGGGTGATCCGCGTCCACGCGCCGGACGACAGTATCGGGGCGGTTTCGTCGCCCCCGATGAACCCGAGGGCGAACGCGGCGAACGCCGCGCCGAGGGGCATCCCGTGCAGCGCGTCGTCCGGTCGACCCCAGACCTCGGCGCGGATGGCGCGCACGACGTCGTCGCCGGCATCCGTCGGCAACCGGTCCGCGACCGCGGTGATCCCCCACTGCGCGCGTGATGCCAGCACCGAAGCCACGATCTGCCCGGTGGGGGCCCACCCGCCCCGCGGCGGAGCGATCCCCGCCCACGCCGGGGCGAGTCCGGTCTCCGGGAGCACCACGGCGGCGGGGTCGCCGGGCGCGACCGACAGAGCGGATGCCGCGACGGCGAGGTCGCACTCCAGTTCGGCGTCCACCGGCAGCATCCGCATCGCCAGTACTGTCGGGGTGGCGTCGAGCAGGCTCCGGGGAGCGAGGGCCGCGGTCGTGACGACGAGTGTCCCGCCTTTCGCCTGCAGCCGCACCGCCGTGTCGCCGAGCCTCGCGGCCCGGCCGGCGAAGGTCAGCACGTCTGCGGCTGCCTGCGGGTCGGGGAACACGAGGCGCTGCGACATCCGCCTTAAACTACCAAGCGGCGCACGCGCGTGCCGCACGAAGACGGGAGCTGCAGTGGCCGATGCTGCCGGATCACCGCACGTCGACCCCGTCGCCGCGATGCTCGGCGTACTGGATCTGGCCAGCTCGGATGCCCGCACCACCGAAGACATCTTCACCGGCGTCTCGCAGCCGATGCCGCTCGGCCGGGTCTACGGCGGGCAAGTGCTCGCGCAGTCGATCGTGGCCGCGGCGCGCACCACCGCCCCCGACCGTGCGGCGCACTCGATGCACGGATACTTCCTGCGCCCGGGCGACGCGGATGAAGGGATCACGTTCGCCGTCGATCGCATCCACGACGGTCGGTCGTTCTCGACACGTCGGACGCAGGCGTTCCAGCACGGGGTGCCGATCTTCTCGATGATCGCGTCGTTCCAGGACGCCGATCCGGGTCTGGAGCACCAGGCCCCGATGCCCCTCGACGTGCCGGGACCGGACGAGCTGCCCGATGTCGAGAGCCGGCTCGCGGGCCTGCATCCGATGAGCAGACGGCTCTTCGCCGACCGCCCGGTCGAACTGCGTCACATTTCGCCGCCGATCTATCTGAGCGTCGAGGGCGAACGCATCCCCCACCAGGCGGTCTGGATGCGTACGCGCTCGAAGATGCCCGACGACCCGTCGATCCACCGCGCTGCGCTGGCGTACCTCAGCGACCTGACGATCCAGGAGTCGATCCTGCGCGCGCACGGCGTCGCGTGGACGACCCCCGGCTTGAAGGTCGCGAGTCTCGATCATGCGATGTGGTGGCACCGCGACGGGCGTGTCGACGAGTGGATGCTGTACGTGCAGGAGTCACCGAGCGCGCGCGGTGGCCGCGGGCTGGCGACCGGCCGGATCTTCGCCCGCGACGGCGCGCTGCTGGCCAGCGTCGCGCAGGAGATCACGGTGCGCGTTCCGGCGGAGCCGTGACATGCCGGCCGATGTGACCGTCGCGGCGCGCATCCGGCCCGTCATCTCGATTCGGCTCGTGCCGGCGGCGCTGGTGTGCGCAGCCGCGCCGGCCTTCTTCGTCGTCCGCGTCGCGTGGATCGGATGGGTGCTGCTCGCGGCCGGGATGCTGATGGCCGCGGCGCTGGATCGCGTCTGGGCGCGTCCTCGCGCCGCCGCCGCGGCCGACGTGGCCGACCATCCCCGCCCACCCAGCCTGACGCGCGATCTCTCGCTCGTCGTGGTGGGTCTGCTCATCGTCAGCGCGATCCCGCTCCAGGCCGAACTCGACAATCTCGCGATGCTCCGGTTCGGCGTGGCACTGGGGGCCGCGGTCGCCGTGCCGTACGCGATCTCCCGCTTCGTGTACCGCGACACCGCGATCCGCTTCCCCTGGCGAGGCGGTGGCAGGTGGCGCGCACTGCAGTGGGTCTGGCTCGCGACGGTGCTCGCCCTGGGATGGCTGATCCTGCCGTTCTACTTCATCACGTCCGGGGTGTACCTGAACTGGCCGGCGGTGACCACGCCCGAGCTTATCGCCCGGCTGTTCGTCGGTGTCGGAGCGGTCGGCATCTGGGACGAGCTGTTCTTCATCTGCACCGTCTTCGCGCTGCTGCGCCGGCATTTCGCCGACGCCACCGCGAATCTGCTGCAGGCGATCGTGTTCGTGTCGTTCCTGTGGGAACTGGGGTACCGCGCGTGGGGACCGGCGCTGACGATTCCGTTCGCGCTGCTGCAGGCGTTCATCTTCGTACGGACCAGGTCGGTCGCCTACATCGTGACGGTGCACCTGCTGTTCGACGCCGTCGTGTTCCTCGTGCTCGTCCATGCCCACAACCCGGGGCTACTCGACGGAATCTTCCTGGTGTGACGCGACGTCGGCGCCGTCGTCAGCCCCGGCGGCTGTAGCGGACCGGCTCGCCGAGGAACGGTTCCCACGCGGTGCGCATCTCGCCGGTCAGCCGGCGCGGCCGTCCGGTCGCGGCATCCACCAGCACGACGATCGCGCTGGAGCGCGCGTACAGCAGCTGCTCGGTGTCGGTGGAGGGGCTCCACACCTCGTAGCACACCGCCATGCTCGAGCCGCCGAGGCGGCTGAACCACAGCTGCACGTCGAGCGGGTTGCGCTGGTAGGGGACGGGCAGGCGATATTCGATCTCCTGCCGAGCGATCAGCGTCAGCAGCCCCGCTTCCACGCCGGAGTCCAGCACGGCGGTCGGCGGCGCCTCCTCCCCGTCGCCGGCTCGCCAGAATGCGCGCACGCGCGCCTCTTCGAGCAACTTGAGCATGGAGGTGTTGTTGACGTGGTTGAACGCGTCCAGGTCTCCCCATCGCAAGGCGATCGGAACGTGCAGCCGGTGCGGCGCCGCCTCGGTCGTCGACCCGGTCGACGCGTCAGTCACGCGTGAGCTTGCGGTACGTGGACCGGTGCGGCTTGGCGGCATCCGCCCCGAGCCGTTCGATCTTGTTCTGCTCGTACGCATCGAAGTTGCCCTCGAACCAGTACCAGCGGTCCGGATCGTCGTCGGTGCCCTCGTAGGCCAGGATGTGCGTCGCGACGCGGTCGAGGAACCACCGATCGTGCGTGATCACCACCGCGCAACCGGGGAACTCCAGCAGCGCGTTCTCGAGCGACTGCAGGGTCTCTACATCCAGGTCGTTGGTCGGCTCGTCCAGCAGCAGCAGGTTGCCGCCCTGCTTGAGCGTGAGAGCCAGGTTCAAGCGGTTGCGCTCACCACCGGAGAGCACCCCGGCCTTCTTCTGCTGGTCGGGACCCTTGAAACCGAACTTCGATACGTAGGCGCGCGAGGGGATCTCGGTCTTGCCGACCGTGATGATGTCCAGCCCGTCCGAGACGACCTCCCACAGCGACTTGGCGGGGTCGATGCCCGCTCGGCTCTGGTCGACGTAGCTGATCTTGACGGTCTCGCCGATCTTCAGCTCGCCACCGTCGAGCTGCTCGAGCCCCACGATCGTCTTGAACAGCGTGGTCTTGCCGACGCCGTTCGGTCCGATCACCCCGACGATTCCGTTCGGCGGCAAAGTGAAGCTGAGGCCGTCGATCAGCGATCGGCCGTCGAAGCCCTTCTCGAGCTTCTTGGCCTCGATCACGATGCTGCCCAGTCGCGGCCCCGGCGGGATCTGGATCTCCTCGAAGTCGAGCTTGCGCGTCCGGTCGGCCTCCGCGGCCATCTCCTCGTAGCGCGAAAGCCGGGCCTTGGACTTCGCCTGGCGGCCCTTGGAGTTCGAGCGCACCCATTCGAGCTCGTCGGCGAGCCGCTTGGCGAGCTTGGCATCCTTCTTGCCCTGCACGGCCAGGCGCTGCGACTTCTTCTCCAGATAGGTGGAGTAGTTGCCCTCGTACCCGATCAGCCGGCCGCGGTCGACCTCGGCGATCCACTCGGCGACGTTGTCGAGGAAGTACCGGTCGTGCGTGATCGCGATCACCGCGCCGGGGTACTTCTGCAGGTGCTGCTCGAGCCACAGGACGCTCTCGGCGTCCAGGTGGTTGGTGGGCTCGTCCAGCAGCAGCAGGTCGGGCTTTTGCAGCAGCAGCTTGGTGAGGGCGACGCGGCGCTTCTCCCCGCCGGACAGATTGGCCACCTCGGCGTCGCCGGGGGGCGTGCGAAGCGCGTCCATCGCCTGTTCCAGCTGGGAGTCGAGGTCCCAGGCGTCCGCGTGATCGATGTCTTCCTGCAGGCTGCCCATCTCCGCCAGTAGCGCGTCGAAGTCGGCGTCGGGATCGGCCATCAGCGCGGAGATCTCATTGAACCGGTCGAGCTTCGCCTTGATCGGACCGACGCCCTCCTCGACGTTCTGCAGGACCGTCTTGGATTCGTCGAGCTCGGGTTCCTGCATCAGGATGCCGACCGTGTAGCCGGGGCTGAGCATCGCCTCGCCGTTCGAGGGCTGATCGAGTCCCGCCATGATCTTCAGGATCGTGGACTTGCCGGCGCCGTTCGGGCCGACCATGCCGATCTTGGCGCCGGGCAGAAAGGCCATGGTGACGTCGTCGAGGATCAGCTTGTCGCCGACCGCTTTGCGGGCACGGACCATCTGGTAGATGTATTCAGCCATAACCGGTCTATCCTACCGGCCGCATCCGGATGACCCCTGCCGCAGCCAGGTTCACCAGTCGATCGGACGCGTGTCGCCGATCAGGCACCTTCCGTCCCCGACGGCGGGCAGAACCGCGACGACCGGGGCTCCGGTTGCGGGTCCGACCTGACCGACCAGACACTCGCCGTCGTGCCACAGCACCGAGAACTGGATGCTCTCGGCCGGATCGCCGATCGTCGTGGTGTCTTCGGTCACCTGCATGGCGGACTTATCAAAACCGGCCGCGACGAGCGCATCGATGTACGCGCGTCCCGACGCCGCGTCGGGAGAGTTCCACACCTCACTCACGTCGAAGCGGAACACCGGCAGGTTGTCGGCGGCGCTCCCGTTCGGTCGCAGCGCGGGGGGCTGCGACGGCGCAGTGCTCGGTGGTGGAGTGGATGCCGGCGAGGCGGTCGTCGGGGCGACGGTGGCAGTCGACGATGCGTCCGGAGATCCCGTGCATCCGGCCAGCACCGCAGCGCATGCCACGATCACCGCCGCCAGTCCGGCCGCGGGCCGGAGCACCGTCGCGGCAGGTCGGATCACCCCGCGAGTCTAGGGTCATCGCGTGCCGGCATCCGGTTCAGAACGGCGCCTCATCCGCTCCCGCATACGCCGGCTCCGGTGTCCGAGGATCATCCGCAGCAGACTCCGGGGCGGAACTGGGCTCGGGCGCCGAAGCGGGTGGTGCCATCGGTGTCCCCCACGCATCACCCTGATCCTCACCGGGGGTCTGTACCCGCCACTCGGTCACCGCCTGCTCGGTGGAGCCTGCGCCGTTGTCTCCGCGGTGGAACTCGGACGTGCCCCACAGCAGGTCGTGACCGATCGCCTCGGCGTCGATGTCGACACTCGTTCCCCTGCCCGTCGAGTTCTCCCACTCGCGCAGTTTCACCTTGCCCGTGACGATCACGCGCTGACCCTTGTGCAGAGACTGCAGGGCGTGCGCGCCCAGTTGCCTGAAGGCCGACACGTTGTACCAGTTCGTGTACGTGTCGATCCAGCGCCCCGACTCCTTATCGAAGCGGCGCTGCGTGCTGCCCACGCGGAACGATGCGATCGTGCCCGCCGCGCGGGGCTCCGGCTCGGCGGCGAGATTGCCGACGATGGTGATGGTGTCGCTCATGACCCAGTCCTCTCTCGATCCCGGGGACTGTCCCCGGCTGCTCCGGCGCCCGTGTGCCCGTCGGGCGCCGGAGTCGTCACCACTGTGCCGCGTGACCGCGTCGGAGTGAGCGGTTGGACGCGGATCTGGGGATGGGAACCGTCCCTCGCGACGCTGTGCAGGAGCGGATGCCGCCACAAGACTGCGTCTGAAACGGGTGTCGGAGGTCGGAGCTATCTTCGATCCTCGGAGGTGGATATGTTGCACTCAACATCGAAGATGGACCATGTCATGCCAGCGTCATCGGGCGTGCGGCTGATGCCGGTCGCCGCGAACCGGTGGCGGGTACTGGACAGTGCTGGGCGTGCTCTCGGGCACCTGGACGCCGCACCGACGCCGGACGGCGTCCGGTACGGCGCACGGCGATATCACGCGCCGACGCGCACGCTCAGGTCGCTCGGCGATTTCTGGTCGGCGGCCGATGCGGTCGAGTGCCTTCGGCTGTCGCGGTGATCAGTGCTCGCGGAACTCCGGCCAGTCGGATCCCGGGGTCAGTTGCGAGTACAGCGCGTTCTTGGCGATGTCCATGCTGGGGTACGTACCCTGCGATTCGCCTGCCCCGGCCATCGTCACGGTGTAGGCGGCGTCATCCTTGCGGATCGTTCCCACCACGCCCGACTTGCCGTATGCGACCCAGAGTGCGTGGTGAGTTTCGGTGGTGCCCATGTCGAACTCCCTTCCGTTGCCTCGACGCTACGCTGCGTCCTCGCCTTCGAGAAGCAGCGTCCCGCAGTACGCTTGAATCCCCTCCCTCCGTAGCTCAGGGGACAGAGCGAGCGGTTTCTACCCGCTTGGTCGGGGGTTCGAATCCTCCCGGAGGGGCCGACCCGTCGGGGTTCCGTGTCAACCCCGATAGCCCCACGGAAGGCGTGTACCACCGGCTCATTAGGATGGTCGGCATGGTGGGCTCCTCCGCGAACGACCGGCTCGTCTGGATCGATTGCGAGATGACGGGGCTCGACCTCGAGGTCGACGAACTCGTCGAGATCGCGGTGGTGGTCACCGATTTCGAACTGCATCCGCTCGACGATGGCTTCCACATCGTCATCAAGCCGGATGCCACGGCTCTCGCCCACATGAATGAGTACGTGACCGAGATGCACAAGTCCTCGGGCCTCTACGACGAGATTCCGCAGGGAGTCTCACTCGCGGATGCAGAGTTCCAGACTCTCGAGTACATCCAGCGCTTCGTGCCCCAGGAGGGCAAGGCGCCGCTGGCGGGCAACACCATCGGTACCGACCGGATGTTCCTCGCCAAGTACATGCCCCGCGTGGACAGGTGGTTGCACTATCGCAACGTCGACGTGTCGAGCATCAAAGAGCTCAGCCGCCGGTGGTACACCCGCGCGTACATCCACGCGCCCGAGAAGAACGGCGGTCACCGGGCGCTCGCCGACATCCGCGACTCCATCCGCGAACTGGTCTATTACCGGCAGGCGGTGTTCGTGCCCGAGCCCGGTCCCAACAGCGACGCCGCTCGCGCGATCGCGGCATCCGTCGTGTCGTCGTACGACGCGGGCGTATGAGAGAATCGTGTGGTTGCCCGTGCAGGCGGGCACACGGTGGGTATAGCTCAGTTGGTAGAGCACCTGGTTGTGGTCCAGGGGGTCGCGGGTTCAAGTCCCGTTACTCACCCCGAGATCGCGACGATCGTGCGTGAGATGGATGCCGCCGAGTTCGAGGCACTCGTCACCGCGCAGCTCGATCTGCTGCCCGACGACATGGTCGAGGGACTGGACAACGTCGTGTTCGTCGTCGAAGACCGGCCCGAGGACGGTGACCTGGACCTGCTGGGGTTGTACGACGGCTGGGCGCTGACCGAACGCGACCGCTACGGCACCGGAGAACTGCCCGACCGGATCATCGTGTATCGCGAGCCGCATCTGGCCGCGTGCGAGACGGAGGACGAGCTGCGCGCCGAAGTGCACACCACGCTCGTGCACGAGATCGCCCACTTCTACGGGATCGACGACGACCGCCTCCACGAACTGGGATGGGCATGAGCACCGCGACCACGCCCGGCACCCGGGAGGATGTCGACCTCGAGGGCGCGACACAGACCCGCGGCCCGTGGGAGACGGTGGTGTGGAACGATCCGGTGAACCTCATGAGCTACGTGGTGCACGTGTTCCGGGTGTACTTCGGCTTCACCGAGGCGCGCGCGACGCGATTGATGCTCGCTGTGCACAACGACGGTTTCGCGATCGTCGCGCAGGGCGCGCGCGAGCAGATGGAACTGCACGCGCAGGCGATGCACGATTACGGGTTGTGGGCGACGATCCGTCGGGCGCCGTCATGACCGAGGAGCGCGTGGTCGTCCTCGAGATCGCCCGGCTCGAGGCGGCTCACCTGACCGGACTTCTCATCCAATTCACCGAACTGCTCGCCGAGTCGACGGCAGAGGGCGGCGCGGCGTCGGCCGATCCGGCGATCGCCCGCCTCGTACCCGACGCCTATGCCGACGACGAGTCTGCGGCACTCGAGTTCCGCCGCATCACCGAGCGCGACCTTCTCGACCGGCGTCTCACCGACGCCGAGGGGGTGCTGCGGACACTGACCGTCCGCGGCAAGCGGCTCAATCCCGCGACCCTCAAAGGCGACGTCACCGCCGTGATGCCGGTCCCGCTCGACCGCGAACAAGCGGGGGCCTGGTTGCGGACCCTCGCGGCGCTTCGGCTGGTGCTGGCCTCACGGCTGGGGATCCAGAGCGAGGACGACCACGACGAGCAGGATCCCCGCTTCGGAATCTACGACTGGCTCGGCTACCGCCTCGACGGTCTGGTGCGGGCCGTCGACGCATCCTGATCGGTCACGGGATCGAGAACACGTGAGTGGCCAGCCCGACGGGCTGGTCGCGGGACAGATGGCGCTCCTCCTGTTCGGCCCACCGCGTCCAATGCGGGCGGAAGACGTCACCGTCGCGACTGAGCGCGCGCTGTCGCCGCGAGCCCTCGGGCGACTCGAGCCATACCCGCACATCGGCCAGCCGGGCCGTCGCCGGATTGAGCGCCCCGGACCCCTCGACGATCAACGGCAGCGACGGGTCGACCGCGTGCGCTTCGGCGAAGCCGCCGACATCCCAATCCCACCGCTGCCACACTCCGACGAGACCTCGCGCGTGCGGCGTCAGGATGAGCTCGCGAGCGGTTTCGGCGCCT
The DNA here is from genome assembly GCA_964243215.1 of uncultured Microbacterium sp. Taxonomy (GTDB): domain Bacteria; phylum Actinomycetota; class Actinomycetes; order Actinomycetales; family Microbacteriaceae; genus Microbacterium. The sequence continues at coordinate 44,217 of CAXTES010000002.1, read as the reverse complement.
TCGAACAGCCCGTCCCAGCCCGGGTAGAGCGAATCGAGGGCGACCAGCTGCACCCTTCCGTGGAACGGCCAGCGTCCGACCAGACCTTTCGCGAGGCTCGTCTTACCCGAGCCGCTGCGCCCGTCGATGAGCACCACCGGGTTGGTGGCGGCGACATCTACAACCGCCGCGACGATCGACTCTGCGGCGCGGCCGAGAGCGACGCCGACCGCATCGGGCCTAGCGTTTGAGGGCGCGGATGACACGGCTCAGCGCGCGACCGGCGAAGAAGACGAACGGGATGCCGACGGCCAGCAGCGACACGATGTTCGGTTCGAAGCGCAGGTCGTCGCCCCGTCGGATGTACGCGCCGACCGGCACCGCGTATCCGCCTCCCCCGCCGCCGCCGTTACCGGCCTGGTCGGAGCCACCGCCGAACCCGGTCCAGGTGATGGCCACCGGGATGATACGGACCCCGCCGACGTCCTGCTGCTCGCCGTAGGCGGAGGCCACGCCGAACGATGCGGACTGCTGGCCGAGTTCGAGTGCGATGTTGGGCATGCTCCAACGCTAGCCTGCGCGGATGCTGCTGCCCAGGGTCTGGACCATCGTCAGGGCTCGGGCTCCACGCGCGGGTTCGACGGCAGCGCCGCGACGTCGCGGCGCCTCCCCAGCAGCGTGGCGCGTGTCACCGAGCCCTTGCCGAATCGGGCGGCCGCGTCATCCACGGCATCCTCGAGGCGGCGCCATTCCTCGTCGTCATCCCACAACCCGGTGCCGCGCTGCATCGAGGGCCGCAGCTTCTCGGCCCGCACCCCCACCAGGCGCACCGGCATCCGCAGGTCGATCCTGTCGAACAGCTCGTGCGCGGCATCCCCGATCCGCTGGCCGACCGCCGTCGGCTCGGAAAGGGTCTGCGCGCGGGTGATCATCGCGAAGTCGGCGAAGCGCACCTTGATCGAGATCGTCGACGCCTCCCACCCGTGCGCGCGCAGCCTGGCGCCGACGCGGTCGGCCAGTCGCCGCAGCTCCGACCTCAGTACCGAGCGATCCGCGATGTCGGCGTGGAAGGTCTCCTCGTGCCCGACGCTCTTCTCGACGCGCTGCGTCTCGATGCGCCGCGCGTCGATCCCGCGCGCCAGGTGCCAGATCCGGTCGCCCATTGCGACGCCCAGCGCCCGGTCGAGCACACCGCGCGGCGCGTCGAGCACATCGGCGACCGTGTGGATGCCACGCGCCTCGAGCGCTTCGGCGGCCTTCGGACCGACTCCCCACAGCGATCGCACCGACCGCGGCGCGAGGAAGGCGGCGGTGTCGGGCTCGGCGACGATGAGCAGCCCGTCGGGTTTGCTGAGAGTCGACGCCATCTTGGCGACGTGTTTGGTCGCGGCGACGCCGATGCTGCAGGTGAGGCCGGTCTCGTCCTGCACACGGGCTCGCAGCATCCGGGCGATGGTGCCAGGGCTGCCCAACAGCCGGCGCGCGCCACGGACATCGAGGAAGGCCTCGTCGATCGACAGCGGCTCCACCAGGGGTGTCACGTCGGCGAAGATGCGCATCACCTGCTTGGACATCGCGATGTAGCGTTCGAAGCGTGGCGCCACGGTGATCGCGGTGGGGCACAGCCGCAACGCCTGCGACACCGGCATCGCCGACCGGATCCCGTATCGACGAGCCTCGTACGAAGCGCTCGAGACGACACCCCGGCCCTCCGCGGCTCCGACGATGATGGGCTTGCCGCGCAGCGACGGGTCATCGAGGATCGCGACGGATGCGAAGAACGCATCCATGTCCACGTGCAGGATGCCGGCCCCGGTGTCGTCCGCACCCTCGGGCGAGACGATCCGGCCGCTGCCGTCGCCGCGTCCCATGAATCTATTGTGACCGGCGCGGCCGACATACCCGCCGTGCACTCTCGCGAACCCGGCGTGCACTCTCGGCGACCCGCCGTGCACTCTCGGCGACCCGCCGTGCACTCTCGGCGACCCGGCGTGCACTCTCGGCGACCCGGCGTGCACTCTCGGCGACAGAGCTACTGCTGCGCGACGCGTTCGAGGATGAGCTCGCGCACGCGGGCGGCATCGGCCGACCCGCGCATCGCCTTCATCACCGCGCCGATGATCGCGCCGGCGGCTTGCACCTTGCCGTCGCGGATCTTCTCGAGCACGTCCGGCTGCGCCGCGAGGGCCTCGTCGATCGCGGCGGCCAGGGCCGTGTCATCCGACACCACCGCCAAGCCGCGGGCGTCGACGATCTGCTGCGGCGAGCCCTCGCCGGCGACCATGCCCTCGAGCACCTGCCGGGCGAGGGTGTCGGTGAGCGTGCCGGCCTCGACGAGTCGCTGCAGCGCGGCCACATCGGCGGGCGCGACCAGGTCCGACGCCTCGCGGCCGGCGGCGTTGGCGATGCGCGTCAGCTCCCCGGTCCACCACTTGCGCGCCGACGCCGGGGAAGCGCCCGCCGCGACGGTGGCCTCGACCTCGGCGATGAGGCCGCCGTTGACGATGTCCTGATACTCCAGGTCGGTGAACCCCCAGTCGGTCTTCAGCCGACGGCGACGGACGGCCGGCGGCTCGGGCAGCGCGGCGCGAAGCTGAGCGACCAGTGCGGCCGACGGCACGACCGGCAGCAGATCGGGCTCCGGGAAGTACCGGTAGTCGTCGGCGTCGGACTTCGGGCGGCCCGGCGATGTTGTGCCGGTGTCCTCGTGCCAGTGCCGCGTCTCCTGGGTGATCGTGCCGCCCGCGGCGAGGATCGCGGCCTGGCGCTGGATCTCGTACCGGACGGCCCGTTCGACCGAGCGCATCGAGTTGACGTTCTTCGTCTCGGTACGGGTCCCCAGCGCCGCCTGTCCGCGCGGGCGCAGCGACACGTTCGCGTCGCAGCGCAGGTTGCCGCGCTCCATCCGGGCGTCGGAGATGCCGAGCGACAGCACGATGTCGCGGATGGTCTGCACGTACGCCTTCGCGATTTCGGGTGCGCGGTGCTCGGCGCCGAAGATCGGCTTGGTCACGATCTCGACGAGCGGCACGCCGGCGCGGTTGTAGTCCACCAGCGAGTATTCGGCGCCGTGGATGCGGCCGGTGGCACCGCCGATATGCGTGAGCTTGCCGGCATCCTCCTCCATGTGGGCACGCTCGATCGGCACGGTCACGACCTCGCCGTCGGCGAGCTCGACATCCACCAATCCCTCGAACGCGATCGGCTCGTCGTACTGCGAGATCTGGTAGTTCTTTCCGAGGTCGGGATAGAAGTAGTTCTTCCGCGCGAAGCGGCTCGATTCGGCGATCGAGCACCCCAGCGCGAGTCCGAGGCTGATCGAGTAGCGCACCGCCTCCTCGTTCACGACAGGAAGCGAGCCGGGCAGGCCCAGATCCACCGGCGCGAGGTCGGTGTTGGCGTCGCGACCGAAGGAGTTCGGCGCGGCGGAGACCATCTTGGTGGCGGTGTTCAGCTCGACGTGCACCTCGAATCCGAGGACCGGCTCGAAGTGCTCGAGCGCCTCATCGAAGCCCATCAGCGCGGCCGCGGCCATCAGCGTCCCCCCGCCAGAACCGGCGCGCGATCCAGCAGCGGGCCGCCCCACTCGTCCTCCAGCAGCGCCTCGAGCGCTGCACCCACCCGGTACAGCCGGGCGTCCTGGCGGGCGGGAGCGAGGAATTGGATGCCGACCGGCAGGCCGTCTTCGTCGGCGAGTCCCGACGGCACCGAGATCCCGGGAACGCCCGCGAGATTCGCCGGGATGGTCGTGACGTCGTTGAGATACATCTGCAGCGGATCGTCCAGCTGCTCGCCGAGACGGAACGCCGTGGTGGGCGCGGAGGGTGTGGCGATGACGTCGACCCGCGAGAACGCGTCGTCGAAGTCGCGCTGGATGAGGGTGCGCACCTTCTGGGCGGAGCCGTAGTACGCGTCGTAGTAGCCGGCCGACAGGGCGTACGTGCCCAGGATGATCCGGCGCTTCACCTCGTCGCCGAACCCCGCTTCGCGCGTCGCCGCCATGACGTCCTCGACGGTGCCGCCGGCGACATCCACACGCAGGCCGAAGCGCACCGAGTCGAACTTGGCGAGGTTGCTGGATGCCTCCGCCGGCAGGATCAGGTAGTAGGCGGCGACACCGTACTCGAAGTGCGGAGCGCTGACGTCGACTATTTCGGCGCCGTGAGCCGCCAGCATCCCGAGCGCGCGGCGGAACGACGACCAGACGCCCGCCTGGAAGCCGGTGTCGGGAAGCTCGGCGATCACGCCCACGCGCAGACCCTTCAGCACGTCGCCGCGTGCGCCCTCGCGCGCCGCCTCGGCGAACGACGGCCACTGCTCGGCGAGCGATGTGGAGTCGTTCGGGTCGTGACCGCCGATGACGTCGTGCAGCATGCCCGCGTCCAGCACGCTGCGGGTGACCGGGCCGACCTGATCGAGGCTCGACGCCAGCGCGATCGCGCCGTAGCGGCTCACCCCGCCGTAGGTGGGTTTCATCCCCACGGTGCCAGTGACGTGCGCGGGCTGCCGGATCGACCCACCGGTGTCGGATCCGAGTGCCAGCGGCGCCTCGAACGCCGCGACCGCGGCCGCCGAACCGCCGCCGGAACCGCCCGGGATGCGTGACAAATCCCACGGATTGTGCGTGGGGCCGTACGCGGAGTGCTCCGTTGACGACCCCATTGCGAACTCGTCCATGTTGGTCTTGCCCAGCGGCACGAGCCCGGCTGCGCGAGCACGAGCCACGACCGTCGCGTCGAACGGCGACAGGTAGCCCTCGAGGATCCTCGATCCACTCGTGGACGGCATATCGGTCGTGACCAGCACGTCCTTGATCGCCAGCGGCACCCCGGCGAGCGGCCCGAGCACCTCGCCCGCGGCGCGACGGCGATCGATGCCGTCAGCAACCTCGAGCGCCGCGGCGTTGACGTGCAGGAAGGCATGGATGTCGGCATCCACCGCCTCGATCCGGTCGAGATGGGCCTGTGTCGCCTCGACGCTCGAGATGTCGCGTGCGGCGAGCCGGTCGGCGAGCGCAGCGGCGCTCATCGTCGTGATGTCGGTCACCCGCGTCGCCCTACTGCTCTTCGCCGAGGATCGCCGTCACCCGGAACCGGCCGTCCGCCTCGTCGGGGGCGTTCTGCAGCGCCTGCCGTTGAGTCAGCGTCTCGCCGATCGCGTCGGAGCGGAAGACATTGCGCAGCGGGATCGGATGGCTCGTCGCCGGAACGTCGGCGGTGGCGACCTGCGACACCTTCGCGATGTTGTCGACGATGGCGTCCAGTTGACCGGTGAGCCGCTCGACCTCGTCGTCGTCGAGCCGGATCCGCGCGAGAACGCCCAGATGCCGCACGAGATCGGGGGTGATTTCAGACACCGGGCAAGTCTATGCGCCGAGCCTCCGACCCCTTTCCCGGGCCCGGTGAGCTCAGGCATCCTCGACGAGATCGGTGCGCGCGACCGCGACCCGATAGGGATGGACCGTCGCGGCGAACACGCCGCCCGTGACGGCCGGGTCGGCGAGCGTGATTCTCTCGGCTTCACCTTGATTGGCGGCCTCGAAGACGGCGATGCCGAACGACCCGACCTCCTCCTGCGTGCGGCCGGCGATGATCAGGATGCCGCGGTCGCGCAGGTCGACCAGGTATTGGAAGTGCGCCGCCGCGAGCTCCTTCTCCCGTTCCGTCGGCGCGCCGACCATCTCCGGTCGGGTCGGGACGATGCGGTACAGCCAGTGCGGCACGCGCTCACCCCGCATCCGGGTCGAGGACCGCGAGGGCCGCCGGCCCCTCGGTGACGAGGATGTGGAAGTGCGCCGCATCGATGATGCGCACCCCGAGCGTCTCCGCCTTGCCGAGTTTCGAACCCGCTCCCGGTCCGGCCGCGACGAAGTCGGTCTTCTTCGACACGCTCGAGCCCACCTTGCCCCCGGCGCGGAGGACGGCCTCCTCGGCCCCTTCCCGGGAGTACCCCTCCAGGGATCCGGTCACCACGACGGTCAGACCCTCGAGCACCCCGCCGGCCGCCGCGGCGGCGCCGGGACCGGCGTGCCCGGGAATGACCAGCTGTGCGCCGGCCGCCTCCCACCGAGAGACGATGTCGCGATGCCACTCGACGTCGAACCAGTCGGTCACCGCGTCGGCGATGATGCCCCCGACGCCCTCCACGGCCGCCAGCTCGTCCCGCGACGCCGCGCGGATCGCGGCGATGGAGCCGAACCACTGCGCCAGGGCGCGGGCGGCGACGGGACCGACGTGGCGGATGCTGAGCGCGACGAGGAACCGCCACAGGTCTTTCGTCTTCGCCGCCTCGACGTTAGCGAGAAGGTCCTCGGCGGCTCGGGAGAGCACCGCGGACGCGTCGCCGTCGAAGGGTCCGTCCGGATCGAACGGACCGTCGGTCTTCTTCCGCTGCCGCCGGAAGGGTGAGCGGGTGTCGGGAGCGCCGTCTTCGAGGAGGCGCGGAAGGCCGGTCTCGGCATCCCGCACGACCACGTCGATCCCGAAGAGGTCTTGCGGGCCGAGATCGAACAAACCCGCCTCGGTGTCAAGCGGCGGCTTCTCGGGCCGCACCGGCTGCGTCAGAGCAGCCGCCGACACCTCGCCGAGCCCCTCGATGTCGAGCGCCCCGCGGGATCCGATGTGCTCCACGCGGCCGCGGACCTGCGCGGGACACGACCGTGCGTTCGGGCAGCGCAGGTCGGCGTCGCCCTCTTTCGCCGGGGCGAGCCGGTAGCCGCACTCCGGGCAGTTCTCGGGCATGACGAATTCGCGTTCGGTGCCGTCCCGCAACTCGACGACAGGACCCAGCACCTCGGGGATGACGTCGCCGGCCTTGCGCAGCACCACGGTGTCGCCGATGAGCACACCCTTGGCCGCGACGATCCCGGGGTTGTGCAGCGTCGCCTGCCGCACGACGCTGCCCGCCACGCGCGCCGGCGCCATGACGGCGAACGGCGTGGCACGCCCGGTGCGCCCGACCGACACGACGATGTCGAGCAGCTTCGTATTCACCTGCTCGGGCGGGTACTTGTAGGCGATGGCCCAGCGCGGCGCCCGGCTGGTGGCGCCGAGCTCGTCGTGCAGGGCGAGCTCGTCGACCTTGACGACAACCCCGTCGATCTCGTGTTCGACCGCGTGGCGGTGCTCGCCGTAATGGCGGATGAAGTCGTCGGCCCCGGCCGCTTCGTCGCGCACCTCGAAGTACCGGCTGGTCGGCAGCCCCCACGAGGCGAGCAGCTCGTACACCTCGCTCTGCGTGCTCACGGGCGGGTCGTGCCACGCCCCGATCCCGTGGACGGTCATCCGCAGGCGCGAGAGTCGCTCGGAGACCGCGGCGAGGCCGCGCTCGTTCTTGCCCTCGGTCTTCTGTCGCAGCGACCCGGATGCGGCGTTGCGCGGATTCGCGAAGATCCGGTCGCCCATCCGCTCCTGATACGCGTTCAGCGATGCGAAGTCCGCGACGGTGAAGAACACCTCGCCGCGCACCTCCACGAGTTCGGGATGCCCCGTTCCGGCGAGCTGCTGCGGGATGCCGCTGATGCGGCGGACATTGTCGGTCACGTCCTCGCCGACGCGACCGTCGCCGCGCGTCGCCGCCGTCACCAGCCGGCCGCGCTCGTACCGCAGCGACAGCGCGAGACCGTCGATCTTCAACTCGCACAGGTAGTGCACCGGCCGGCCGGCATCGCGTTGCACCTTCGCCGCCCAGGCGAGGAACTCCTCGTCGCTGAACACGTTGTCCAGACTCAGCATCCGCTCGGCATGCTCGACCGGCGCGAACATCGAGCTCTGCGCGGCGCCGACGGTCAGGGTCGGCGAATCCTGCCCCTGCAGCTCGGGATGCAGGCGCTCAATCGCCTCGAGCTCGTGCATCCATCCGTCGTAAGTGGCGTCGTCGACCACCACGGCATCCGCGCCGTAGTAGGCGTCGCGGGCCTGCAGGATCCGGTCGGTGAGATGGCGCGCCTGCGCACGAGCCTTCTCGAGGGGTAGGTCGAGGGGTTCGGCGACGTCTGCCTCAGTCACGCCGCCAGTCTAGAGAGGGGGTGCGACACCTGACGGCGCCGTTTGCGCCCCGACGGGGTCGGGAACCGCCGAAGACGTGCGGTCGATCGTGAACTGACCGATGACGCGCGTGCCGTCGTAGAGCACGGCGGTCTGTCCCGGCGCCACGCCGTCGAAGGCCACGTCGGGACGTACGGTCAGGATGCCGTCGGCCACCGTCGCGTGAGCCGGCACCGGGTCGGCGTGGGCGCGAATCTGGACGTCGCAGGCGAAGGCGGCGGCCGCGGGCGCACGACCGGCCCAGGAGTAGGCGCTGCCGGCGATCTCGCGGATCGCCAGTGCCTCTCTCGGGCCGACGACGACCGTGTTGGACACCGGTCGCACCTCCAGCACGAAGCGCGGCCGTCCATCGGCGGCCGGCACCCCGAGCTTGAGACCGCGCCGCTGGCCCACCGTGTAGGCGTGCGCGCCGTCGTGCGAGCCGACGACGGCGCCCGAGGAATCGACGATCGGGCCGGCGGTGGCGCCGACCTTCTCGGCCAGCCACCCGCGCGTATCGCCGTCGGGGATGAAGCAGATGTCGTGGCTGTCGGGCTTGTGCGCCACGCTGAGTCCCCGCGCGCCGGCCTCGGCGCGCACGAGCGCCTTGGACGGGGTCGCACCGAGCGGGAAGTACGTGTGGGCGAGCTGGTCGGCGGTCAGCACGCCGAGCACGTACGACTGGTCCTTCGCGGCATCCGACGCTCGGTGCAGTTCCACGCAGTCGGGTCCTTCGAGAAGCGACGCGTAGTGACCCGTGCACACCGCATCGAAGCCGAGCTCGACCGCGCGCTCGAGCAGCGCCGCGAACTTGATGCGCTCGTTGCACCGCATGCAGGGGTTGGGGGTGCGTCCGGCGCGGTACTCGGTGACGAAGTCCTCGATCACGTCGTCGCGGAAGCGCTCCGAGAAGTCCCACACGTAGAACGGGATGCCGATGACGTCGGCTGCCCGTCGGGCATCCATGGCGTCTTCGATCGTGCAGCATCCCCGGCTGCCGGTGCGCAACGTGCCGCCGGCGCGAGAGAGCGCGAGGTGCACGCCGACGACGTCGTGGCCGGCGTCCACGGCGCGTGCGGCGGCCACGGCGGAGTCCACTCCCCCGCTCATCGCCGCCAGAATCCGCACCGGTCCAGTTTACGAGCGTGTGCACGTACGGCCCGGCCGCAGCCCTCCCCGGTCAGGCGAGGGATGCCGCAGCTCGCGCCCGCGTCACCGCTTCGGGCAGGGCCGCCAGCAACGCGTCGACGTCCGCATCCGTCGACGTCCGGCCGAGGGTGATGCGCAGCACCTGCCGCGCCTGTACGGCCGACCGGCCGAGGGCGAGCACCACGTGGGACGGCTCGGGAACGCCCGCCTGGCACGCCGAACCGGTCGAGACGGCGATTCCGGCCCGGTCGAGCAGGAACAGCAGGGTCTCCCCCGCGGCGCCGGCGAACAGCAGGTGCGCGTTGCCCGGCAGCCGGTCGACCGGGTCGCCGAGGGGCACGGCATCCGGAACCGACTCGAGGATGCCGCGCACGAGGCGGTCGCGCAGCGCGCCCAATCGCACCGCCTCGGATTCCCGCTCGGCGAGCGCACACTCGGCGGCCACCGCGAACGCCGCCGCGCCCGCGACATCCTGCGTTCCGGCCCGCAGCGCGCGCTGCTGCCCACCGCCGTGCAGCAGCGGAAGGATCGCCGCGCCCCGGGAGACCACGAGCGCACCCACCCCGACGGGGCCGCCGATCTTGTGCGCCGACACGCTCAGCGCCGTCAAGCCGACAGGCCCCGCGGCATCCGCTCGCCAGCGCCGGAACGACACCGGCACGTGTCCGAAAGCTGCGACGGCATCCAGGTGCAGGGGCACCCCCGCCGAGGCTGCGGCCGCGGCGAGCGCCGCGGCGTCGCTGACCGTGCCCACCTCGTTGCTGGCCACCAGTGCCGTGGCGAGCGCCGCGCCGGGAAGCGCCGCCTCGAACCCATCGGCCGGGATGCGGCCGACGGCGTCCAGCCCCACCGCGCGCACCTCGGCGCCGTCGGCTCGCCTTAACCACTCGACGGCATCGAGGGTGGCGTGGTGCTCGCCGTCGGGCAGCACGACGGCCGTCCGCCCGTCAGAGCGCGCCCACCACAGCCCCTTCACCGCGAGGTTGATCGACTCGGTGCCACCCGAGGTGAAGACGACCTCGACCGGATCGCAGTCGATGGCGGCGGCGAGGCGCTCGCGCGACTCCTCCAAGAGTCGTCGCGCAGCCTGGCCGTCGCGGTGGATGGACGACGCGTTGCCGACGACATCGGATGCCGCCAGCCAGGCGTCGCGCGCTTCCGGCCGCAACGGCGTGGTCGCCGCGTGGTCCAGGTACACCGCCATCCCTCCACTTTCGCACGCGCGGCGCCAGGCGAGCGGGGGGCGAGCGGTTGCCCTCCGCCTAGCCTGGCTAGGGTAGTCGCGATGCTTCCCGTCAACGTCGCCGAGTCCGCCCGGACCGGACTGTGGCGTACCGACCTCGACGACCTGGGCGTCCGACTGCACGACGGCGGCGGCACGCTGCGGGTGTGGTCCGGTGCCGCGGACGCGGTGGATCTGCTCATCTTCGACGACGCCGACCTCGACTGGACCATCGCGACCGAGCCCCTCGAGCACGTGGGCGGCGGGGTGTGGAGCGTCGCGACCCCGTTGCTGCGTCCGAGCGCCCGGTACGCCATCCGAGTCTCGGGCCCGTCGGGCACCGGCAACGCGTTCAACCCGCGCACCGTGCTGATCGAGCCGTACTCGCGCGGCCTGGTCGGCGGTGGGTTGCAGGACTGGCGCAGCGTCGTGGTCGACGGCGGATTCGACTGGGGCGGTGTCGGCAAGCCGGCCGTGCCGCTGGATCGCACCGTGATCTACGAGGGACACGTCAAAGGGCTGTCCAAGCGTCACCCGGACGTGCCGCCCGCGCTGCACGGCACGTACGCCGGACTGGCGCACCCGGCGATGATCGACCACTTCCACCATCTCGGGATCACGAGCATCGAGTTGCTGCCGGTGCACGCCTTCGCCTCCGAGCCTCGGCTGCTGCAGTTCGGCCTGACCAACTACTGGGGCTACAACTCGCTGAACTTCTTCACGCCGCATGCCGCGTACGCCACGGACGCCAACCGCCGCGAGGGCCCCGAGGCGATCCTGCGCGAGTTCAAGGGGATGGTGAAGCTGCTGCACCAGGCGGGTCTGGAGGTCATCCTGGACGTGGTCTACAACCACACGGCCGAGGCGAACTTCGGCGGTCCTCGCACGAGCCTGCGCGGCATCGACAATCGTGCCTACTACCGCCAGTACGACGACGGCGCGTACATCGACGACACCGGCTGCGGCAATTCTCTGAACACGGTCACGGATGCCGCGTCCCGGCTCGTCCTGGACTCGCTGCGCTACTGGGCCGAGGACGTGCGGGTCGACGGGTTCCGCTTCGACCTCGCCGCCACCCTCGGCCGAGACGCCGACAATGTCTTCACTGCGCAGCATCCGCTGCTGCAGGCGATCCTGGACGACCCGCGTCTTCGCGACGTGAAGAAGATCGCCGAGCCGTGGGACGTCGGGGTCGGCGGCTGGCAGACGGGCGGTTTCGGGGACGGCTGGCACGAGTGGAACGACCGATTCCGCGACCGGGTGCGCAACTTCTGGCTCAGCGACGTCGACTACGCGCGCCGGGCGGCGACCGCCCCCGTCGGAGTCGGCGGCTTCGCGACCCGGCTGGCCGGCTCCTCCAATACCTTCAGCGTCGAGCGCGGACCGCTCGCGAGCATCAACTTCGTCACCGCGCACGACGGTTTCACGCTGCGGGACCTCGTGTCCTACGACGTCAAGCACAACCTCGGAAACGGCGAGCACAACCGCGACGGCGCCGAGACCAACCGGTCGTTCAACCACGGCGCCGAGGGGCCGACGGACGACGCGAACATCCTCGCCACGCGGCGCAGGGCGATGCGCAACCTGCTCGGGACGCTGCTGCTGTCGGCGGGGATCCCGATGCTCACCGCGGGCGACGAGTTCGGGCGCACGCAGCGCGGCAACAACAACGCCTACTGCCACGACTCGGCGCTGACCTGGCTGAGCTGGGCGCACGCGCCGTGGCAGGACGACCTGTTCGCGCACGTGCAGCGGCTGATCCGGCTGCGGCGCGAGAACCCTGCGCTTCGGCCCATCCGCTTCGCCCGCCTCGGCAAACGAACGCCGTCGGCGTCGGTCATGGCCTGGTTCGACGAGCACGGCGAGACGATGTCGGGCGAGCGCTGGACGGACCCTGTGCACCGCACCATGCAATACGTGGCGGCATCCACTCCGGAGGTCGAGGACTTCAACCGAATCCTGTTGATCGTCCACGGCAACGAGCGTCCGATCGACGTCACGCTGCCCGACATCGAAGGCGTCGGACTCTACGTCTCGCTCTGGTCCAGCGCGGACGAGCGGCCCAGCGACGAGCAGCGCCGCTATCTGCCCGGCGAGGTCGTGCGGACCGCCGCGACGTCGATGCATCTGTTCCGCGCCGAGTGATCGTGCCGGCTCCGACGGTCCGGTCCGCCCGCTGTGCCCCGCGGGTGGCGGCGCGATAGGTTCGACACGTGGCCACGACGACGCGAACCGCGAAGCTCCTGCCCTGGCGCAGTTCCTCCTCGATTCCGGTCCGCCCCGTGCTGGCCCACCAGGACGATCCCGACACCGCGAGCGGTCGGATCCCCATCACCTTGCCGACGCCGTCCACGCCGGGGGGACGGTTCCGCCCCAAGGCGTTCGCCGGCGAGGTGGTGCCGTTCGGCGTCACGGCGTTCCGCGAGGGGCACGACCTGATCGGCGTGCACCTTCGGCTGTACTCGCCGTCCGGCGACGAGTCGCTGCACCGGTTGTCGGCGCTGCACGACGGTTTCGACCACTGGCGCACGTTCGTGGCGTGCGTGGACACCGGCGTCTGGCGGTTCCGGTACGAGGCGTTCGCCGACGACTTCGCCACGTGGGAGCACGCCGCCGACCTCAAGATCGCGGCGGGTGTGGATGTCGCGCTGATGCGCGAGAGCGGGGCGCTGCTGTTCGATCGGGCCGCGGCGGAGAAGTCGCGTCCGGTCGCCGAGCGGCGCACCCTCGAAGGAGCCGCGGCGGCACTGCGCGACGCGCACGTCGGCGACGAGACGGCGCTGGGCATCGTCCGCGATCCGTCGATCGCCGGGTTCTTCGCCGCACGGCCGCTCGTGTCGTTGCCGACGATCGGACCGGAGCTGTCGCTGCTCGTCGAACGCGAGCGCGCCGGGGTGGGCGCCTGGTACGAGTTCTTCCCCCGGTCCGAGGGCGCCAAGCTCGATGAAGACGGATCGATCACGAGCGGCACGTTCCGCACGGCCGCGAAACGGCTGCCCGGCGTCGCCGCGATGGGCTTCCAGGTGCTGTATCTGCCGCCCATCCACCCGATCGGCGAGCGGAACCGCAAGGGGCGCAACAACACCCTCGATCCGCAGCCGGCCGATCCCGGCTCGCCGTGGGCGATCGGGTCCGCCGCCGGCGGCCACGACAGCGTGCACCCCGACCTCGGCACCGTGGCGGATTTCCGCGACTTCGTGGCCTCGGCATCCGCGGCGGGCCTCGAGGTGGCGCTCGACCTGGCGCTGCAGGCGGCGCCGGACCACCCGTGGGTCGCGGCGCATCCGGAATGGTTCACGACTCTTCCCGACGGCTCGATCGCGTTCGCGGAGAATCCGCCGAAGAAGTACCAGGACATCTACCCCGTCAACTTCGACAACGACCCGGAGGGCATCCGGGCCGAGGTGCTGCGGATCGTGCAGCACTGGATCGACCAGGGCGTGAAGATCTTCCGCGTCGACAATCCTCACACCAAGCCGTTGCAGTTCTGGGAGTGGCTGATCGCCACCGTCAACGTCGAGCATCCCGACGTGGTGTTCCTCGCCGAGGCGTTCACGCGCCCCTCACCGATGCAGGAACTCGCGATGGCGGGCTTCCAGCAGAGCTATTCGTACTTCGCGTGGCGCAACTCCAAGGCGGAACTCGAGGAGTTCCTGCGCTGGATCTCGAACGACACCGCCGACTTCATGCGGCCCAACCTGTTCGTCAACACCCCCGACATCCTCACCGAGTATCTGCAGTTCGGCGGCCGCCCGGCGTACAAGATCCGGGCCGCGATCGCCGCGACCGCCGCGCCCAGCTACGGCGTGTACGCCGGCTACGAACTGTTCGAGAACGTCGCAAGGCCCGGGTCCGAAGAGAACATCGACAACGAGAAGTACGAGTACAAGCTGCGGGACTGGGCCGGTGCCGAGGCATCCGGCGACTCCCTCGCGCCGTACCTGACACGCCTGAACGAGATCCGCGACGCCCACCCGGCACTGCGACAGCTTCGCAACACCCGCATCCACTGGAGCGACGACGACGCGATCCTGGTCTACAGCAAGCACCTGGATGCCGACCTGTCCGAGACGGGGAAATCCGACACGGTCCTCGTGGTCGCCAACGTCGACCCGCACTCGGTGCGCCAGAGCATGGTGCATCTGGATACGCGGGTGTGGGGCGTCGAACCCGGCACCCCCTTCGACGTCGAAGACCTGATCACCGGCGAACAGTGGACGTGGTCGGATCACAACTTCGTGCGGCTGGACGCATTCGCCGAGCCCGTGCACGTCCTGTGGGTGAAGGGATCGCAATGACCAGGCCAGATGACCGGGTGCTCGACACCGTCGCGACGGGGTCCTACCACGCACCGCACAGCGTGCTCGGGCTGCATCAGGGCGAGGATGCCGCCGGAACCGGCTGGACGGTCCGGGTGCGGCGTCCGCTCGCCAAGAGCGTCACGGCGGTGCTCGGCGATGGCGACCGGGTGCCGCTCGCACATGTCCGGTCCGGGATCTGGGAGGGTTCGTACCCGGGCGGTGCGCAGGAGTACATGATCGAGACGACATACGACGACGCTCCCGACTACCTCGCCGACGATCCCTACCGGCACCAGCCCACACTCGGCGAGCTGGACCTGCACCTGATCGCGGAGGGCCGTCACGAGGAGCTGTGGCGCGTCCTCGGCTCGCACCTGCGCACGCACGAGGGCACCGACGGCACGGCGTTCACGGTCTGGGCGCCGAACGCCCGCGCGGTGCGCGTGGTGGGCGACTTCAACGGCTGGGACGGCCAGGGCCACTCGATGCGCTCCATGGGCTCGAGCGGCGTGTGGGAGCTGTTCATCCCCGGCCTGGGCGCCGGCACCGCGTACAAGTACGAGATCCTCACTCGGGGCGGGCAGTGGATCCTCAAGGCCGACCCCATGGCGCGCCTGGCCGAGGTCCCGCCCGCGACGGCATCCGTCGTCACCGACTCCTCGTACGAGTGGGGCGACGGGCCGTGGCTCGAGCGCCGCTCGACGCTGCAGCCGGTGTCGCAGCCGATGTCGGTCTACGAGGTGCACCTCGGGTCGTGGCGTCCGGGGCTGTCGTACCGGGATGCCGCCGAGCAGCTCATCGACTACGTGACGGCGCAGGGTTTCACGCACATCGAGTTCCTGCCGCTGGCCGAGCACCCGTTCGGCGGATCGTGGGGCTACCAGGTCACCGGCTACTACGCCCCGACGAGCCGTTTCGGCCACCCGGACGACCTGCGCTACCTCATCGACCGTCTGCATCAGGCCGGCATCGGCGTGATCATGGACTGGGTGCCGGGGCACTTCCCGAAGGATGCGTTCGCGCTGGCGAAGTTCGACGGCGAGCCACTGTACGAGCATCCCGACCCCCGTCGCGGTGAGCACAAGGAGTGGGGCACGCTCATCTTCGACTACGGGCGCAACGAGGTGCGCAACTTCCTCGTCGCCAATGCCCTGTACTGGTACGAGGAGTTCCACGTCGACGGGCTGCGGGTGGATGCCGTCGCCTCGATGCTCTACCTGGACTACTCGCGCGAGGACGGCGAGTGGGCGCCGAACGTGCACGGCGGGCGGGAGAACCTCGAGGCGATCCGTTTCCTGCAGGAGGTCAACGGCACCGCGTACAAGCGGTACCCCGGGATCGCGATGGTCGCGGAGGAATCCACCAGCTTCCCCGGCGTCACCGCACCGACCAACCGTGCCGGCCTGGGGTTCGGCTTCAAGTGGAACATGGGCTGGATGAACGACTCGCTCGTCTACATGGGGCGGGATCCGATGTACCGCTCGCACCACGAGGGCGAGATGTCGTTCTCGTTCGTCTACGCCTTCAGCGAGAACTTCGTCCTGCCCATCAGCCACGACGAGGTCGTGCACGGCAAGGGCAGCCTGTTCAACCGGATGCCGGGAGACCACTGGCAGAAGCTGGCGAACATGCGGGCCTTCCTGGCGTACATGTGGGGGCATCCGGGCAAGCAGCTGCTGTTCATGGGCCAGGAGTTCGGCCAGATGTCGGAGTGGTCGGAGGGGCGGGGGCTGGACTGGTGGATCCTCGACCAGCCGTCGCATGCGCAGCTGCAGAGCTTCGTGGCGACCCTCAACGCGGTGTACCGCGACAACTCCGCACTGTGGGCGCGTGACAGCGACGGTCACGCCTTCTCCCGTCTGGGCGCGCCCAGCTGGAACCCCAACGTCATCGCATTCACCCGCCGCGACTCCCACGGCAACTGCGTCGCCGTGATCTGCAACTTCTCGGGGGTTCCGGTCCGCGACTACGACATCGATCTACCCGAGACCGGTGTGTGGCGCGAGATCCTCAACAGCGACGCGGAGGCGTACGGCGGCTCGGGGGTGGGGAACCTCGGCGTGGTCAACGTCGGCGAGGACGGCCGAGCGACGATGGTGCTCCCCCCGCTGGGCGTGCTGTGGCTACGCCACGACCGCAACGCCGTCCTGCCGGACCCGCCGATCTACGACTAGAACAGCAGGCTGGCGAGCCGCCCGCGGGCTCCTGTGACGCGCGGGTCGGTGTCTCCGACAAGACCGAACAGCTCCAGCAGTCGCTCGCGCACCGGCGGGCGGGCATCCGTCGGCACCGCCGCGAACAGATCGAGCAGGCGGTCGAAGGCGTCGTCGACGTGGCCGCCCGCGATATCGAGGTCGGCCGCGACGAGCTGTGCGTCGACATCCGTGGGCCCCGCCGCGGCGGCGGCGCGCGCGGTCTGCGGATCCGCGTTCTGCACCCGCAGCAGCAGTCGCACCTGGCCGAGCCCGGCGCGAGCGTCGACGTCTCGGGGGTTCTCGACCAGCGCCTTCTCGTAGGCGGCTGCCGCGCGAGCGAAGTCGCCGGCCTCGATCGCGTCGAACGCCTCGGCGTGCAGCGGCGGCAGGGCCGGCTCGGCGGGCTCCTCGGCATTCGTCGTGTCTTCCTCGGTCACCTCGACGGTGCCGGTCACACCGTTCTGCGCGGCCAGTTGCAGCAGCTGCGCGAAGACCTCGCGCACCTGCTGCTCGGGAACCGCGCCGGTGAACATCGGCACCGGCTGGCCGGCGACGAGCGCGACCACCATCGGGATCGACTGCGCGCGGAAGCCCTGCGCCAACTGAGGGTTCGCGTCGACGTCGACCTTGGCCAGCACCACCCGCCCGTCCAGTTCTCGGACGACCTTCTCGAGGATGGGGCTCAGCTGCTTGCACGGTCCGCACCACTCGGCCCACAGGTCCACGACGACCGGCACGGCGCGCGACAACTCCAGCACCTGGCCGAACGTCTCGTCCGTGACGTCCATCACGAGCGACGCAACGGATGCCGCGGGCGGTCCGGGCTCCGCGGACTGCGTGGCAGGAGTCTGCGGCCGGTTGCGCAGCGCGGACAGGTCGACGGCGCCACGCATCACGGCGCCGGGGGCGATATCGGTCACGGGATCACCTGCGCATCGAGGAGTTCACTGGAATATCCGAGCAGCCGGATCTTCTCGCTCGAGCCCTGGCCGGGCACGTAGAAGAAGAGCTGGTCGCTGAAGGTCGTCGTGAATCCGGTCTGCGACTGGTCCACTCCGGTGAGGGCCTTCACGGTGGGGTTGTTGTCGAGTTTGATCACGGCATCGGCGTCGGTCGGCTTGACGGTGTCGACCTCGTTGACGTTGACCGCGACGATGGCGCCGCTTTCGATCGTCGCCAGGGCGACCGCCGGCTGCGATCCCGCCGATGACGCAAATGTCAGACTGCCTGTCGATGAGGCGGTCTGGTTGAAGTCGTCGAGCCGCTTCTGGCGGTCCTGGACGACGCTGGTGCGGTACTGGTCGCTGTCGGCGTCGAAGTCACCGGCGAACGGGCTGCTGTCACCGTTGGCGAGCACGTCCGCGTACGAGGCGGCGAGCTGGTCGGGCGCCATCTTCAGGAACGACGAGTCCGGCTGCACCTGCACCGCGCCGACGTAGGACGGAGCCACGGCGGGGATCTCGGCGGATGCCTCCATCTTGCCGGCGTAACTCAGCTTGTACTCGGACCACGGGTCCTGCTGGGTCAGCAGCATGATCGCGGGCGGCACGGTCGCGTCGGTGGTGTCCTTCACGACCGTCATCACGGTGCGGGGCCACCCGTCGTACGCCTGCGGCAGCAGGATCGCCAGCGGTTTGGTCGGGATCGCCGACGGGCTCGCGTAGTCGGAGATGGCGGTGCGCAGCTTGTAGTTGGTCGACCGGGACGCGAGCATCGCACCGTCGAGGCGCGTCGCGGCCATCGTGGGATCCTTCGCCGCGTCGGCGTCGGCGACCGTCTCGGCGACGCGGGTGAGGATGCGCTGGGCCTGGGCCTCCGTGACCGCCGGTGCGTCCTGCCCCTCCGGCACGATCACGGTTTCGGTCGGTGTGGGCGTGGCGGATCCGGCGAACTGCGGCCACGCGTCCGACGAGCATCCCGACAGTAGCAGCGCGGTCACCGCGACCGCCGGAAGCGCCACGAAACCGCGACGCTGGGCGAGGCTCCGCCGCGACGGTGTCGCGGTGATCACGCCCTTGTCCGCGTCCGTCACGGCCAGGTCGATCGGCTCGGTCTCCGGCAGCGGCGGCAGCGCCTTGCGCCGGGGCCCGCGCGAACGGCGCACGTGGCGGATGGCGAGGATGTACAAGAACACGCCGACGAGCATGAGGATGCCGCCGCCGACGATCAGCGGGCCGGCCCACGGCGTCGCGTTCTGAATCGGCCAGGTGACGGTCAGCGATGCCGGCGCCGGCGCGGAGCCGTCGGATGCCACGATCACGCTCATCGTGTCGGGCAGCTGCAGTGGCGCGATGAGCAGGTCGTCCTGCTGGTACTCGTCGAGCCACAGGTCCGATCCGACCGGGTTGCGACCGGCGACCGGTTGCGTCGCGGAACCGGTCGCGTCGCCGCCGGCAACCGGGGCGGGCGTCGCCGTCCCCTCCGCCGGGGCCGGCGTCGCGGACGGCTGGACCAGTGAGGTGGACACCGCCGCGCCGGCGCCGAGCGACACCTCGTTGTAGCTGGTGTCGGCCAGCCACGCCTTCACGTCCGTCGTCCGGCCGTAGGCGACGAAGATCGTCCCGTCGGACTCGGCGCGCAGCGTCTGGGTACCCGGCAGCTTGTTCAGCACGGCCCCGTCGATCAGCGTGTACGGCGCTTCCTGACTGACCGAGATCGACGCGGATTCGGTCTTTGGGCCCTGGAAGACGGTGCGTTCGGCGATGCCTGCGACGATCATCAGCGCGGCGATGACGAATGCCGCGACAGCCCAAACGAAACGCACGAATGATCCTCCAAAGCCCGCACACAGGGCACGGCGGGCCGTCGACTCGACGTTCCAGGTTAGCGGAGACCGGCTGAAAGTCGACCGAAAGGGGCCAATGCCCGAGGCGGCTGCGCGGTGTGCGTATTCTGGCGGAACAGCCGCGAATCGCGTGGCGCGAACAGGAGCCCGCCGGTGAAGCTGCAGAATCCGTTCCGGGTCGCGTTCGTCGCGACGCTCGGCGTGGGGCTCGGCCTGCTGTTCATCGGCAGCGTCCAGACCCTGTCCACGATCCTGCTGTACATCGGCACCGCACTGTTCCTGTCCCTCGGTCTCGAGCCGGTGGTGTCCTTCCTGGAGCGCCGCCGGCTACCGCGCTGGGCGGCCGTGCTCATCACGATCCTCGGGGTGCTGCTGATCTTCGCCGGGATCGTGCTGCTGGTCGTGCCGATCATCGTCGGACAGGTCACCCAGCTGGTCAGCGAGCTGACCAACTGGTTGCAGGGCACCTCGATCGACGATGTGCAGGCATGGCTGCAGGGCCTGTTCCCGGGCCTGCAGCCGTCATTCCTCGAAGACACCGTTACGAACGCGCAGAACTGGCTGCTGCAGAACTGGGGGTCGATCACCGGCGGTGTGATCAACGTCAGCATCGCCTTCGTCGGCGGCCTGACCGGGGCTTTCCTGGTGCTGATCCTCACGATCTACTTCACCGCCTCGACCCCGGCCATCAAGGCGGCGGTCTACCAGCTCGTGCCGGCGTCGAAGCGTCCCCGTTTCATCGACCTGTCGGAGCAGATCACCGACTCGGTCGGCTACTACGTGATGGGCCAGGTGGCGCTCGGCGCGATCAACGGCATCCTGAGCTTCATCTTCCTCAACATCATCCGCGCGCCGTTCCCCGCCGTGCTCGCCGTGCTCGCCTTCTCGTTCTCGCTCATCCCGCTGGTGGGAACGCTCACCGGCTCGGTGATCATCGTGCTGACGTGCCTCATCCCGGGGCTGGGCACCCCGACCTGGGCGATCATCGCCGCGGCGATCTACTACCTCGTCTACATGCAGGTCGAGGCGTACATCATCTCGCCGCGGATCATGAATCGCGCGGTGTCGATCCCGGGTGCGGTGGTGGTCATCGCCGCGCTCGCCGGCGGGTCCCTCCTCGGCCTTCTCGGGGCGCTCGTGGCGATCCCGGTCGCGGCGAGCATCCTGATCATCTACCGCCAGGTGGTCATCCCCCGCCAGAACGAGCGATAGGGTCCCACTCCGTCGGCAGCGGCAGCGCCGACGGGTTCACGGCCGCGACGATCTCGGTGAGGACCCGCCGCGTCTGGGTCTCGCCGACCCACAGGTGCTTGCCGCCCTCGACCGGTACCAGCACGGTGCGCGGGGCCAGCGCGAAGCGCTGCGCCGCCGGTTCAGGCCGCAGGTAGTCGTCGAACTCCGGGATCAGCGCGATCATCGGCCGCGCGTCGTGCGCCCACGCCGCCAACTCCTCGTCGGAGGTGCGGTGCAGCGGCGGGGAGAGCAGGATGACACCGTCGACCGGGTGGTCGCGTCCGTACTTGAGGGCGATCTCGGTGCCGAACGACCACCCGACCAGCCACGGATGCGGCAGCGCGCGATCTGCGACGAAGTCCATCGCGGCGGCCAGGTCGAATGCCTCCGCACGACCGCCGTCGAAGGCTCCCTCGCTCGTGCCCCGCGCGGAAGTCGTGCCTCGGGTGTTGAACCGCAGCACCGCCAGGTCCGCGAGCGCAGGTAGCCGCGCCGCCGCCTTTCGGATGATGTGCGAGTCCATGAAGCCGCCGGCGGTGGGCAGCGGATGCAGGGTCACCAGCGTCGCGACCGGCTCGCGGTCCTCGGGCGTCGCCAGCTCGCCCACCAGCGTCAGCCCGTCGAGCGTCTCGAGCTCGACCTCCTCGCGGCGGGCCGGCAGCTGCAGCGGACCGCGGATCTCCAGCGTCACGAGACCTTCCAGCACCCGGTGTGCCAGTGTCGTCGCGCCGCGACGTCGGCGGCGTCGCCGAGCACCCCATCGGCCCGCCACACCACCAGGTGCGCCGTGCCGGGCTCGATGAGTCGTGCGCATCCGGGGCAGGCGTAGGTCTTCACCGCCTGAGCGGCCGAGACCGGCTGGACGGTCCACTGCGCGCCGCGGCGGGTCTCGGTGCGTTTCCACCCGGCGAGCATGCGCTCGAAAGAGTCGCCGTGCGGCGGATCCGGGAGCCGCCGGTTCGCCCGCGGCATCGGATCAGTACCAGCCGGTGCTCTGCGAATGCCCCCACGCGCCGCAGGGCGTGCCGTATCGGCCTTCGATGTAGCCCAGACCCCACGAGATCTGCGTGGCGGGATTGGTTTCCCAGTCGTCGCCCGCGGATGCCATCTTGCTGCCGGGCAGTGCCTGCGGGATGCCGTACGCCCCGCTGCCGGAGTTGTAGGCGTTCACCCGCCACCCGGATTCGCGGTTCCACAGCGCCACGAGGCACGAGAACTCGTCGTCGCCCCAGCCGCGCGCCATGACCATGTCGTACGCGATGGCCTGCGCGCTGCCCGGATCGGGCGAGACGAACGGCACCGACCAGCCGCCCGAGCTGCCGGACGAGGCCTTGGCGGTGGCGGTGGCGGTCGGGGTGGGCGTCGGCTTGGGCGTCACATAGACGCTGTACCCGTCGCGGTTCAAAGCGATCGGTTCGTCGACGGCGCCGGCCGCGGCATTCAGCGACTGCACGTCGGCGATCGTGTCGGCGTACAGCGTCACGGGGATCGTGGTCGCCCGGGCCTTGGTCAGCGCGAAGCCGGTCGGACCGATGTAGGCGACCGCGAAGCCCAGCACCGCGAATACGGCGAAGATGCCGAGGACGCCCCGACGACGCGACCAGCGCGACGCCGCAGTCCCGATGCGACGACCCGCCGGGCGGCCCGGGGCGGACGCCTGGGAGCGGCGTGCTGCCTGACGGGATGTAACGGGTGTCATCTCGTTGCCGGAAGTCACAGTTCTGCGAGTCTAGCCCGACGTTCCGGTGCGTGCTATCGCGCGGTCTTCCCTCACGCCACCGCGAGCATGACCTGCACGACCGCGTCGAGCACGGCATCCACCTGCGACTCGCGGTAGCCGCCGCGCTGCATCCGGAACGCCACCGCGCGCACCTGCTCGACGCCGACGGAACCGCCGGATGCCAGGTATGCCGCCACCTTGTCGGCGACCAGGTCGACCTCGTCGATGCGATAGCCGTACCGCAGACCGCTCACCCGGTCGAATCTGCGTCCCTTCGGACGTGTGAGGCGGTCCAGGACCACCTGCGCCTCGGAACGGATCTCGTCAACGTACGCCTCGCTTCCGTCGTGGGTCAGCGCCCGCTCGCGCTCGCGTGCCGCGAAGGCATCCTCGACACGGGCCAGGGCCGCGTCCACCGGCGCAATGGCGTAGCCGCGTCGCACGAGCGGAAAAGCCGCCTCCCGCACCTGGATCGCGGACAGCTGATCGTCGTCGGACTCGAACGCGCCGCGGGCGCGGGCGAGGAATTCGTCGACCGCGCGCTTGTCGTAACCTCTCTCGCGGCCGGATGCGTCGGCGAAGGCGGCCGGCCCGTCGGCGTCACCGGTCACGACGCCGCCAGCGGGGAGAGCAGGTAGTACAGCGCCAGTGCACCGGCGGCCGAGGGGAGGATCGAGTCGAGCCGATCGAGCACGCCGCCGTGGCCGGGCAGCCACGAGCTCATGTCTTTGATGCCCAGGTCGCGCTTGATCATCGACTCCCCCAGGTCGCCCGCCGTGGCGGTGCTCAAGATCACCGCACCGATGATCAGCCCCGTCCACCACGGCAGGTGCAGCATGAAGGCCGCCAGCAGGACGCCGGCTGCCAGAGCGGCCAGCGCGGAGCCCGCGAAGCCCTCCCAGGTCTTCTTCGGGCTGATGCGCGGCGCCATCGGATGCTTGCCGAAGGTCAGGCCGGTCGCGTAGGCGCCGGTGTCGGAGGCGACCACGACGATGATGAACGCCAGCACCCACCACTCGCCCTGGTCCTGACGCAGCACCAGCACGCACAGGCTCGCCAGGAACGGGACGTACAGCTGCAGCAGCCCGGCGGTCAGCACATCGTCGAGCACCGCCGCGTAGATGCGACCGTCTTTCGCGACCATCTGGGCGACGAGGCGCCAGACGATGACGATCACGACGGCGGCGAACACCACGACCCACTGCAGCCACAGGCCCAGGAACCATCCCGACAGGGTCAGCAGGGTGCCGATCACGAGCTGCACGACGAGATCGACGCGGCGCCCCGACACCTGAAGCGCCCGGCCGAACTCGAAGATCCCGACCACACTGGCCGCCAGGGCGAAGAAGACGAACAGCCACTTCAAGAAGATCAGGGATGCGATGACGACGATGCCGATGCCGATTCCGATCGCCGTCGCGACGATCAGGTCGCGTCCGGTGCGCTGCTTGATCCGCTCGTTGGCGTTGTCGAACTCCGCGCGCGCGTGCGCTACCTGACTTTCGAACTCGGTCCGCGCGGCACGCACCGAGTTCTGCAGCCGCGGGGCCACCTCCGGCTCCACCGGTCGGCGCCGCATCGCCGCCGCCTCACGGCGCGTCAGCGGGGCGCGAGTACCGGCCGCGGACGCCTCGCCGGTGGGGTCGGTCATGAGGGTCTCACACCTCGAGCAGTTCTGCCTCTTTGCGCTTGAGCGCCTCGTCGATCGCATCGACGTGCGTGCGCGTGAGGACGTCCAGCTCCTTCTCGGCCCGGCTCACCTCGTCTTCGCCGACGTCGCTCTTAAGCTCGTCGAGGTCGTCCTTGGACTTGCGACGGATGCCGCGCACATGGACCTTGGCATCCTCGCCCTTCGCACGCACCAGTTTGACGAACTCGCGGCGTCGCTCCTCGGTCAGCTCCGGCAGGGTCACCCGCACGAGTGTGCCGTCGTTGGTGGGGTTGGCGCCCAGGTTCGGCGTATCGCGAATCGCCTGCTCGATCGCCTTGAGCGCCGACTTGTCGTACGGGGTCACGACGAGGGTTCGCGCCTCCGGATTGTTCAGCGACGCCAGCTGGGCCAGCGGCGTCGGCGACCCGTAGTAGTCGACCATGATCTTCTGGAACAGCTGCGGGTTCGCCCGTCCGGTGCGCACGGTCGCGAAGTCGTCTTTCGCGGCCTCGACGGCCCGGTCCATGCGCGACACTGCGTCGGCCAACACGTCGGCGATCACTGGTGCTCCTATCGGTACGGCGTGCGGCTCAGTCTAATGGGGGGCTCGGTGCGCCTCGAAGGTCACACCGTCACGACCGTGCCGATCGGGTCGCCCAGCAGCGCCCGGGTGATGTTGCCCGCCGGCTCCATCCCGAACACGCGCATGTCCATGCCGTTGTCCATGCACAGGCTGAACGCGGTCGAATCGACGACCTTGAGTCCGCGCTGCAGCGCGTCGAAGTACGTGATCCGCTCGATGCGGGTCGCCGTGGCATCCTTCCTCGGGTCGGCGGTGTACACCCCGTCGACACCGTGCTTGGCCAGGAGCACCTCGTTCGCACCGATCTCGAGCGCACGCTGGGCCGCCACGGTGTCGGTGGAGAAGTACGGCAATCCGGCGCCGGCGCCGAAGATCACGACCCGGCCCTTCTCCATGTGCCGCTGCGCGCGACGCGGGATGTAGGGTTCGGCGACCTGGGTCATCGAGATCGCCGACTGCACACGGGTGGCCGCGCCGGCCTGCTCGAGGAAGTCCTGCAGCGCCAGCGCGTTCATGACCGTGCCGAGCATGCCCATGTAGTCGGCGCGACCGCGGTCCATGCCGCGCTGGCTCAGCTCCGCGCCGCGGAAGAAGTTCCCCCCGCCTACGACCACGGAGATCTCCACGCGGTCCACGGCGGCGGCGATCTCCTGCGCGATCTGGCTGACGATGTCGGGGTTGACCCCCAGTTGGCCGCCGCCGAATGCTTCCCCGGAGAGTTTGAGCAGTACACGCCGGCGGCCGGTCGCCTCATCGATCACGCGTCATCCTCTCGTCGCCTGTAACACGGTACGGCAACGCGAAGGCCCGCACCGGATCGGGTGCGGGCCTTCGACCGACGCGTTACGCGCCGACTTTGAACCGGGCGAAATCGGTGACCGTGATGCCGGCGTCCTTGGCGACCTGGCCGACGGACAGCTTGTTGTCCTTCGCGTAATCCTGGTCGAGGAGGGCGACCTGCTTGAAGAAGGCGTTCACCCGCCCCTCGACGATCTTCGGCAGTGCGGCGTCGGGTTTTCCCTCGTTGCGCGAGATCTCGGTGACGATCTGCCGTTCCTTTTCGACGTCGGCATCCGGCACATCGTCGCGGGTCAGGTACGACGGGTTCGCGAACGAGATGTGCTGAGCGATGCTGCGGGCGGTCTCGGCATCGTCGCCGGTGTAGGCGACGACCACGCCGATCTGCGGCGGGAGGTCCTTGCTGGTCTTGTGCAGGTACACCTCGAAGTGCTCGCCGCGCAGCGTGCGCACGCGGCGCAGCTCGATCTTCTCGCCGATGATGGCGGCCTCGTCGGAGATGAGCTGTTCGACCGTGCCGGTTCCCGAGCCCGTCGAGGACGCGGTGCTGGCGGTCAGCGCCGCGTCGACCGAGTCGGCCGAGACGGCGGCCGCGGCATCCGCGACCTTCTCGGCGAGCGCGATGAACCGATCGTTCTTCGCGACGAAGTCGGTCTCGCACGCCAGCTCGATCAGGGTGACGGCGCCGTCGCTCTCGCGGGCGACGACGATGCCCTCGCTGGTGGAACGGTCGGCGCGCTTGGCGTTGCCCTTCGCGCCTTTCAGGCGCAGGATCTCGACGGCGCGCTCAAGGTCGCCGTCGGCCTCCTCGAGCGCCTTCTTGGTGTCGACCATGCCCGTTCCGAGCTGCTCGCGCAGCGACTTGATGTCGGCGATGGTGAAGTTTGCCATGGGTGGCGGCTCCTTGCGTGTGGTGGATGCTGGTGTGGGATGCCTCAGCGGAGCCGTCTCCGGTCGTCGAAACCGAAGGACGACCCCGCCGGGTGCGTCTGCCCGGTCGGCTACCGGTCGGTGGCCTCGGCGATGGTCGCGACCAGCGGCTCGGCGTCGGCCTCGGTGGCAGACTCGGCCGCGTCGGCCACGGGCTCGTCCGCGAGGGCTTCATCGATGACGGTCGGCACGTCGACCACGGGAACCGGCGCGTTCGCGGCGGCCTCGGCATCTGCGACAGCGTCGGCGGACTGGCCGGCGGCAGCCGCGATGGCCTCATCGTGCGCGGCGGCACCGGCGGCGTCGGCCTCGGACTCGGTGGCCGACTCGGCCACGACCGACTGCTCCGCGCCGACCAGCTCAGCTTCCTCGGCCTTGGCCTCGTTCACGTCGGCCACCCTCTCCGTCTCCGCGGAGGACTGCGCCGGCGCGCTCTGCTCGAGCAGCTCGCGCTCCCAGTCGGCCAGCGGCTCGGCCTCGGCCGACTCGTCGGTCGGGTTGTGCCGCTGGATCAGACCCTCGGCGGCCGCGTCCGCGATGATGCGTGTCAGCAGCGCCACCGACCGGATCGCGTCGTCGTTGCCCGGGATCGGGTACTGGAACTCGTCGGGGTCGGCGTTGGTGTCGAGGATGCCGATGACCGGGATGCCGAGCTTCTTGGCCTCGTCGACGGCGAGGTGCTCGCGCTTGGCGTCGACGACCCAGATCGCCGACGGGGTCTTCTGCAGGTTGCGGATGCCGCCGAGCGACTTGTGCAGCTTGTCGAGCTCGCGCTTCTTCAGCAGCAGCTCCTTCTTGGTCAGGCCGCTCTCCGCCGGGTTCTCGTAGTCGAGCTCCTCGAGCTCCTTCATGCGCGCCAGCCGCTTCGAGACGGTCTGGAAGTTGGTGAGCAGCCCACCGAGCCAGCGCTGGTTCACGTACGGCTGACCGACGCGGGTCGCCTGCTCGGCGAGCACCTCCTGCGCCTGCTTCTTGGTGCCGACGAACAGCACCGTGCCACCGTGGGCGACGGTCTCCTTGACGAACTCGTACGCCTTGTCGATGTAGGCCAGCGACTGCTGCAGGTCGATGATGTGGATGCCGCTGCGCTCGGTGAGGATGAAGCGCTTGACTTTCGGGTTCCACCGTCGGGTCTGGTGCCCGAAGTGCACGCCGCTGTCGAGCAGCTGGCGGATGGTGACGACGGCCATGGCCGTTCTCCTGTTCCGGCGCGATGCGCGCCTGTTGCGGTTTGTCGCCGGACCGGTCGGTCGGCATTCCTGGTACCCGGCACACGCCCGCCCCGATACGGGGACCGGTGGGAGTGGATGCCGCGCTGCGCGACCGGATCGGCCACGCCTGCGCTATGGGCACGCGTAGTCACCCCGACGAGCGGGGTGCGCATCCAGTGTACCAGCCGCAACCGTTCCTCCCCAGCGAGGCCCGAAGGCGCGGCAGTGCACCGATCGGCGCATCCGGGCACCGCTCGGGTGGCGGGGGCACGAGCATGGCCGGATGGTTCGCGACGCACGTCTGGCCGTCGCCGTGGCGCTGTGTCTGGCCATCGGCCCCGTCGTCGGCGGTTCGACCCCGGCCGCGGCTCGCACGGTCGAGGCGGTCGACCTGGCCGCCGCCGGGTGGATCTGGCCAGTGGACGGCTTCCGGCTGGTGCGGCCGTTCGTGGCGCCCGCGCACGCTTACGGTCCCGGGCATCGGGGCATCGACCTGCGGCCGATGACGTCGCCGGTCGTGCGCGCTCCCGCCGGTGGCGTGGTGGCGTTCTCGGGTCAGGTGGCCGGTCGTGGCATCCTCACCATCGACCACGGCGACGGACTGGTCACCACGCTCGAGCCGGTGGATTCGGCGCTGCGGCCCGGCGATGTCGTCGAGCGGGCGGACGAGGTGGGCGTCATCTCGCTCGGCGGACACACCGCTGCCGGCGCCGTGCACTTCGGGGTCCGTCTCGACGGCGAGTACATCAACCCGATGCTGCTGCTGGGCGGCATTCCGCGGGCGGTGCTGCTGCCCTGCTGCGCCCCGTACCCCTAGAGGTCCGCTGACGTGATGGCAAGTGGTCGCGGCCGTGCGGTTTCGCGCATACCGTTCGGGAATGAGCCCATATCCGATGCCGATCGAGGATTACGCGATGATCGGCGACCTGCACACCGCGGCCCTGATCTCGCGCCACGGCTCACTCGACTGGCTGTGCATGCCGCGATTCGACTCGGCGTCGCTGTTCGCCGCACTTCTGGACTCCGAGGAGGCGGGTCACTGGACCGTCGCACCCGAGGGCCCGATCACCGGCTCCGAGCGCGCGTACCTGCCGGGCACCTTCGTGCTGCGGACGGTTTGGCGCACCGCGGGCGGCGAGGCGGAGGTGCTGGAGTTCATGCCGCTGCACGACAGGCGCGCCAATCTCGTCAGGCGCATCCGCGGACTGACCGGCGTCGTGCGATTCCACGAGGTCATCCGGGTCCGATTCGACTACAGCGCCGCGTTGCCGTGGATCCGGCAGGTTCAGCACGGCGGCCGCACGGCGCTGCTGGCCGCCGCGGGACCGGACGCCGTGCTGATCGGCGGTCCGCGGCGGCGCGCCGACGGACTGCGACACAGTTCTACATTCGACGTGGCAGCGGGTGACACGGTCGACCTCACCCTGACGTGGTACCCGTCCCATCGCGAGCCGCCCGACCCCGTCGACGTGGATGCGGCGCTGCGCGACACCGTCGGGTGGTGGGAGGACTGGGCCGCTCGCAGCGAGCCTCCGTCGCCGTACGACGACCAGGTGCAACGGTCACTGCTGTTCCTGCGCGCGATGACCAACGAGGACACCGGCGGCATCGTCGCCGCCGTCACCACGAGCCTCCCCGAGGAGCAGGGCGGGGTGCGCAACTGGGACTACCGCTACGTCTGGTTGCGCGACGCCGCCTTGACGATCGGCGTCCTGATGACCCACGGCTACCGCGCCGAGGCCGAGGAGTGGCGCGGCTGGCTGCTGCGCGCGATCGCCGGAGACCCCGCCGACGTGCAGATCATGTACGGGATCGCCGGCGAGCGGCGACTGCCCGAGTACGAACTGCCCGAGCTCTCGGGGTATGGCGGTGCGGTTCCGGTGCGCATCGGAAACGCGGCCTACCTGCAGCGGCAGTGGGACATCTTCGGGGAGGTGATGGTCGCGTTGCACGGCGCGCGCATCGCGGGCCTCGAGGAGACGCGCGCGTCGTGGCCGCTGCAGCGCGCACTGCTGGGGTTCCTCGAAGACAACTGGGAGAAGCCGGACCGCGGCATCTGGGAGATCCGCGGCGACGAGCAGCAGTTCACCCATTCGCGGGCGATGGTCTGGGCGGCGTTCGACCGCGGCGTCCGAGCCGTCGAGGACTTCGGGCTGCCGGGCGAGGAGCGGCGCTGGATCCAATTGCGTGAACGCGTCCGCGACGAGATCTTCGCGCACGGCTTCGACGCCGAGCGCAACACCTTCGTCCAGCACTACGGCGCGAGCGGGGTCGACGCTGCGCTGCTGCAGTTGCCGCAGATCGGCTTCATCGCGGCCGACGACCCGCGGATGACGGGCACGGTGAGAGCCATCGAAGAGGACCTGATGGTCGACGGACTGCTGCTGCGGTACCGGCCCGAGAGCGGGGTCGACGGACTGCCCGGGACGGAGCATCCATTCCTGGCCTGCTCGTTCTGGCTCGTCGAGCAGTACGCCGCGTCAGGACGCGTCGCCGACGCGCGCGCTCTCATGGACCGCTTGACCACGTTGGTCAACGACGTCGGAATGCTCACCGAGGAGTACGACCCGGCGCGCGGGCGTCAGATGGGCAACGTCCCGCAGGCGCTGTCGCACCTGAGTCTGGTACGCGCGGCCGATGCGATCGCGACCGCCGAGAAAGGTCATGAGGATCGGCTGCCGCTCGTGGTCGGGGAGACCGAGGGCGAACAGGCCGATGCCGCGGACCGCACCTACGGTCGGTCGACCGACGCGCCGGCATCCCCCGACGAAGGCAGCGACCGCGACCTGGGCGCGAAGCCGCACGAGGCCCGCGCCGCGTCACCAACCGGCGGGGCCGGCTGAGCCGGCGGGATACTCCTCGAGCGGCACCGTGCCGGCCCGCCACGCCGCGATCACCGGATCGACGATGCGCCAGCACTCCTCGGCCATGTCGCCGCGCACCGACAGGAGCGGGTCGCCGTCGAAGATCCCGCGCAGCACCTGGCCGTACGGGAGCATGTCGCCGGGGTCCATCTTCGCTTCCAGGGTCTGCTGCTCCAGGGTGAACGGATCGCCGCTTCCGTTCGTCGTGACCAGCAGCTCCACCTCACCGGCCTTCAGCTCCAGCGTCACCCGGTCCGGCTGCGGGGCACCGAAGAAACCCTGCAGCGGGTGCACGGGCCGCATGAAGACGGTCACCTGTTTGCGGTTCTGCCCCAGCGCCTTGCCCGAGCGCAGCACGAAGGGCACCCCTCGCCACCGCGAGGTGTCGACCTCCACCACGAGCTGCGCGAGCGTCTCGGTGTTCAGGCCGGGGTCGACGCCCGGCTCGTCCACGTACGACGGCAGGTTCTTGTCGTCGACCCGGCCGGCGGTGTAACGCGCTCGCTTCCCCGCCGTGACCGGGTCGTCGTTCCACAGCCGCGTGGAGCGGAGCACCTGCGCCGCATTCGAGCGCAGCTCCACCTCGTCCAGCTTGGGAAGCTCCTCCATGGCCACCAGCGCCAGCACCTCGAGCAGGTGGCTCTGCAGCATGTCGACCAGCGCGCCGGCCTTGTCGTAGTACCCCCCGCGCCCCTCCAGCCCGAGCGTCTCGTCGTACACGATCTCGACCCGCTCGACGTTCGCCGCGTTCCACACCGGCTCGAGGAACCGGTTGGCGAAACGCAGGCCGATGATGTTCAGCACCATCGACATGCCGAGGAAGTGATCGATGCGGAACACCTGCCGCTCGGGCACGAGCCGAGCGATCAGCAGGTCGAGGGCCTGCGCGGAAGCGAGGTCGACCCCGAACGGCTTCTCCAGAGCGAGGCGCGTGTCATCCGGCAGGTCGATCCGCCGCAGCGCCGCGCACACTCGCGCGGTGACCGCCGGCGGCAGCGCGAAGTACATGACGGGCGAGTGGTCGCACGCGGCGAGCATCGACCGCAGCGACTCGACATCGGTGACGTCCCCGGTGATGTACTTGGCCGACTCGAGGAACCGGTCGGCATCGGCTGGGTCGCGCACCTGCGCGAAGCTCGCCCGGATCATCTCCTTCCACTCCTCCTGCGTGCGCTCGTCCAAGCTCGCACCGATCACCTGCACGTCGTAGTCGTACACGCTCAACAGGCTCGCCAGCCCCGGCAACAGCAGTCGTTTGGTCAGGTCGCCGCCTGCACCGAGGATGAGGATGCTCGCACTGATGGTCATGGTCCGAGGGTAGGCGGTGACTCGTCCCGCCCCTCGAGGGCTTGCGCGACGACCGGAATCAGGTCATCGGCGATCTCGGCGTGTCCGAGATCGGTCGGATGCAGTCCGTCGAAGCCGATCTGGCCCGGCGGCCCCGTGACCAGCCACCCCTCGGCCAGTGAGTCCACGAAGACGGCGCCCATCTCATCGGCCGCCGCGCGCACCGCATCCCGGGTGATGACGATCCCCTGCCGCGGGACGGCCTCCACCCACGGCGTCGATGCGACGATCAGTGTCGCCTCGGGGGCACGGGAGCGCGCCTCCTGCAGCGCGCGGACAGCCGCTGCCTGGATGTCGCTCTCGGACCGGCCGTCGTCGTCATCGCTTCCCATCACGATGACGACGTCGGCATCCGCCGGGATGCGCGCCACGAGATCCTGATACGTCAGCCCGCCGTCGCCGGCGGCGAGGTAACCCGACGCGCCCGCGGAGATGACCTCCACATCCGCGCCGACGGCGTCGGCCACCAGTGCCGGCCACCGGGATGCGGCGCCGGAGTCCATGGGCGACCCGCCGACGAAGGAGTTGCCGACCGCGACCAGCAGCGGTGTGCCGGATCCGGTCTGTCGCGTCGGAGACGGTGCGGGACCGGGCGAGCTGCACCCGCTGATCGCAACAGCTGCGGCAGCGGCGAGACCGAGCACGACTGCGCCGCGAACCCCCACCCGGCCACCGTAGCCCCGGGTGGCGCGTGCTTCGCTGAGCGGCGGCGATGAATCGCTTGTGCTCAGGCGCGGGGGTGGGCCAGGCGATACGTCGCCGCGAGGCGCTCGCTCGACACGTGCGTGTAGATCTGCGTGGTGCCCAGGCTCGCGTGTCCGAGCATCTCCTGAACCGCGCGAAGATCGGCTCCGCCGTCGAGCAGGTGGGTGGCGGCCGAGTGCCGCAGCGCGTGCGGACCCACCGCCGACGAGCCGACGACGGGCGCCAGCGTCCGAGCGACCAGGTCGTAGACCGATCGAGGTCCGATGCGGCCGCCACGAGCCCCCACGAACAGCTCCGTGCCGGCGGATGCGGCCCGGGACCGGGCGCGCAGCGACGGGCGCCCGCGCACCAGATACGCCTCGATCGCGCGCGCGGCGGGCCGCCCGTAGGGCACCACGCGCTCCTTCGAGCCCTTGCCTGTGACGCGCGCCGTGGCCCTGCCCGGATCGAGATCGTCGATGTCGAGTCCGCACAGTTCGGAGACGCGCAACGCGGACCCGTACAGCAGCTCGAGGATCGCCGAGTCGCGCAGAGCGAGCGGATCGCCTTCGGCAGCGGTCGCTGCGAGCCGGTCGAGCAGGTCGCGCAGCGCATCCGCGGTCGCGACCGCCGGCAGCGTGCGATGGCGCTTCGGAGCCAGCAGGCGCAGGCTCGGGTCGGTCGGCAAGTACCCGGCTTCGAGCGCCCATGCGAAGAAGCCCCGGGCCGCCGCCGCACGGCGGGCGAGCGTGGCGCGCGCGTCGCCACGTTTGGTCGCCGTCCACAGCCACTCCCGAAGGTGCTCCAGGTCGATGTCGACGAGCGGTATGTCACCGGTCGAGGCGGCGAGGTCGGCCAGGTCCGATCGGTAGGCCCGGACGGTGGCGGGCGAGAGCCGCCGCACGCCGGCCAGATGCGCCGCATACACGTCCGCTGCATCCACCACCCGCATACCTCCAGCATGCCCGTCCCCGGACCTGGGACGACGCGGCTCACCGTTGGGGACTCAGCTCGACTCGACGGAACGGGCGCCGTCACGGGCACGCCGACACCGATCACGTGCGCGGGGTGCGACGCCACCCCGAGCCGTCGCACTCCGCCTCGCCGAGCAGCTGCAGCATCCCCAGCTGCGCTTCGACATCCGTCGGGGCCATGCCGCTGCGCCGAGCGATGTCATCGACGCCACGCCACGTGCGACTCGTCAGCGCGTCGACGATCCGCGTCCGATCGTCGGTGCGCGGCGCCCCGCCCGGGTCGAACAGCGATGCGTCCCGCGCATCGAGCCCGAGCAGCTCGGCGGCATCGTCGGGCCCGGTGATGCACCGGGCGTCGTACTCGCGCAACAGGCGGTGACATCCCGCCGACGCGGCGCTGGTGACAGGGCCGGGCACCGCGCCCAGTGGCCGGCCGAGGCCCGCCGCGTGGCCGGCGGTGTTGAGCGAGCCGCTGCGCCAGCCGGCTTCGACCACGATCGTCGCGGCGGACATCGCGGCGATCAGCCGATTGCGCTGCAGGAAACGCCACTTGGTCGGGGCCGTGCCGCACGGCACCTCGCTGGCGACGGCACCGGATGCCGTGATCTGTTCGAGCAGGCGGTGATGACCGGCCGGATACGGACGATCCACACCCCCGGCCAGGAGAGCGACGGTCATTCCCCCCGCCGTCAGAGCCGCCCGGTGCGCCGCGCCGTCGATCCCGTACGCGGCGCCGGAAACGATCGTGACACCGCGACCGGAGAGCTCGGCGGCCAGTTCCATCGCCACGTGCTCGCCGTATCCGGTCGCCGCACGCGCGCCGACGATCGCCAGCGAGCGATCCGCACGCCCGAGCGCGGCGACGTCGCCGCGCACCCACAGACACACCGGGGCGTGCGCGCCCAGGTCGTCGCCGGCCACCGGCCATCGGCTGTCATCCGGCGTCAGCAACCGCACCCCCGCACGCGCGGCGCTGTCGAATGCGCGGTCGATCGCGCCGGTGTCGAGGCGAGGCCGCCACCGCGCGATCCCGTCGGTCAGGTCTTTCGATGAGAGACCGGATGCTGCAGCGGCGATCCCGTCGGCGCGCCCCGTGCTCACGATCTGCAGCGCCGCATCCGACCCGAAAGCCGCGATGAGCTGCCCCGCCGTGCTGTCACCGGGTTCGACCAGGCAACTCCACACCGCGGCGGCGTACGCGCGGCGCAGCGCCTGCTCCCCGCATCCCGCCGTCACCATCACGCGGTCCAGCGCCCGTTCGGCGCGATCGAGGGTGAAAGTCGTCGCGGTCACGCGTTGATCCCCTTCTTCAGGTACAGCGCACGGCCGATGTCGTCCAGCCGCAGACGATCCCGACCGGCCAGGTCGGCGTTGGACCACGCGACCCGCAGTACGCGGTCGTAGCCGCGCAGCGTGATCGCACCGCGCTGCAGCGCGGCATCCAGCGGGCGCCGCTCCACCGGCGTCGGAGCGTACGGTCCCTGACGCAGCCACGACCCGGATACGTCGGCGTTGACGCGCCACGGCGTGGGCGCCAGCCGCCGAGCCGCCCGCGCCCGCGCCTCGCGCACCCGCTCGCGCGCGGCATCAGTGGTGGTCACGACCGAGCCGGCGGCCGCCTGCGCCACCGAGACGCGCGCGACGAACAGTTCGATGTCGATGCGGTCGAGCAACGGTCCCGACAGCCGGCCGAGGTACCGGCGGATGGCCTGCGGAACGCAGTCGCACGATGCGCCGCGCACCCCGTAGTTGCCGCACGGACACGGATTGGTGGCCAGGACCAGCTGGAATCGCGCCGGGAAGGATGCCGTCATCCCGGCGCGATGGATGACGATCGAGCCGCTTTCGAGCGGCTGACGCAGCGCGTCGAGGGCGTAGGCGGGGAACTCCCCCGCCTCGTCCAGGAACAGCACGCCCTCGCTTGCGCGGGCGATCGCGCCCGGACGTACCAGCCGAGAGCCGCCGCCAACCAGCGATGCCACGCTGGCGGTGTGATGCGGAGCCTCGAACGGCGGAGTCCGCGACAGCGATGTCACCGATTCGCCCGCGAGCGACCGGACGGATGCCGCGCTCAGCGCCGCGGCATCGTCCAGTTCGGGCAGGATCCCCGGCAGACGCCGGGCGAGCATCGTCTTGCCGGCTCCCGGAGGCCCACTCATCATCAGGTGGTGGCCTCCCGCGGCGGCGACGATGAGCGCCTCGACCGCTTCGCGCTGGCCGATGACCTCGGCCAGATCCAGCGCGGGCGGCGCCTCCTCGGGGGCCGGCGGGGCCGTCACCGGCTCGACGTTCATGTCCATCACGTCGGCTCCGTGGGCGCGAGCTACATCGGCCAGCGTGGCCGCGCCCAGAACTCGGACACCCTCCACCAGCTCGGCCTCCGCGCGGTTCGCATAGGGGACGATGACGCGGCCGATTCCGGCCCGTGCCGCGGCGAGCACCGAAGGCAGCACGCCGGCCACCGGTCGCAGCCGCCCGTCCAGACCGAGCTCACCCAGGTGCACGGTGGCCGCCACCGACGCGGCATCCATCCCCGGCTCGGTCGCGAGCGACGCGATCGCGATCGCCACGTCGAACCCCGACCCCTGCTTCGGCAGGCTCGCCGGCGACAGATTGACGGTCAGCCGCCGCCGCGGCAGCGACATCCCGCTGTTCACGCACGCGTTGTGCACGCGAAGCGCCGCCTCGCCGAGCGCCTTGTCGGGCAGGCCGATGATCGAGAAGCCGGGTGTCTGGTTGGACAGGTCCGCCTCCACCTCCACGAGCGCCCCCTCCAGACCCACGAGGGCGACGGCCCAGGTGCGCGCAACGCTCACCGCAGGTCCCGCACGTGTTCGAGCGACCCGGTCGCCGGATCGGCGCCCACGATCGCGATGGCATCGAGGCGGATGTCGCGTCCTCGCGCGTGCTTCGGGTGAGCGACCGCCCACGCCATCGCGAGGCGCCACAGGCGCCGGCGCTTCCGATCGTCGACCGCTTCGAGAGGATGCCCGAAACCGAGGCCGCGACGGGTCTTGACCTCGACGACGACGATCTCGCGTCCGTCGGCGACGACGAGGTCCAACTCGCCGCCGGGCGCGCGCCAGTTGCGGTCGAGCACCGTACAGCCCAGCTCCGCGAGGTAGGCCGCGGCGCGCTCCTCACCGGCTCGCCCCAGCACATCCTTTTCCGCCATGACGCCATCGTCGCCGGGGCGACCACGTCGCGATCCGCCGGATCCCGCGGTCTGGCGAACTCGGTCCGCACGCCCCGGAATCGGCCGCCGGTGGGGTCGACGATGCACGCGGCGAGCCGCCTCTAGGATGGACACACCATGGATGACGACGTCTTCGAGGATTACGACCGCGAGCTGGAACTCGCTCTCTACAAGGAGTATCGAGACGTCGTCTCGCAGTTCCAGTACGTGATCGAGACGGAGCGCCGGTTCTACCTCGCCAACGAGGTCAACGTCGTCCGCCGCGACACCGAGCACGACTTCTATTTCGAAATCACGATGACCGACGTGTGGGTCTGGGACATCTACCGGGCCGACCGCTTCGTAAAGAGCGTTCGGGTGCTCACGTTCAAGGACGTCAACGTGGAGGAACTGTCCCGCCGGGACTTCCACCTGCCGGAGGAGCTGTCGCTGGACAGCTGACGCGCCTCAGAACAGCGTCGGCCACTCCGCGATCGCCCACGACGACCGGTGATGCGCGCTCAGACCGTGCGCGCGGATCGCCTCACGGTGCTCGGGGCTCGCGTACCCCTTGTTGCGCGCCCACTCGTAGGCGGGCAGCTCGTCGTGAAGACCCGTCATCAGCGCGTCGCGCGCGACCTTGGCGATGACGGATGCCGCGGCCGCGCTCGCGCAGTCGCGATCGGCCTTTATCACCGGGCGCACCGTCAGGCCGACGGCGCCCGCCGGGGAGATGTAGTCGTAGTTGCCGTCGAGGATCACGATGGCTTCCTCGGCGACCACCCCGTGCGCCTGCAGGTCGGCGATGGCCCGGATCGCCGCCAGGCCGAGCGCGCGCATGATGCCGAACTCGTCGATCTCGATCGAACTCGCCCAGCCCACGGCGGACCCGCCCACCCACGCTGCCGCCCGGCTCGCGACCGCCGCCCGCTTGGGCTCGGGCACGAGTTTGGAGTCCCGCAGCCCGGCCGGCACGCGCTTGCGCGCCCGCGGCGCGTCGACCGCCACCGCGCCGACAGCGACCGGCCCGGCGAGCGCCCCACGTCCGACCTCGTCGCACGCGATGATCACCGGACGCTCCTTCAGGAGTCTCCGCTCGAGCGTCAGCCGCGGCTCGACGACGGTCACGGCGACGCGCCGGCCTTCGTAGGGTCGGGGACACCGGCGAACACCTGGTGGTGGAAGTCGATCGCGCCGAAGCGGTCGAACGGCCACGTGATGACGAACGCACGCCCGACCACGTTGCCCAGAGGCACGAAACCCTTGCCCGGCTGCTCCTGGTTGTATCGCGAGTCCTTGGACCGGTCGCGGTTGTCACCGAGCACCCACAGCGAATCCGCCGGCACCGTGACGTCGAACGGAACCGTCTCCGGGACGGTCTCGCCCGGTTGCAGCTTCACGTAGGACGTCTCGTCGATCGGCACGCCGTTGACGGTGATCTGCCCGATCGCGTCGCAACAGATGACATGGTCGCCGGGCAGTCCGATGACGCGCTTGATCAGGTGGTCGTCACTGTCGGGAGCGGACAGCCCCACCAGAGACAGCATCCAATCGACGCCCTGCACGATCGCGGGGCGGGCGTCGGGCTGCGAGATCGGAAGCCAGCCGCCCGGATCGCGGAACACCACGACATCCCCGCGCGCGTAGCCGCCGAACTTCGGGGTGATCTCGTCGACGAGGATGCGGTCCTGGACGAGCAGCGTGTCTTCCATCGACTGCGACGGGATGTAGAACGAGCGGACGAGGAACGTCTTGACCAGGAACGAAACCAGCACCGCGACCAGCACGATGATGAGCACGTCCCGCAGGAATGTGACCCAGCCACGGCGGCGGACCGGTTCCTCGCGCCGGATCACCGGGATCGCCGGATCACTGGCCGCGCCCGCCGTGGTCTCGCTGGTCATGGGGTCCTTCGCCGCCGGGCACGCCGCATGTGGGTGGCCGCACTGTCAAGCGTCGCACATCAGCGACCGTGCATCGTGACCGCTGGGCCGCGAATACGGCGGATTCCCGGATGCCACGGACCGACGCATCCCGCAATGCGGCGACGCCCCGAGCGCGGAGCCCGGGGCGTCGATGGCGACGGTCAGTTGTCGCGCTTCTCCTTGATCTTGGCCTTCTTGCCGCGGAGGTTGCGCAGGTAGTAGAGCTTGGCTCGGCGCACATCGCCGCGCGTGACGACCTCGATGTGGTCGATGACGGGGCTGTGCACCGGGAAGGTGCGCTCGACGCCCACCTGGAAGCTGATCTTGCGGACCGTGAACGTCTCGCGCACGCCGTCTCCGGATCGGCCGATGACGACCCCCTGGAAGACCTGGATGCGCGACCGGTTGCCCTCGGTGATGTTGACGTGCACCTTGACGGTGTCGCCGGGGCTGAACGGGGGGATGTCGGAGCGGAGCGAGGCCGCGTCGACGGCGTCGAGGATCTGCATGATCGTCTCTCTCTGCACCCGCCTCAGGTCGAGCGCGATGCGATGGTGGAAGTCGTGCCCGCAGCCGCCGGCTCAGGCCTTGCGGCGGGTCCCCCTGAGGCAGAACCCCGTCAGGGCACAAACATCCATTGTGCCATGGATGCCGAACCCGGCCAAAACGCGCTCAGCGTCGCGCCGGTGCCCGCTCGCTGAGGACGTAGACGTCGCGGGCAGGGGCGGTGGAACGCGACCGCGGGGCGATCGAGTCGACCCCGGTGACGGCGCTGATCAGCAGTCGCGTCGTCGTCGCCTCGCGCCATAATTGCCACACCTCGAGCCAGAACAGGCCGAGCCCGACGGCTACGGTCAGCACGAACACCGGGGCCCACCACGCTTGGGTGTAGAACCCGAGCGCGAAGGTCAGGGCGTGCCACACCGTGAAGCCCGCGACATCCGGCCACGACACCGCTCGCCGCGACCTCGCCGACGTGCGTGCGCGCACCAGGACCGTGAGTGCGAGCTGTCCGGCGAACACCGATGGCACGGCGATGAACAGCACCCACAGGAATGCCCAGCCGCCGGCGTCGAAGACGCCCCATCCGAGCAGCAGCCACAGCGGCAGCAGAAAGGCAGCCGGGATCAGCCAGCCGTAGTACGCCCGCCGAAGCCACATGTCGTCGATGCTACGCCCCGCCCTCGTGGCGGCGCCGGCCGCCCGGCATCCTCTCAGGCGACCCATCGGACACAATGGATGCAACCCCGGAAGGAACACGATGATCGAGTTGCGCACACCGGCCGAGATCGAGCAGATGCGCCCGGCGGGACGCTTCGTGGCGGAGGTGCTCGCGACCCTGCGCGACGAGACGGCGGTGGGCACGAACCTGCTCGCGATCGACCGGCACGCGCACGACATGATCCGCCGGGCCGGCGCGGAATCCTGCTACATCGACTACCACCCGTCGTTCGGGGCCAGCCCGTTCGGCAAGGTGATCTGCACCTCGATCAACGATGCGGTGCTGCACGGCCTCCCCCACGATTACGCGTTGCGCGACGGCGACCTGGTGTCGCTCGACTTCGCCGCATCGGTCGACGGCTGGGTCGCCGACTCCGCGGTCTCATTCGTCGTCGGCACACCGCGCGACGAGGATCTGCGCCTCATCGACACCAGTGAGCGTGCGCTGGATGCCGCGATCGCCGCCGCGACCGTGGGCCACCGGATCGGCGACGTCTCCCACGCGATCGCCGAGGTCGCGCCCGGCGAGGGGTACGCGATCAACACCGACTTCGGCGGCCACGGGGTGGGGCGGGTGATGCACGGCGACCCGCACGTTCCCAACGACGGCAAGCCCGAGCGCGGCTATCCGCTGCGCGCTGGACTCGTGGTCGCGCTGGAGCCGTGGTTCCTCGCGACCACCGACGAGCTGGTCACCGACGCGGACGGATGGACGCTGCGCAGCGCCGACGGCTCACGCGGCGCGCACTCCGAGCACACGGTGGCCGTCACCGAGGACGGCCCGATCGTGCTGACCGACCGCGCGTTCCTCGGAGTCGCCTAGGTCCGCGTCACTCGCCGTGCAGCGCGCCGACGATGTGGACGCGCACGTTGTTGGTAGAGCCCTCGATGCCCGGGGGCGCCCCGGCGGTGACGACGACCTTGTCCCCCGCCTCGGCGCGACCGGCGGCGATCACCGCATCGTCGAGAACCATCATCAGCTCGTCGGTGGTGGGCACCCGCGGCACGAGGAACGGCTCGACACCCCACGTCAGCGCGAGGCGGGACCGCGTGCTGGGCAGGTCGGTGAGAGCCAGGATGGGGATCTCGTGCCGTAGCCGCGCCATGCGCCGCGCGGAGTCGCCGGACTGACTGAAGACGCACAGGTAGCGCGCCTCGACGAAGTCGGCGATCGTGACGGCGGCCAGCGTCATCGCGCCGCCCTGCGTGCGCGGCTTCGTGCCCAGCGCCGGGATGCGGTCAAGGCCATGCTCCTCGGTCGACGACACGATCCGGACCATGGTCTCCACCACGGTGACGGGGTGCGCACCGACGCTCGTCTCGCCCGACAGCATCACGGCATCCGCCCCGTCCAGCACCGCATTGGCGACATCCGAGGTCTCCGCCCGCGTCGGCACCGGGTTGACGATCATCGACTCGAGCATCTGGGTCGCGACGATCACGGGCTTGGCCCAGCGCCGGGCGAGCTCGATGGCGTGCTTTTGAACGATGGGGACATCCGCCAGCGGCAGCTCGACGCCGAGGTCGCCGCGCGCGACCATCACCCCGTCGAACGCGTCGATGATCTCCTGCAGATGCTCGACCGCCTCGGGCTTCTCGATCTTGGCGATGATCGGGATGCGCCGCCCCTCCTCGGCCATGATCACCCGCGGCCGCTGAGCGTCTCTCGGTGACCGCACGAACGACAGCGCGACCAGGTCGGCACCGAGCGCCAGCGCCCACCGCAGGTCGGCTTCGTCCTTCTCGCTCATCGCCGGGGCGCTGACGGCGACGCCGGGCAGGTTGATCCCCTTGTTGTTGGACACTGTCCCGCCGACGACGACCTCGGTGCGCACCCGCACACCGTCGGTGTCGATCACCCGCAGCCGTACCTTGCCGTCGTCGATGAGCAGGGTGTCCCCGGGCACCACGTCGCCGGCTAACTGCGGAAACGTCGTGCCGACGATGTCCTTCGTGCCGACGACATCCTCGGTGGTGATCGTGAATGCGTCACCGGGCCGCAACACGTGCGGGCCGTCCGCGAAGCGCCCGAGCCGGATCTTCGGCCCCTGCAGGTCGACGAGGATGCCGACCGCGCGACCGGTCGAATCGCTCGCGCGCCGCACGTTCCAGTACGCCTGCTCGTGGACGGCGTACTCGCCGTGGCTGAGGTTCAGGCGTGCGACGTCGAGTCCCGCCCGCACGAGCGACTCGACGACCTCGTACGACGATGTCGACGGACCGAGTGTTGCAACGATCTTGGCGCGGCGCATCGCGCTCCTTCCGGGTGTGAGCAACAGTCTGGCCCTTC
This sequence comes from uncultured Microbacterium sp., assembly GCA_964243215.1. Classification (GTDB taxonomy): domain Bacteria; phylum Actinomycetota; class Actinomycetes; order Actinomycetales; family Microbacteriaceae; genus Microbacterium. The sequence continues at coordinate 1,956 of CAXTES010000002.1, read as the reverse complement.
CCGTCGCCCTCCCGGGCATCGGGGTCAGTCCAGCAGGTCCGGCCGGCGTCGCCGGGTGCGCTCGACCTGCTGCTGGCGGCGCCATTGCGCGATCGCGGCGTGGTTTCCGCTGAGCAGCACCGCCGGCACCGCACGATCCCGCCACTGCGCAGGTTTGGTGTACGACGGATATTCCAGCATCCCGTCCTCGTGCGACTCCTCGGCGAGGCTGTCCGGGTTGCCCACCACGCCGGGGATCAGCCGCCCGATCGCCTCGATCATCGCCATGGCGGCGACCTCGCCGCCGTTGAGCACGTAATCGCCGAGACTGAGCACGCGCACCTCGCCGAGCGTGGCGGCGTACTCGACGACACGCTCGTCGATGCCCTCGTACCTGCCGCAGCCGAACACGATGCGGGATGCCGCTGCGAGCTCGCGCGCCGTCGCCTGGGTGAACAGCTCTCCCGCCGGCGAGGGGAAGACGATGACCGGCCGGTCGTCGTCCGCCAGCGAGTCGAGCGCCTCGCCCCACGGCTCGGGCTTCATGACCATGCCCGCGCCCCCGCCGTACGGGGTGTCGTCGACAGTGCGGTGCCGGTCGTGGGTGTGGTCGCGCAGGTCGTGCACGCGGAAGTCGAGCAGCCCGCGCTCGCGCGCCCTTCCGAGCAGCGACACCTCGAGAACGTCGAAGAACGCCGGGAAGATCGTCACGACGTCGATGCGCACGTCACTGCTCCGTGGTCTGCTGCTCCGCGGGTTGCTGCTCCGTGGGTTGCTGCAGCGGGGCGTCCTCGTCGGCCGGCGGGTCTTCGAACAGCCCCACCGGCGGGGTGACGACGACGCGGCCGGCCGCGATGTCCACCTCGGGCACGATCGCCTTGACGAACGGCACGAGCACCTCGCGGTCGTCGGCGACGCGGACGATCAGCAGGTCCTGCGCGGGCATGTGGTCCACCCTGACGACGCGTCCCACGGTCTCCTGGTCGCGCACCACCTCGAGTCCGACCAACTGGTGGTCGTACCACGCGTCGTCCTCGACCGGATCGGCGCTGTCATCCTGTTCCATCCACAGGATCGCGCGCACGAGGCTCTCGGCCGCGGTGCGATCATCCACGTCCTCCAGGAAGACGACGGCGTGGGAGTTCATCCACTTGAACTCGCGCACGGTGACGGTCTTGCCGTGCCACGGCGAAGATTCGGGCACCTGCAGCGTGAAGCTTGCACCCGGCACGAATCGGCGATCCGGTTCGTCGGTGTACAGCTCGAGCTTGAGAGCGCCCTTCAGGCCGTGCGCTTTGACGAGGCGGCCGACCCGCAACTGGTTCCTGGCGGGCCGCGGCGGTCTGGCGGTCCGCCTGGCGTCGGGCATGTCAGTCGTCCGCGACGTCGACGCGCACGCGCCGGCCGTCCGCGAGCGCGGTGATCAGGGTCCGCAACGCCTTCGCGGTACGGCCGCCGCGCCCGATGACCCGCCCGCGATCGTCGGGGTGGACGTGCACTTCCAGCACGTCCCCGCGCGACGAGGTGGATGAGTCGATGCGCACGTCGTCCGGGTGATCCACGATCCCCTTAACGACGTGCGCGAGCGCGGCAGCGAGCACGTCTACGCGTCGTCGGTCGCGGCGGCGGCGTCGTCGACGGATGCCTCGGCCGGGGCCTTCTTCTCAGCCTTGGGCCGCACGACCGAACTCTTGGCGTCATCCGCTGCGAATGCCTGCTTCGGCTCGGCGGTCCTCACCGTCGAAACGGCGTTCGCGTCGCCCTGGTGGCGACCCCAGTCGCCGGTGAGCTTCAGCAGCGCCCGCACCTGCTCGGTCGGCTGCGCGCCGACGCCGAGCCAGTACTGGGCGCGGTCGGAATCGACCTCGATGAGCGAGGGCTCCTCGGTCGGGTGGTACTTGCCGATCTCTTCGATGACACGCCCGTCGCGCTTGGTGCGCGAGTCGGCCACGACGATGCGGTAATACGGCGCACGGA
>CAXTES010000001.1:39732-59832 GCA_964243215.1 uncultured Microbacterium sp. | reverse complement strand
TTCACCGCGGCCTCGGCGGGTCGCCGCTTGCGGTCCTGATACGGGGTGTCGGAGCCGTAGCGCGGCTCGAAGTTCTGCGCGCGGCCGGCAGCCGGCTTCTTGTTCTTGGGCATGGGGGTCGTCTCTCTGGGTTCTCTCGCACGAGAACAGCGCCCGAGCACGGCTCGGGAACCCGGACATCCATAGGCCGGGGGCCATTCGTAGTGATGGTCATGCACGCCGAGCGGCGCTCACCATCGGCCCCCAGGACTCACAAACCCATCCGCAGCACGCGGTGTCCAGAGCCGACCGCCCGAGCCTAGCGCCTCCGGCTGGGAGGACGCCCGCCGCGCGCTCGCGCCGTTGCATCCGTCGGACCGCTGGGGCTCATGGCATCCCGCGTGACAGGAGAGGCACCGCGCAAGCACCGGATCCGACGGATGAAACCCATACGCCGCCCGCCGATGCGGTGGAATGGGCTCATGACCTCTTCCGACCCGACCGGCCAGCGTTTCCGCATCGCGAGCGGCACCACCCGCGCCGAGATCGCCCAGGTGGGCGCCGCGCTGCGCGCCCTCAGCGTCGACGACGTCGACCTCGTCCCCCGGTACGCCGACGACATTCCCACGCCCTCGGCATCCGGGATCGTGCTGGTGCCGTGGCCGAACCGCGTGCGCGACGGCAAGTGGGACGCCAACGGACAGGACTACCAACTCGCGATCACCGAGCCGAAGTACCAGAACGCGTCCCACGGACTGCTGCGCTTCGCCCCGTACGAATCGACCGCCGAAACAGCGGATGCCGTCACCTTGAGCGCCCGGGTCTTCCCGCAGACCGGCTACCCGTTCTTCCTCGAGACGTCGGTGACGTATGCGGTCCGCGAGAACGCGCTCGATGTGACCCACGAGATCCTCAACGTCGGTCGTGTCGACGCGCCGGTGGCGGTCGGCGCGCATCCGTACTTCTGCATCGGCGACGTCGACACCGCGGTCCTCACGCTGCGCTCCAGCGGCGCCACGAGATTCGTCGTCGACGATCGGATGCTGCCCGTCGGCCGCGAACCCGTCGACGAGGCGACCGATCTGCGCCGTGGCCGCACCCTGGGCGACCTCGATCTCGACACCGCCTACGGCGACCTCGTCCGCGATGCCGATGGGCGCGCGCGGGCCACACTCGAAGCCCCTGATCGCCGCGCCGTCACGGTGTGGCAGGGCGAGGATCTCGACTTCGTGCAGGTGTTCACGACCGACCGATTCCCGGGCCGGCCGCTCGCCGTGGCGATCGAGCCGATGACCGCCCCCGCGGATGCTTTCAACTCCGGCGAGCACCTGCGCTGGCTGGCGCCCGGCGAGTCATGGACGCTGCGCTGGGGGGTCGCCTACTCGGGCTGAGCGGGGCCGCGCCTACACCGGGTCATCGGGGTCGGGACCGCGCAGCGCCGCCGGAGGGTTGTCGATCGCGGGCCGCTGCGCGATCACCGGCGTCGCGCCGGTGTAGCCCTCGCGGGCTGCGGCCGACTCGGCGATCCGCCCGCGGAACGCATACCATCCGGCGATCAGCAGCGGCACCAGGATGACCACCGACGCCAGCACCCACCGCCCCGTCTCCGAGAAGCCCATCGTCACGAGGACGAACGCGAGGAACGCCAGCGTCAGCCAGGCCGTGAACGGGGCGCCGAACAGCCGGAACGCCGGGCGCTCCAGCTTGCCCTCCCGAGCCCAGCGGTGCAGCTTCATCTGGCACAGCGTGATGGTCCCCCACCCGCCGATGATGCCGAGCGCCGACACCTCCAGCACGATCTCGAACGCCTGCGACGGCACGAGGGCGTTCAGGCCCACCCCGAGCAGCGTGATGCACGCCGTGAGCAGGATGCCGCCGTAGGGCACACCGTGTCCGCTCATCCGCATCGTGAACCGCGGCGCGGAGCCGTTCACGGCCATCGACCGCAGGATCCGGCCGGTCGAGTACAGCCCCGCGTTCAGGCTCGACATCGCCGCCGTCAGCACGACGAAGTTCATGATGGATGCCGACACCGCCCCGGCCTCGGGGGATCCGATGTGCGAGAAGAACGTCACGAACGGCGAGACGCCCGCCTCGTACTGGGTGAAGGGCAGCAGCAGCGACAGCAGCAGCACGGATCCGACGTAGAAGACCGCGATGCGCAGGACCACGGTGTTGACGGCGCGCGGCATGATCTTCTTCGGCTCGGCGGTCTCCCCGGCCGCGGTGCCCACCAGCTCGATCGCGGCGTACGCGAAGACGACTCCGCTGATCGCCAGAAGCGGCGCGACGGCCCCCGTCGGGAACACGCCCCCGTTGTCGAACAGCACCGGCAGGCCGGTGACGCCGACGTCGGTGTGCCCGACGAAGACCAGGAAGATGATGCCGATAACCAGGAACAGCACGAGCGCGGTCACCTTGATCAGCGCGAACCAGAACTCCATCTCACCGAAGACCTTCACCGACACGAGGTTGAGCGAGAGCACGACGACGAGCGCGACCAGTGCGATCGTCCACTGCGGCACGGCCTGCAGCGGCGTCCAGTACTGGCCCCAGAACTTCACGTACAACGCGACGGCCGTGACATCCACGATCGAGGTGAACGCCCAGTTGAGGAAATAGAGCCATCCGGCGGTGTAGGCCATCTTCTCGCCGTAGAACTCCCGGGCGTACGAGACGAACGAGCCGGATGACGGCCGGTGCAGCACCAGTTCGCCGAGCGCCCGCAGGATGAGGAACGCGAAGAACCCGCACACGGCGTAGACGAGCACGAGCGAAGGGCCCGAGCTGGCGAGCCGACCGCCGGCGCCCAGGAACAGCCCGGTGCCGATCGCGCCGCCGATGGCGATCATCTGGATCTGCCGCGGCCGCAGCGTCTTGTGGTAGCCCTCCTCCTCGTTCGAGAAGTCCTGCGCGGCGAGCATGACATCGCCGATGAGCTCCCTGTTGTTCTCGAGCTCCTGCTCCGGATCGTGATGCGGCAGATCCGGCAGATGCGAATCGGTGGTCGACATGACGCCTCCTCCAGGGCCGGCCCGGCGCCGGTGGACGCCACCGTACGCTCACCGTCGCACCGGCACGAGGGGGCTCCACGAGGCTTAACGTGCGCGAAATCTGGCGGAAGGCGTACCATCGGGGAGACGACTCCGGTCGTCGCATCTGGGGAAGCTGCGAAGTGCCCGATTCGGCGACGTCGGTGTGACGGTCCGTGGGGGCACGGGGAATCGGAACACACGCGGCGCCCTGACCGCTGGTGTGCCATGACCGCACGGACTTCTGCGTCCTCTCCGACCCCGCGATCCGCCGGTGTCGCGCTGGCCGGACTGACCCGTGCGACCGCTTCGCTGCCCAGCACGCGCCACATGGCGGCCATCGTGATGGCCCTGCTCGCGTCAGGAACCGCGGTCTCGATCGCCACGACCGCAGACTCGCGCTGGTGGCGGCGCCACTTCAGCGAGCTCGGGACCTTCGCCGACTTCTCGGGCTACACCTTCAACGCCACGATGGTCATCACCGGTGCGTTGATCATCGTGTTCGCGCTGCGGGTGCGCGCCGACCTGCACGGCATCCGCACCCCTCGCACCAAGCGTTCGGCGACGACCCTGGTCGCGCTGATCGCGTCGGTGGGCGTCCACCTCGCCCTCGTCGGGCTGATCCCCCTCAGCGCCAACCGGTTCCTGCACGACCGGGCGGCGTCCGGGGTGATGCTGTCGTTCCTGGGCATCCTGGCCCTGACCATGCTCCGCCAGCGCCACGTGCCGATCGCGCTGCGGTGGGCCACCGCGGCCGTCGCGATCGGACTCGTCGCCGGCATCGGCGCGTTCGTGACCCGCGGCATCAACCTCGCGGCGTTCGAACTGGTCGGGTTCGTGCTGATCTTCGCCTGGATCGGCGTGTTCACCGGATGCCTGCACCGCCGCGTCCGCGTCGCGCGGCCGGCCGTCAGTGCGCCTCTCGACGCTCCCGACGCGCCTGCAGCACCGGACGCGCCGACGGCAGCGACGACCTTCGCGCACCCCCACCGACCAGCTCCCGCTCGCCGGGCTCCGGTCGCGTCTCGCCCTCCGACTCGACCCGCGCCGACGCCCCGGCATCCCCTGCGCGCCGATCTCGACGTGCGGCTCGGCGTTCTCGCGCGCCCTCCACGAGGCTGTAGAGCGTCGGCAGCACCAGCAGCGTCAGTACCGTAGACGACACCAGGCCGCCGATCACCACGATCGCCAGCGGTTGCGAGATGAAGCCGCCGTGGCCGGTGATGCCCAGCGCCATCGGGGTGAGCGCGAAGATCGTTGCGAGCGCGGTCATCAGGATCGGGCGCAGGCGTCGCGCACCCCCGGTGAGGGTGGCGTCGTGAGCGCTCAGGCCCCTCGCGCGGTACTGGTTGACGAGATCGACGAGCACGATGGCATTCGTCACGACGATGCCGATCAGCATGAGCAGCCCGATCAGCGACGGAACGCCCAGCGGCACTCCGCTGAGGATGCTGAGCAGGATGGCGCCGGTGGCGGCGAACGGCACCGACACCAGCAGGAGGATCGGCTGCCGGAGCGACTTGAACGTCGCGACCATGATGATGTAGACGATCAGGATCGCCGCGAGCATCGCGAGGCCGAGCTGCCCGAACGCGTCGGACTGCTGCGACGCCACCCCGCCGACCGATGCGGTCGCTGCCTGCGGGATGTCCGCGGTCTTGAGGGCGGCATTGACCGAGGCCGTCGCCTCGGCGAGGTTGTCGGTCGACGGCGTGATGGTCACGGTCGAGGTGCGCTTGCCGCCCTCCGTCGTGATCGACGTCGGGCCGTCGCTCTGCTGCACGGTCGCGACCGCGTCCAGCCGCACCGGGCCGGTCGCACTCGGCACCGTCAACGCCTGCAGGTCGGCGATCGAGCCGGGAGTCGTGGCCGCGGCCAGATAGACGGTCAGGCTCGTCTGGTCGATCTCGACCGTGCCGATCGACTGCGGCTGCATGGTGTTGGACACCAGGGCGCCCACCGCGACCTCGGACAGACCGAGCTGCGCCGCCTTGTCACGGTCGACCGTGACGGCGATGTAGGGCAGGGACGCCGAGAGGTTGCTCGTCACCTGGCCCACGCCGGCCCTTCCCTCGACGGCCGCCGTGACGGCGTCCGTCGCCGCCTGCAGCGTCGTCTGATCCGGGCCGGTGATGTCGACCGAGATGTCGCTCGAGCCGAAGCCGCCCCCGGTGCCGGCGATCGTGACGGTCCCGGCATCCGTCATCGCATCGACCGCATCCTGCAGCCCCTTGCGTACGGTCAGCTGGTCGGCATTCGAATCCGTCGTGATCGAGTACGTGATGCCGCTGCCGCCCCCGTTGAACGCGTCGCGCAGCGCCGAGCCGCTCGAGCCGATCGAGGTCTGCACGGTCTGGACGCCCGCGACGTCCCGGATGACGGCCTCGGTGCGAGTCGCCGCGGCGTCTTCGGCGTCCAGGCTCGCCGACGGGCCGAGCTTCTGCGTCATCGTGACGGTGTTCTGCCCGGAGTTGCCGAGGAAGTTCGTCTTGGTGAAGAACAGTCCGCCGACCGTGCCGGCCATCACCAGTACGGCGGCGAGCAGGGTGATCCAGGAGTGTCGCAGCGTCCATCGGAGCACCGGCAGGTATGCCTTCTGCAGCCGGGTGGGCGGGGCATCCGCCGACTCCGGGTCCACGCTCTGGCCGTCGGCGTCCAGAATCGGCTTGCCGGGCCGCATCCACCAGTACGCCAGCACCGGCACGATCGTCAGGGCCACCACGAGCGACGCGACCATCGCGATGGTGACGGTCAGCGCGAACGGCCGGAACAACTCTCCGGTGATGTCGCCGACGAAGGCGATCGGCAAGAACACCGCGACGGTCGTCAACGTCGACGAGGTCACCGCCGTGGCGACCTCCCGCACCGCGCGCTTGATCGCGGTGAGCTTGTCGGCATCGCCGACGTAGTGCCGCTTGATGTTCTCGATCACCACGATCGAGTCGTCGACGACCCGGCCGATCGCGATGGTGAGCGCGCCCAGGGTGAGGATGTTCAGCGAGTACCCGAACGCCTGGATGCCGATGAAGGTGATGAACACGCTCGTCGGGATCGAGATGGCCGTGACGAGCGTCGAGCGCACCGACAGCAGGAAGATCAGGATGACGATCACGGCGAACAGCAGGCCGAGAGCGCCCTCCTGGGCCAGCGAATCGATCGACTGCTGGATGTAGGGCGCCTGGTCGAAGATGACCGAGAGCGTGACGCCGTCGATCTGGCGCTGCAGGTCGGGCAGCGCCGCGCGCACCGCCTTCGATACATCGACGGTGTTGGCCGAGGGCAGCTTGGTCACCGCGACCGTCAGTGCCGGCTCGCCGTCGACCCGCGAGATCGTGGTGATCGGATCCTGCTCCTGCGCGACGGTCGCCACGTCGGCGATCGTCTTCGGTCCCGCCTGGATCTGCGCGGCGGTGGTCGGCACCAGCGGCAGGGCGCTGATCTCGTCGACGGTGGTGAGCTTGGAGCCGGTCTGGACCGTCAGCGTCTGGTCGGCGTCGGTGATGCCCCCGCCGGGGAACAGCACGCCGTTCTGCTTGAGAGCGTCGCGGATCGCCTGCTGGGTCAGTCCCGCGGTCGCGAGCTTGTCGGCATCCGGCGTGATGGTCACCCGCTGGCCGCGGCCGCCGACCACCTGGGCCTCGTTGACGCCGGCGACGTCCTTCAGGCCCGGCACGACCGTCGACTCCAGCTGCGCCTGGATCGTGGCCGCGTCGCTGTAGCCGGTGACGGCGAGTTGGATGACGGGGAAGTCGTCGAGGCTGAACGTCACGACGTTCGGGTCGACGCCGGTGGGCAATTGGCTCTTGATGCGGTTGATCGCGAGGCTGACCTTCTGCTCGGCCGTGGCGAGGTTCGTGCCGTAGGTGAAGGACGCCTGCACGATCGACGCGTTCGTCGTGCTGGTCGCGGTCGTGGACTCGAGCCCCGGCACGCCCTGGATGGCGGTCTCGATCTTGGTCGACACGTCGTTGCTGACGACCTCGGGCGACGCGCCCGGGTAGTTCGAGACGATCGACAGCTGCGGGAACTCGACGGAGGGGATCAGCTCCTGTTTGAGGTTGAACAGCGCAAGCGTTCCGAAGATCGCAGCCACGATCGTGACGAGTGCGATCAGAGCCCGGTTCTTCAGGCTCAGGACAGCGAGATTCGACACGGGTCACCTTCGGGGCGAAGACGGGATGCCATTGCCGATACGTGCGTGTATCGAGGCCGTTCCATCATCCCACGGCGTTCATCGCCCGAGGATCAGCGAGCGGATCGCGGCTTCGCGCGAACCGGAGAGGTCCAGCAGCCGGCCCTGGTCGTAGCGGGCGAAGACACGGGGGTCGATGTAGCTGCGTCGTGCGACGGCGGGGGTGTTGCCCAGGCCGTCGGCGGTGGCGCGCACCGCCAGGTTCTCCGCCCGTTTCCGGTCGCGGTTGGTGTCGACGGTGCCGATCCGCGACAGCGCTTCGGCGGCGAGGATCGTGCCGCGCAGCGTCCGGAAGTCCTTCGCGGTGAACTTGCCCCCGGTCAGCGTGCGGACGTAGGCGTTGACGTCCGGCGGCGTCAGCGGCACCTGCCGCCGCCGGCGCCGGTACGCCAGCAGCGGCGAGCGCGGGCGCCCCTCGGCGAGCTCGGCGATCGTGACGGCGAGGTCTTCATCGTCGACCCTGATCAGCGCCCGCTTGCCGCTCTTGGCAGGGAACGACAGCGTGATGACGGATGCCTCGACCGAGGCATCCCGCCGCTGCAGCGTCGTGAGGCCCCGACTTCCGTTGGTGGTGAAGTACTTGGCCGACCCGACGCGCGGCGCCGCCTCGTCGAGCAGCCGGAACGCTGCGGCCAGCACGCGCTCGCGCGAGAGCTCCTCCCGGCGCAAGGCGGTGGTCACGCGTCCTCGGGCCCGCGGCAGCGCGGCTGCGAGATCGAGGGCGCGGGCGTACTTGCCCTTGTCCCGCCCGGCGGTCCAGTCCGGGTGGTAGACGTACTGGCGCCGCCCGGCGTCGTCCGTTCCCACGGCCTGGATGTGGGCGCGCGGCTCGCGGGCGATCCACACGTCCGTCCACGCCGGTGGCAGGACGAGCGCGTGGATCCGCTCGAGGTCGGCGTCGGAGGGTGATCGGCCCTTCGCGTCGGCGTAGCGGAAGTTGCGACCCGCGCGCGTGCGGGCGAACCCGGGGTCCAGCCCCGGTCGGGCTCGGAGGAGTCTGGGCACGCTAATCGGGCCTGTTCAGCGTGCGCGATCTGGTTCTCCTCGGCATGACTGTCCCCTCGTATCGATCCGCTGCCGCGACGGTACGACGCCGCGCCCCCGCATCCGGAGGGCTTGACACGCGCGGCACTGCCGGGGATCTATCACCGCGGAAACGAACACGTCAACCCCCCTGGATTCGCACGCGCCGAAGTGCCACGCTGATGAGGTGTCCACGAGGCACCCGAGCGCGGCCCTTGCGCCTCGGAGCTACGAAGAAGGAGTCCTCTCCATGAACCTCGCCTTGATCATCATCATCGTCGTCGCGGTGGTGCTGGCGATCGTCGGCGGCCTGAACAGCGCACTGCAGTGGCTGCTGTGGGTCGCCCTCGTCGTCGGCATCATCGCGTTGATCGTCTTCCTGTTCCGCGTCATCAGCGGCAACCGGTCGACGTAGACCGCGCCTCTGACGCGAAGAGCGGATGCCGCGAGGCATCCGCTCTTCGTCGTTTTCGGCGTCACCGCTACAGGTGGGCCTCGACGTACGCCCGCAGCGCATCGCGCACGAAGCGCGCGCCCTCGTCACCGCCGTAGTTTGTGCTGAAACGCGGATCCGCCACGTACGTCTCGCCGAGCCCGTTCAGGTATCCCTTGAGGTCGCCGCCGGGGACGGATGCCGGTGTGCCCGGTATCGCCATCAGCCACGCCACGTGGCGTTCGGCCAGAGCGGTCGCCGCGGCGCCGTCGACCGCCGATCCGTCGTGGGCCGCCGCGGTCCAGTCGCTCTGCAGCTGCGCTGCGCGCTGCTGCCACGCCGCCTTCTCGCCCGCGCTCATCCCGCGCCACCACGCGTCGCTCGTGGCGTACGCGTCGGCGCCCCACCGCTCGGTGACCTCGTCCCGGTACCGGGTGTGGTCGAAACCGTCGAACATGTCCGCTGCCATCAGTCGCTCACCCCCTTCCAGTGCCTCGATCGTCGCCTCCACCGACGCGGCCTGCCGCGCCAGGCGATCCCGTTCCTTCTCGAGCCAGGCCAGGTGCGCACTCAGTGCGTGAATCTCGGACGTCTCGCGCTCGAGCACCGCGCCGATCTGCGGCAGCCCCAGGCCGAGGTCGCGCAGCAGCAGGATTCGCTGCAGCCGCACCAGCGCCGCCTCGTCGTAGTGGCGATAGCCGTTGCGTCCGACGCCCGACGGCGCGAGCAGCCCGATCTCGCCGTAGTGGCGCAGCGTGCGGCTGGTGGTGCCGGCGAGCTTCGCGACCTCCTGGATCGACCACTCCATGAGTCCTCCTCCGTCTTCGACGGTAGACGTTGACGCAGCGTAAACGTCAAGCTCCGCTCTTGACATACTCGCGATATATCGTGTTAGGCTCCACACAACGCGTTATATCGCGATTCTGTGAGGAGAGACAGGAGTGATCATGACCCTGGAGAAGTGGCTCATCCACCCGGGCGAAACCCGCGTCATCGACATCGAAGACGTCCGCAAGCTCAAGATCGGGCTCGTCGGCGGCCAGGTCGATGTCGTGGCGCACGACGAGCCGGGCGTGCGCATCGAGGTGCACAGCGTCACGGTCAAGGACCTGCGCATCGAGGTGACCGGCGACAGCCTCGAGATCGACCACCCTCAGCTGGGTTGGGACAACTTCCTCGAGGTGTTCCGCAACTTCGGTGCGGGCGGCCCGAAGGCCGAGATCAGCGTTGCCGTCCCTCGCTCGGTCGCGCTGAACCTCGGAGTCGTCAGCGCGAGCGCGCTCGTCTCCGGTCTACAGCACAACACGCGACTGAACACCGTGTCGGGTGACATCATCGTCGACGGACTGACCGGCGATCTCACCGTCAACGCGGTGTCGGGCGACGTGCAGATCCGCGAGCTCGACGGCGCCCTGCTGGCCAACAGCGTCTCGGGTGACGTCGCAGCGACCGGCCGCGTGACCAAGGCCACGATCGAGACGGTCTCCGGCGCGATGCTCGTCGACTCGAGCGGTCCGGTGCACGCGGTCACCCTCAACACCGTCAGCGGCGACGCCACCGTGCGCCTCGACGACGGGCATCCCGCCAACTACGTCGTGCGCAGCGTCAGCGGCCGCGTGATGATCGACGGCGCCGTGCGGTCGGGCAAGGGTCTCGGACCCACCACCAACTTCAGCGGCTCGGCCGGCGAGCTCAGCGGCACCTTCGTCGACGTGCGCGCCAACTCGGTGTCAGGTGCGGTGACCGTCCTGCGGCGTGCCGCGATCGCCCAGCAGACCGCGGATGCCGCGATCGAAGAGGAGTGGTGATGGCCCCGGTCTTCTCCCACGGCGATCTTCGCCTGTACCTGCTGAGCCTGCTGGATGAGGGGCCGCGGCACGGCTACGACATCATTCAGGCACTCTCGGACCGCACCGGCGGCACCTACACCCCCAGTGCCGGCACCGTCTATCCGCGCCTGGCCAAGCTCGAGGAGGAGGGTCTGGTGACCAAGACCGTCGACGGTCGCAAGACGGTCTACGAGATCACGGATGCCGGCCGCGCCGAGGTCGCGTCGCGTTCGGGCGACCTCGAGGGGATCCAGGCCGGCCTCGCCGACTCGGTGCGGCTTATCGCCGACGAGGTGCGCGGCAGCGTGCGCGAGGCGATGAAGAGCCTGCGGGCCGATCTGGCCGCCGCCGCGCGCGATGAGACGGCATCCGCGCCGTCGGTACCGCGATCCGACGATCCGCGGTCCCGCAGCCGGGAGCAGCTGCAGCGTGCCGACCAGGCTGTCAACGACTTCCGTGCGCAGGTACGCAGCGACCTTCGCAGCTACGTCGCGCGCGGCGGTGCACTCGCGGCCGACGTGATCGACGACCTCGTCGGAAAGCTCGACGACACGGCGCGTCAGGTGACCCGGGCGCTGCGCAGCTGACGCTACGAGAACGGCTCCTCGTCGTCGGGGACGAGGTCGCCGATCGGGACCACCAGGATCGGTCGCCGCTGCCGGTGCGCAAGCCGCGCGGCGACCGATCCGGTGAAGAACTCGCGGATCGAGTCGCCGATCCCGCGCTTGCGGGTGCCGATCACCAGGAGCTTCGCGTCGATGTCATCGGCGAGGTGCTTGATTGCCAGGGCGGGGTCGCCGACGAGCTGCTTCACGCTCCAGTCGAGCCCGTGGCCGTCCAGCACGGCGGACGCTTCCGATCGCACGAGCGCGAGGTCGGCTTCGCCGGGCTCGACGTTGATGTCGATCGACGCGGAATGCACGAATCCGTCGGGATCCTCGTACGTCACGAAGCGCGTGACATCCACGTTGACGACCAGCAGCGGCGAGCCGAGCAGCCGCGCGTACCTGGCCGCCTCCTTCAGAACCCGGGGTGACTGCTCGGGTACGACACCGACGATCACGGCCCCGTGAAGGGCTCCGTTCCCGGATGCCTCATCCGACATGTAACGTGCCTTTCATGCCCCTCCGACCCGCCGTGGGCGGAGGGCTGCGTGATATCGTGAATGCTACTCTTCCCGGTGCGACGCCGGATTTCGTGAATGCGCCGGACTCCCCACCTCCGGCTACTCAGAACATGAGGGGGTCTCGCATGGGGCGTGGCCGTCAGAAGGCGAAGCACACCAAAATCGCCCGCGAACTCAAGTCGTACAGCCCGAGCGTGAATTACGCGGCGCTGGAGCGCGAACTGGGTCATCCCGACGACGAGGACCCGTACGTCGACAAGTGGGCCGACGAGGTCGCCGGCGAGTTCGAGGACGAGAAGGCCTAGAGCCCCGGGTTCCCGCTAGGGCCGCACCCGTGTCGCGAGCCCGCACCGTGCTCGCGAACCCGCATCCCGTTCGCGCCGCACGGTGCGGATTCGGTAAGCGAGTGTGGGTTCGGCGCCGGCGTGCCGAGCATTGTCACCACGGGGCGTGATGGGTCTCCCAGTCCTGTTCGACGGTCCGGCCGCGCAACACGACGAGTCCGGCGGGGATCGACGCCGCGATGAGGACGCCCAGGGCGAGCAGCGGCACCGTCCAGCCGCCCGTCGCCTCGTGCAGCACGCCGAACAGCAGCGGGAACAGCGCCGCGATCGCGTACCCGACACTCTGCGTGAAGCCGCTCAGTGCGACGGATGCCTCGTGCGTGCGCGTCCGCGCCTGGATGAGCACGAGCACGAGCGGGAAGAGCAGCTGCGGCAGACCGTAGAGGATCACCCACACCAGCGTCGCCGCCTGCGGGGCGAGGATGAGGCCGGCGATGCCCGCGAAACCGCCCACGGCAGACAGCGTGTACAGCCAGCCGACCGAACGCGGGTAGCGCACGACCAGCACCGGCGTGACCACGGACAGCGGGAATCCGATCGCCGCGAAGATCGATAGCAGAACGCCGGATGCCGCGGCCGACACGCCCGTCTCGTCGATGAGGATGCGCGGCAGCCACGCGAACGACGTGTAGGCCACCGCGGACGACACGGAGAACGAGATCGTCAGCGCCCACGCGACCGGCAGCCGCCACATCCGCCCCAGCACCGACGGCGCGGGAATCTCGACCTCGTCGTCGGGACCACGCCGCGCGCGGACGAGCATCGCCGCCCACGGAACGGCGGCCACGATCGCGAAGAGCGCCCACATCCCCAGCGAGAAGCGCCACCCGGCGGCATCCGCCACGGGCACCGCGATCAGCGGCGGGACGAACGCCGACACCGCCAGCGTCGTGGAGTACACGGCTGTCATCTGCCCGACGCGGTCGGGGAAATAGCGTTTCACGAGGGGCGGCAGCACCACATTGCCGACACCGACCGCCGCGAAGACCACGACGGTGCCGAGCAGCAGCACACCGCCGTTCGGTGAGAGTGCTCGCCCCGCCATTCCGACCGCGGCGACGACCATGGCCGCGGTGGCCAGACGTTCGAGTCCGAACCGGCGCTCGAGCATCGGTGTCACGATTCCGAAGACCGCGAAGCACACTGGCGGCGCGGTGCCGATCAGTCCGGCGACCCACGAGGGCACCGCGAAGTCCTGCTGCACGAGGCCGAGCATCGGCGAGAGCACCCCGACGGCCGACCGCAGCGAGAAGGCGACGAGGACGATCCCAGTTAGGGCGAGGACCCGGCCGCGCCACAGCGCGCGAGTCCCTGAAGTCACGTGTCCAGCGTAGGAGGTGCGGTGACGCCGTGCCCGACGGCATCGCGCCCGGCGGTGGCCATGCGCCGACGTGTCCCGAAGAAACACATTCTCTCGGCGCAGAAGGTGCGTTTGTGGGACACGGGATGACGGCTGCGGCCCGGGTGTCTCACAATCGCATCTTCCGGCGGAGTGGAAGGTACGTCTGTGGGACACGGGGCGAGGCCCGCCGCCGGATGTCTCACAATCGCATCATCCGGCGGAGTGGAAGGTGCGTCTCTGGGACACGCGGCGAGGCCCGTCGCCGGATGTCTCGCAATCGCATCATCCGGCGGAGTGGAAGGTGCGTCTCTGGGACACGGGATCGCGGCTGCGGACCGCATGTCTCACAATCGCATCATCCGGCGGAGTGGAAGGTGCGTCTGTGGGACACGGACCGACAGGGGCCGGCGCGCTTGGGGCCGCCCCTTCGAGCCTGGGCGTGGCGCCCGGGGTCAGGACTCCTGCGAGCCCTCGACCCAGGCGAGGTACTCGTCGGTCACCGTGCCGGTGATGTAGCGGCCGTCGAAGCAGCTCATGTCGAGGTCCTCGACGTCCGAGCCCTCGAGGATCGCCGCCTTCAGGTCCGACACTTCCTGGTACACCAGGTAATCCGCGCCCAACTCGACAGCGATCTCGGGGATCGTCCGGCCGTGCGCGACCAGCTCATGACGCGACGGCATGTTGATCCCGTACACGTGCGGATACCGCACCGGCGGCGCGGCGGACGCGAACGTGACCGATTTCGCGCCGGCATCCCGAGCCATCTGGATGATCTGCTTGCTCGTCGTGCCCCGCACGATCGAGTCGTCGATCAGAAGCACGTTCTTGCCCTTGAACTCGCTCGACATGGCGTTGAGCTTCTGTCGCACGCTCTTCTTGCGCACCGCCTGGCCCGGCATGATGAACGTCCGGCCCACGTAGCGGTTCTTGTAGAAGCCCTCGCGGTACTCGATGCCGAGCTTGCGGGCGACCTGCATCGCGGCGGGGCGCGATGAGTCCGGAATCGGCATCACCACGTCGATCGCGCTCATCGGGGTGTACTTGGCGATCGTGTCGGCGAGGCGTTCGCCCAGGCGCAGCCGTGCCTCGTAGACCGAGATGCCGTTCATCTCGGAGTCGGGGCGCGCGAGATACACGTACTCGAACGAGCACGGCACGAGCTTCGGGTCGGCGGCGCACTGCTGGGTGTGCAGGTGTCCGTTCAGGTCGACGAAGATCGCCTCTCCCGGCATCACATCGCGCACCACGTCGAAGCCGCCGTTCTCGAGCACGAGCGACTCGGATGCCACGATCCACTCGTAGGTGCCGGCATCCGTCTTGCGCGTTCCGATGATGAGCGGCCGGATGCCGAACGGATCGCGGAACGCCAGCAGGCCGTACCCGGCGATGAGCGCGATGGCCGCGTACGAGCCCTCGACGCGCTCGTGCACACGCCGGACGGCGCGGAACACCTGCTGCGGATCGAGTTCGAGCCCGGTCATCTCGGACTGCAGCTCGCTGCCGAGCACGTTGACGAGCAGTTCGGTGTCCGAGCTGGTGTTCAGGTGCCGGCGGTCCTTGTGGAACAGCTCGTCGGTGAGCTCGCGGGTGTTCGTGAGGTTCCCGTTGTGCACGAGCACGATGCCGTACGGGGCGTTGACGTAGAAGGGCTGGGCCTCCTCCTCGCTCGAGGCGGTCCCCTTCGTGGCGTATCGGCAGTGGCCGAGACCGATCGTGCCCAGCAGCGACCGCATGTCGCGGGTGCGGAACGCCTCGCGCACCTGTCCGCGGGCCTTCACGATGTGGAACACCCCGTTGGGCTCGGCCGTCGCGATTCCCGTGGAGTCCTGCCCGCGATGCTGCAGCAGCAGCAGGGAGTCGTAGATGTCCTGGTTGACCGGGCCCTGCCCGACCATTCCGACGATGCCGCACATGGGGTCTAGACCGCTCCGTCCGCGTATGACCCGACCAGCCGCACGGCGCCGCCGTCGACACCCTTGGCGCCCTGCTCGAACACGCCGTCCGGCTTCGGGCCACCGTCCACCACGCCGACCTGCCAGGCCGCGATGCCGTCTTCGGCGAGGGCTGATGCGGCGGCATCCGCTCGGTCGGCGGCGACGACGGCGATGAACCCGATGCCGAGGTTCCAGGTGCGCTCGGTGTCGCCGAGCTCCAGGCCGCCCAGGCGCGCGAGGACGCGGAAGACCGGCGGCGGCGCCCAGGTCGACCGGTCGACCTGGGCCCAGGTGCCGTGCGGCAGCACACGGGCGAGATTGGCGGCGATGCCGCCACCGGTGACGTGGCTGAGGGCGTGCAGATCGTCGCCGAGGGATGCCGCGAGCCGCAGCAGCGGCGCCGTGTACAGACGCGTCGGCTCGAGCAGCGCCTCGCCCCAGGTCGTGCCGAAGTCCGCCGCGCCGTCGGCGTAGCCGATTCCCGCGCCCGCGACGATGTGACGCACGAGCGAGTAACCGTTGGCGTGCAGACCGCTCGAGCCCAGGGCGATCACGGCGTCGCCGGGGCGCACCCGGTCGGCGCCGAGCACGCGATCGGCCTCGACGACCCCCGTCGCCGCGCCGGCTACGTCGTAGTCGTCCGGGCCGAGCAGGCCGGGGTGCTCGGCGGTCTCGCCGCCGATCAGCGCCGTGCCGGTCTCGGCGCACCCGGTCGCGATGCCGCCGACGATCTCGGCGATGCGGGCGGGGAACACCTTTCCGCACGCGATGTAGTCCGTCATGAACAACGGCTTGGCCCCGACCACGGCGATGTCATCCACCACCATGCCGACCAGGTCGAGTCCGATGGTGTCGTGCTTGTCGATCGCCTGCGCGATCGCGACCTTCGTGCCGACGCCGTCGGTGCTCGTCGCCAGGAGTGGGCGGGTGTAACTCTTGAGCGCGGAACCGTCGTACAGTCCCGCGAATCCACCGACTCCGCCGTGCACCTCGGGCCCCTGCGTGCGCCGCACGGCGGACTTCATCAACTCGACGGCCAGGTCACCCGCTGCGGTGTCGACACCGGAATCGGTGTACGGATCGTGGGAGGGTGAGGCCACGCGACCAGCCTAGCCGCGCCGCACCCGCCCAGGAGTCGAGGCCCCCGTCCTACAATGGCGGCATGGTGGCCGGGACTCCGGAGTGGGTGATTCGCGAGGATGCGAGTCAGCCCGTTCTGCTGGCCATGTACCTGCGCCAGGTGCTCGGCATCCGCTCCCCCGATGAGCTGCCGCACCTGCGCGGCATCCCGTCTCGCACCGCCGACCGGGCCGAGGACAAGCAGGCGTTGCTCGAGCGGCAGTGGCGCGAGTACTGGGCGATGACCGTCGAGCCGCAGGCGCATCCGTCTCCGGTCCCGCTCGACCTCGTCGATGGGTTCGAGACCCTCGTCGCGCTTCCGGTCGAGGGCACCGACCTGCTGAAGGAGGCGATCGCGCCGCACGCCGCCGAGGCGGTGGCGTTCTCGCAGTCCGCGCACGCGCGCTACTCGAAGGATGCCGCGGCCAAGCCGGGCGTTTCGTACCGCGCCTACGCGAGCGCGATCGCGGTGCACGAGCGCCAGGTCGGTCGCCGCGCGCACTCGTTCGAGTTGAACGTGCAGGTGCTGCCGCTGTCCCAGCGGGGGGTGTGGTGGATCGGTTCGCTGACGATCGCGGTCACCGACGGCCTGCGCGGCGATGTCGTGGCGTTCGACGCGGCCATCCACCCGATCATCGCCGAGCTGGCCTGACCCGGCGCAGTCGGCGCCTCAGTCGACGTCGCGGAAGCGCTCGCGTGCGACGGTGAGCTCCCGCGCGCGGCGGCGCCCGGCCCGATCCAGAAGCAGGGCCAGCCCGCCGAAGATCACCAGCCCCACGGGCACGCACAGCAGGATGAGGAATCCGAAGACCTGGCCCTGCGAGTAGGTGTAACCGGCTGCGCTCGGCTGGTCGGTGCCGTGGAACGCGTACGTCAGGATCAGCGCGATGAGCACGCCCACCGCGGCGCCGACGAGCAGGAAAACGGTGTACTTCGGTGAACGGCGCAGGGTGGCGGTGACGACACCGTCCGCGACCGGTGCGGACGCGGCATCCGCCGGGTCGGCCGGGTCGGACGCGTCTTCGCGGGTCTCGTCCGAGTCGGCCATGCGTCCATTGTCCCACCGGCCGCGCCGGCGCGGACGTCAGCGATCGCTCGGCGACGGATCGTCCGAGACGGGGCGCGAAAGGTCGTGGTACAGCACGGTCTCGCGATCGGCCGTGCGCTCTTTCGCGCGGCGGACCGCAGCGCGGTCGAGGATCAGCACGAACACCCCCACGAGCGCGAGGCCCCCGCCGATGAAGAGGATCGCGAAGACGACGAGGGTGACCAGAACCGACCCCATTCCGGTGCTGACGGCCTCGCTTCGAGACGACACCGCGATGCCGGTGGACACCACCGCGAGCACCGCCCCGCTGAACACCGCGAGCCACAGGAACCGGCCGATCCGCGGCGCGTGCCGGATACGGACGCCCTGCCATTCGTCGGCCATCACGTGCTCGTGAGGAGAGGGGGATGCCGGGGGCTCGCGCACCCTCTGATCATCCCACTTCGACGCTGCCCCCGGGCCGGTCGGTTCCCCCGCGCGGGCGCCCCCGAAGGGCTGGCAGCACGTGCTCGACCAGCAGCGGAGCGATCTCATCGGGCGCCGGCGAGTCGTGCAACGCCAGCCAGCGCATCGCGTCGATCTCAGCAGCGTGCACCGCCACGACCCGACCCGGGTACGAGAAGACGGTGGCCTCCACCGTGCGGCCGATCTCGTTGGCGGCATCGGCTCGGAAGACACCCAGCGTTTCCAGCGAGTCGGCGTCGATATCGACGCCGATCTCCTCGCGGCACTCGCGAACGGCTGCCTGCTCGGCCGACTCACCGAGCTCCGGCTTGCCGCCGGGCAGCATGAACCGGGTGGTGCCCCGTTTGCGCACCGTGAGCACCGCGCCGGACTCGTCCTGCAGAACGACCGCGCTGACGCGGATCGGCTCGGCGCGGCCGCCGGAGCCTGCCGCGCCGCTCACGGGCGCAGCGGCAGCAGGTCGGCGAGATCGGCACGCGTGCCCGAAGCCAGAATGCGGCCGGCGGATGCCGCATCCGTCCACTGCTCCTGACCCGTGGCGAGTGCGATCCAGGTCATCGGGTCGGTCTCGACCACGTTCGGCGGCGTCCCGCGGGTGTGACGGGGTCCCTCGATGACCTGCACGGCGCCGAACGGCGGCACGCGGACCTCGACCGACCCGCCGGGCGCCTTCTCCTCGAGCAGCTGCAGCAGGTAGCGCACCGCGGTGGCGAGGTCGGTGCGCTCCGGATACCCGCCGGCAACACCGGCCAGGGCCGCGCGGCCGTCCTCGGTGCTGATCCTGCGCGCCATGAATCCACGCTAACGCCGTCGTTAGGCTGAGCGGGTGAGAATCCTCGTGCTCGGCTCGGGCGCCCGCGAGCACGCCATCGTGATGGCTCTGGCGTCCGAGAACGCCGGTCACGAGCTGTTCGCGGCGCCCGGGAACGCCGGCATCGCGCGCGACGCATCGATCGTCGCGGTCGATCCTGAGGACCCCGGTGCGGTGATCGGCATCGCCGATGATCTGAACATCGATCTGGTGGTCATCGGGCCCGAGGCGCCGCTGGTGGCAGGCGTGGCCGACGCGCTGCGCGAGCGCGGCATCCCGGTGTTCGGTCCGGGCGCGGCCGCCGCGCAGCTGGAGAGTTCGAAGGCGTTCGCGAAGCGGGTGATGGATGCCGCCGGCGTGCCGACCGGCCGCGCCGTGTTCGCCCGCGATCTCGCAGCGGTCGCCGACGCGCTCGACGATCTCGGCGCGCCGTACGTGGTGAAAGCCGACGGTCTCGCGGCCGGCAAAGGCGTGCTCGTCACGTCCGACCGGGATGCCGCGCTTGCGCACGCGGCAACGTATCTGCCGACGTCGCCGGTGCTCGTGGAGGAGCACCTGTCGGGTCCGGAGGTGTCGCTGTTCTTCCTCAGCGACGGCGACACGGTGCGGGCGCTGTCGCCCGCGCAGGACTACAAGCGCCTGCTCGACGGTGATGCGGGTCCGAACACCGGGGGCATGGGCGCCTACTCGCCGCTGCCGTGGCTGACCGAACGCTTCGGCGGCGAGCAGGCGTTCGTCGACCTCGTCACGCGCGAGATCGCCGAGCCCGTCGTCCGGCACCTGGATGCCGAAGGAACCCCGTTCATCGGCCTGCTGTATGCCGGGCTGATCCTCACCGACGCCGGCGTCAAGGTCATCGAATTCATCGACCGGTCCGGGGCCCCCGAGACGCAGGTCGTGCTGCCCCGCCTGATCGATCCGCTGTCGCACCTGCTGCTGGCCACAGCATCCGGAACCCTCGAGGAGCATCCGCGACCGGCCTTCGCCGACGCGGTCGCGGTGACGGTGGTGCTCGCGAGCGAGGGGTACCCCGCGGCGGCGTCGGCGGGGCGGGTGGTGAGCGGAACGGATGCCGCGGCATCCGTCGACGGTGCGCATCTCGCGCACGCGGCGACCGCGCTGCGCGACGGCGAGCTCGTCACCACGGGCGGACGTGTGCTCAGCGTCGTGGCGCTCGGCATCACGTTCGCCGAGGCGCGCGACCGCGCCTACCGCGCGATGTCGCTCCTCCGGCTCGAGGGCGGCCAGTACCGCACCGACATAGCCGCCCGGGTGGTCGAGACCTGACCCGGTGTCGTTGTCCCGAGCGCTCATCCTCCTTGAGAATGTCCCGAAGTTCGGCACTGGGACCGCTCCCAAATGACGAACTTCGGGACATGGAACCGTGATTTCGGGACATGGAACCGTGATTTCGGGACATGGA
>CAXTES010000001.1:23637-39632 GCA_964243215.1 uncultured Microbacterium sp. | reverse complement strand
TTCGGGACATGGAACCGTGATTTCGGGACATGGAACCGTGATTTCGGGACATGGATGCCGCGCGCGGCGCGGCGCGCGTGAGCCATCGGCAACCAACGCTTTCCGGATCGGTCGGGGGCGGCGGTTCCGCCCGGGTGCGCGGGCGGCGAAGCTGGAGGAGCGCGGCCCGGCGGCCGCGTCCCCGCGCCTGCGCGGCGCGTGTCAGGAGGATCCGTGAGCATCACCGTCGCACCCAACCTCGTCGGTGGGGTGTTCACCGCCGACGCTGCCGGCGATCCCATCGAGGTGCGCAACCCCGCGAACGACGAGGTCGTCGGCCACGTGCCGGCGATGCGCGCACCGGATGTCGAGCGCGTCGTGGCCGCTGCCGTCGAGGGCGCGAAGACTTGGCGCAAGACCGGACCCATCGATCGCGGTCGGGTGCTGCTCGAGGCGGCGGCCCTGCTGCGCGGCGAAGCCGACGCCCTCGCCGACCTCATCGTCTCCGAGATGGGCAAGACCACCGCCGAAGCGCGCGGCGAGGTCGGCAAGGCGGCCGAGTTCTTCGAGTACTACGGCGGCATGGGCCGCGCCGCGTTCGGCGAGATCATCCCGGATGCACGTCCCGGCACGTTCGCGATGGCGATCCACGAGCCGATCGGCGTCGTGCTGCTGATCACGCCGTGGAACGATCCGCTGCTCACGCCCGCCCGCAAGTTGGCGCCCGCGCTCATCTGCGGCAACGCGGTCGTCATCAAGCCCGCGACGCAGACTCCGCTGATCGCCCTGCGACTCGCCGACATCCTGCATCGCGCCGGAGTGCCCGCGGGCGTGCTCGGCACGGTCACCGGACGCGGCAGCGACATCGGCGACCTGCTCGCGACCGACCGCCGGTTCGCCGCGGTGTCGTTCACCGGATCCACCTCGGTGGGCCTCGGCCTGCAGCGGGCGCTGGCGGGCACAGGTGTGCGCGTGCAGACCGAGATGGGCGGCAAGAACGCTGCGGTGGTGCTCGCCGACGCCGACCTCGACCTGGCGGCATCGGTCATCATGGCCGGCGCGTTCGGGCAGGCCGGCCAGCGGTGCACCGCAACAAGCCGCCTCATCGTCGAGCGGCCGGTCGCGGACGGACTGCGCGAGCGCGTGGCATCCGCCGTCTCACGGCTGCGCGTCGGTCCGGGCGACGCGGACGGGATCGACCTGGGCCCGGTCGTCAGCCGTTCCGCCCAGCGCGACATCGCCGACCGCGTCGAAGCCGGACTCGCCGAAGGCGCCCAGATCCTCGGCCGTGCTGAGCTCGACGAGGGACTCGCCGAGCACGGCGCATTCGTCGAGCCGTTGCTCGTGGCCGTCGAGCCGAGCAACAGCCTGTGGCGCGAGGAGGTGTTCGGGCCGGTGCTGAGCATGCTCGAGGTGGACGACCTGGATGCCGCGATCGCGGCCGTGAACGCTTCGGCATACGGCCTGTCGGCCGCCGTTTACACGCGGAGCCTGGATGCCGCGTTCCGCTTCATCGAGGAAGTGGACACCGGTCAGGTCTCGGTGAATCAGCCCACGAGCGGCTGGGACATCCATCAGCCGTTCGGCGGGTTCAAGGACTCCGGCTCCGC
Source organism: uncultured Microbacterium sp. (assembly GCA_964243215.1). Lineage (GTDB taxonomy): Bacteria > Actinomycetota > Actinomycetes > Actinomycetales > Microbacteriaceae > Microbacterium. The sequence goes on along the minus strand of CAXTES010000001.1, from coordinate 38,043 downwards.
CTTCAAAGAGCAGGGCACCGCGGCGCTGGCGTTCTACACCCGCATCAAGACCGCCGCGGTGAGGAGCTCCTGATGCCCGAGCGGGTGGGGATCATCGGCGGCGGAATCGTCGGGGTGGCGCTCGCGCGCGCTCTCGCGCAGCGCGGCGACGAGGTCACGGTGCTCGAGAAGGAGACCCGGCTCTCGCAGCACCAGACCGGTCACAACTCCGGGGTCGTGCATGCCGGGCTGTATTACGCCCCCGGGTCTCTCAAGGCGACGCTGTGCGCGGCGGGCCGGGTGTCGATCCGTGACTTCTGCTCCGAGAAGGGGCTGCCGTATCGCGAGGTGGGCAAGCTCGTCGTCGCCGTCGACGAGTCGGAGATCCCGGCCCTCGATGAGATCGAGCGTCGCTCGATCCGCAACGGCGTACCGGACCTGGCCCGCATCGACGACGTCTCGCGGATGCGCGAGATCGAGCCGCACGTCGCGGGTGCGGCTGCGGTGCACTCCCCGCACCCCGCGGTCGTGGACTATGCGTCCATCACCGAGGCCATGGCCCAGGACGTGCGAGAGACGGGAGGCAGCATCCGCCTCGGTCACGAGGTGACCGCGATGCGGCTCGAGAACGGTGCCGTGCGCGTCGTCACGCCGGTGTCGGACGACGTCTTCGACCGGGTCATCGTGTGCGCCGGACTGCAGTCCGATGTGGTCGCCCGCTTCGTGGGGGCCGATCCCTCGCCGAAGATCCTGCCGTTCCGCGGCGAGTACTGGGAACTCGAGCCCGGGCGCACCGACCTGGTGAGGGGCATGATCTACCCGGTGCCGGATCCGCGCTTCCCGTTCCTCGGGGTGCATTTCACCCGCGGTGTCTACGACAACGTGCACGTGGGGCCGAACGCCGTGCCGGCACTGGCCCGCGAGGGCTACGGATGGCTGCGCATCTCGCCGCGGGACACGTGGGAGTCGCTGCGCTGGCCGGGCGCGCCGGCGCTCGCCAAGCAGCACTGGCGGATGGGCGTCGACGAGATCAGCGGATCGCTGGTCAAGCCGCTGTACTTCCAGAAGGCGCGCCGCTTCGTGCCGGAACTGCGGATGTCGGACCTCGCGCACAAGAGCGCCGCCGGCGTCCGCGCCCAGGCGTGGGGCCGCGGCGGCGAGCTGCTCGACGACTTCGCGGTGGATCAGGTCGGACCCGTGACGCTGCTGCGCAATGCCCCTTCACCCGCCGCGACGAGCTCCATAGCGATCGCGGAATATCTCATCGAGCACTACCTGGCCAGAGCCGCCGCGTAGCTACAGCGCGACAGCGATCGTCACCTCGGCGGGCGCGGTCGTGAGCCCTTTCATACCCGACCGCAGCACCTGCACGGCCGATCCGGTGTCGTGCGCGGCGAGCGCTTTCCGCGACGACCACCGCTCGAGGATGAGTATCGTGCCGTCGTCGGCGAGGTGCGGGTCGTACTGCTCGCAGCCGTCCTCGGCCCGGATCCCCGGCAACGCCGCCCGCACCACCGCGACCGCATCAACGATGCGCTCGGGCGCCGGATGCAGTCGGGCGACCACCGCGACCACGTCGCTCACGCCTCGTTGCCCCAGATCATCGTCGCGATCGTCTCGACGTGCTCGAGCTTCTTGCGCTGCTGCTCGATCGTGAGCGCCGCCGGGATGTAGTGCGCCTGCTGGAACCCGCGCTGCGGTATCAGCCCGATGCGGTCGTAGCCGTGCTGGTCGACGGCGCGGTCGATGCGGTCCAGAACCGTGGGCACATCCTCGAGTTCGGCCAGGGTCGCGTCGACGATTCCGATGCCGATCTGCTTGTCGTCGGGCACCAGGCGCGGCAGGTCCTGCGCGACGGCGGCATCCGTGTGATACGGGAAGGTGAACTTGTCGTAGTCGAGTGCGAAGAGCTTCTCGGCGCGGGTGGCCTCGACGGTGCCGTCCAGGTGCTCGCCCCACCCGATCGTGAGGGCCGTCTTCTGGTCCTCCTCCTTCTCGACACCGGCCACGACGGCGTTGTCCACCTCGAGTGCCTCTTCGAACGACAGCTCCCCGACCTCCCGGCCGACCAGGTAGGCCGAGTAATCGGGGTTGTCGAGCTGCACGAACTTGACGCCGATCTCGAAGAGGTGCTCGATCTCGTCGCGCAGCAGCTCGGCGATCGCGTCGCCGAGCGCTGCGGCGCCCGGATACGCGCGCACGCTGGCCTCCCCCGCGTAGCACTGCGCGGCCAGATGCGCCGCCGACGGCAACTTGACCTTCACGGGCAAGCCGGTGTTGTCCAGGAGGAAGGATGCCGCATCGCCGGCGATTGCTTTCCTGGGCCTGAGCGGCCCGTCGACCTGCCACCGACCGAATCCTCCCGCGACGGTCTGGTCGGGCACGCGGGAGAAGCCGGCGACGGCGTGCAGCACCGCACTGCGGTAGTCGCCGTTGCGGAACCCGCCGTCGGTGAAGCACGACAGCGCGAGCTGGCGCTGCTGCTGCAGGCCCTCGAGGATCGCGGCATCCTCCACCTGACGCAGCTCGTCGTGGTCGATCGCGTCGGCGCGCGCCTGCCTTCGGGCTTCCTGCAGCCGCGGCGGGCGGACGTTGTCGCCGTGATTGTCGATGCGGTAGGCGTAGAGATCGGCCATCTCGCGGTCCTTTCAGTGCGCGGCCGGCGAGGCGGCGCCGGCCCACTCGGCGAAGTCGGTCTCGTAGCCGAGTTCGGCCAGGATGCTCTGCGCGAGCGTCTCGTCCTCCTGCGGTGTTCCGCCGGACACGCCGACACCCCCGATGAACTCGCCCTCGCGTTTGAGGGTGACGCCGCCGCCGGTGGCGACGATCGGGAACTGCCCCATGTCGCCGACCTTGCTGAAGAACACCGGGTCGGAACTGGCCCACCCTTTCAACGCGCCACTGGGGCGCTGCATGACCGCGGACGTGTAGGCCTTCGACAGCGCGATCAGCGGCGTCATCGGCCGTGCGCCGTCGAAGCGGCGGATGCTGACGATGAATCCGCCCGAGTCCACGATGGCGATGCTGAGGCCTTTACCCAGCCGCAACGCCTCCCGCTCGGCCACCGCCATGATCTTCTCGGCGTCCTCCTGCATGACGTTCTTCGGCATCTCAGTTCCTCTCCAGAGCGTCGACGAGCTTCGTGACGGCGGCGTTGAAGTCGTCGGGTCGCTCCCAGTACATCGAGTGCGGAGCATCCGGCACGATCTCCAGCAGCGAGCCGTCGACGAGCTCGTGGGCGCGGGTGACGGTCGCCGGGCTCAGGACGGCATCCTTCTCGCCCGCCAGAAACGCGACGCGGATGCCGGCGGCGCCCAGGACGTCGACGGTCGGGCCGTCGGTGGCGAGGTTGCGCAGATCCTGCATCCGGGCCTTGTTGAACGTGCCCATCTGAGTGAACAGGAAGGTCTTGGCGGGCTCCTGCTCGCGGAAAGCGCTGGTGAGCAGCCGGTCGATGACCGGCAGCTTCTCGGCCTCGGCACGGTCGGCTTTGACCAGCTCGACGAGGTCGGCGGCGTCGATGCCGCCGAGCGAGTGCGCGAGGATCACGCCACGCACCCGCGACGGGACCCGCAGCGCGGCCTTCAGCGCCGCCGCCGCGCCGATGGACTGACCGAGCAGCACGACATCGCGCAGATCGGCGTCCTCGATCACCGCGACGATGTCGCCGGGGAAGTTGCGGCTGTCATACGTCTCGTCCGAGTCGGAGTTGCCGAAGCCGCGCAGGTCGAGCGTGACCACGGCATGCTCGTCGCGCAGCGCCACCACCTGCTGCCACCACGCCGCGTGGTGCCCGCCGCTGCCATGCACGAGGACGATCGGCGAACCGGTGCCGTGCACCTCGTAGTAGATGGTCGTGCCGTGGTTGTCGACGACGGGCATGGGGAACCTCCCGGAGGCATGGGGCGGACGCCGGTCGGGACCGGCGACGGATGCGGCGGCGTGCTAGGCGGGACGCTTGCCGTGATATACGAGCTCGATCATGGTGTGGTCGGGGTCGTGGATGTAGCAGAACTTCGAGTGGTTCTCGGGGCGCTCCACCGTGCGGGTGTGCCGGATGCCGAGCGAGTCGAGGTGACCGAGGAACCCGTCCCAGTCCTCGACCTCCATGGCGAAGTGGTACGGGGCCATCCGATCCATCTCCTCGACCGGCGTGAAGTGCAGGTCGAATCGGCCCTTCGTCATCAGCACGACGCGGGTGTTGCTCTTGGGCATGACGCGCTTGAGCCCGAACACCTTCGTGTACCACTCGACGGTTCGGTCGATGTTGGTGGTCGGGAAGTTGACGTGGTGGATGTACCTCGGCTCGATGCTGCGCCCCTGATCGTCGCTCTTCGGCTCGGGCAGGCTGAAGCCGCCGGCCGCGGGAGCGGGTGCGGGATTGGTGTCGGTGATGCTCATCGCATCGTCCTTTCTCGTGTGTGCGTGTCGCGGAGGCGGGAGGCAGCAGCTTCGCCGACCACGGAGTTGCCGAGGGTGCCGATGCCGGAGATCTCGATGGCCATGGTGTCGCCGACGTCCATCGCGGTGTTGCCGTCGGCGCCCATCCACAGCACGTCGCCGGGGTGCATCGTGATGTATTTCGTGATCTCGACGATGAAGTCGTACGGGTCGAAGATCATGTCACCGGTGGCGAACGAGGCGTCCACCTCGCCGTTGCGGCGCACGGTCGTCGTCGATCGCAGCGGGTCGGCGTCGGTCTCGATCCACGGGCCCATGGGTTTGAAGGTGTCGCTGTTCTTGGCCCGCCACAGCGTGCGGTCGCCGTGCTGCCAGCTGCGCGCGCTCACGTCGTTGCCGATCGTCCAGCCGAAGATCCCGTCGATCGCCTCGTCGCGGCTCGCCCGGCGCATCTCGCGGCCGATGACGGCGACCACCTCGGCTTCGGTCTCGAACCGGCCCGCCACGTCGTCGGGCTTGACGATCGCGGTGCCGTGACCGACCAGCGCGCTCTGCGCGCGGTAGCCCACCTCGGGTTGCGCGCCGACGCGCACCGGATCGTAGCCCAGCTCGTCGTTGTGCCGGTTGTGCGCCCGGTAGTTGAACCCCGCCGCGTAGAACGTCGGCGGGATGACCGGCGGGAGGAACATCACGGCCGACAGCGGATGCCGTGGCCCGGCCGGTCGCGCGTCGAAGAGCGATCCCGAGACCTCCTGGATCTCGTCGTCGCCGACCAGGCCGAGGAACTCTCGGCCGTCGCGCGCAACCCGGGCGTATCGCATCCGATCGCCCTCAGCGCAGCTTGTGCGACACGCGCTTGGTGATGAGGTACTCCTGCACGCCTTCCGGGCCGCTCTCGCGGCCCAGGCCGCTGTCTTTGACCCCGCCCGACGGCGCCTCGGTGACCGAGCCGCCGCAGTGGTTGATCGACAGGATGCCGGCCTCGAAGCCGCGCGCGAGGATGTCAGCCGTCGATGCGGACTCGGTGAACCCGTATGCGGCGAGCCCGAACGGCAGCGAGTTGGCGAGCCGCAGCGCCTCGTCGAGGTCGGTGAACGTCGTGATCGGGGCGATGGGGCCGAACGGCTCCTCGACCATCACCTCGGCGTCCGACGGCACGTCGGTCAGCACGGTCGGCGCGTAGTAGAAGCCGCGGTCGCCGATCCGCCGACCGCCGGTGGCGACCGTGGCGCCGTGAGCGACGGCGTCGTCCACGAGGTGGGCGGTCGACTCGAGCCGTTTCGCGTTGATCAGCGGTCCCATCGTGACCGACCCGTCGAGGGGGTCGCCGATCGACAGCGCCTCGGCGCAGCGCACCATCTCGGCGGTGAACTCGTCGGCGATGCTCTCGTGGACGAAGAACCGGCTCGGTGATGTGCACACCTGGCCGGCGTTGGCCCACTTGGCCGCGGACGCGCGGCGCGCGGCTTGGATCGGATCCGCATCGGCGCACACGACGACCGGCGCGTGACCGCCCAGCTCCATGATCGTCGGCTTCATCAGCGCGCCGGCACGGGCGTTGAGCTCCTTGCCCACCGGCACCGACCCGGTGAACGCGATGAGCCGGGTCTGCGGGGCGTCGATGAGGTGCTCGGCCGTCTCGGCGCCGCGTCCGAACACGAGGTTCAGCACGCCGGCCGGCAGTCCCGCGTCGTGGAACGCCTCCGCGAGCGCGCACGCGGTGGCCGGAACCTCCTGCGAGGCCTTGATGACGATCGTGCAGCCGGCGGCGATCGCCGCGGACATCTTGCGCATCGGCGATCCGGCGGGGAAGTTCCACGGCACGATCGCCCCGACCACGCCCACCGGCTCGTAACGCACCGTCAACTGCGTGTCGACGTCGGTCGGGATGATCCGCCCGTACAGACGGCGCGTCTCCTGCGCGCACCACTCGAGCGTGCCCGAGACGCGCAGCACCTCCATCGTGGCATCCTTCACCGGCTTGCCCTGCTCGACCGCCATCAGCCGGCCGATCTCGGGCGCCCGCTCCCGCAGCAGCGCGACGGCACGCATCAGGATGCGGCTCTTGTCGAACGCGGACGTGTCGCGCCAGGCCGGGAAGGCCCTCTCGGCGGCGGCGAGCGCATCGTCGAGATCGGATGCCTCGGCACGGGCGATGCGCCCGACCACCTCCTCGGTGGCCGGGTCGATCACCTCGAAGGTGCGCCCGGCCGCGCCATCGCGCCACGCGCCGTCGATGTACAGGCCGAGCCGAGCGCCGGCGTAGATCTCGGTGGCCGCGCTCGGCGCCTCGGTGAGAATCGTCATGGCAGAGCCGTTCCTTCCGACGTGTTGGGTGCCGCCGGCTCGCGATTCGTCTCGAGCACCCAGATGTGATGCGGCGGGGTCGCGGCGTGCACGCGAGTGCCGTAGCCCTCGTCGACGCGGTCCATGTCGGCCGCGTACTCCACGCGACCGCCGGCGGGGTTGTGGATGAAGCGGAACACGTTGGAGCCGACCGTGTGACGTCCGAGTCGGCGAGCCTCGCGCCAGCCCTTCTCGATCATGTGGTTGCCGCCCTCGATCACGTCGTCGAATCCAGACACCTCGTACGACGTGTGATTGGTCCCCGCACGGTCGGGGCGGTGGCACAGCAGCAGGTTGTGCTGGTCGTCGTCGCCCTCGGCCTGCATGAACACGCCCATCGGCTCGACGACGTCGGTGGCGCGGAAGCCGAGGCGGTCCAGGTACAGGTTCGCCGCACGCTCCCGGCCGGCCTTGGGGATGTTGAGCGCGACGTGGCAGATCCGGATCGGCTTGATCTGCTCGATGGCCGTGTGCGGGGTGTTCCACCGGTCGACACGACCGCGGGTGTTGTAACGGCGGGGGTCGTAGTCCAGATGCTCGGGGCGCGTGACGGCGAAGCCGAGCCCGAAGCCGGTCTCATCGCGGGTGTGCGCGACGCCGTGCTCGACAGCGATGTCGCGGTCGGTCGAAAGATCCGCGACGATCGCGTCGAAGGCATCCTGCGAGTCGACACCCCAGATGACCTCGCGGATGCCCGGACCGTCTTCGACCGGCGGCGGAAGCGCCGGATCGTTCCGCGGCCGCAGCACCACCGTCTGACCGACCGGCGTGGTCAGTACGGTGCGATCGGTCGTGCGCTCGAACAGGTCGAGGCCGAAGTCGATGAAGAATCGGGTGCACTCGTCGAGGTCGTCGACGCCGTAGACGACGGACTCGATGCGTTCGATGGACATGGGGAACGGACCTTCACTGCTCGATTGCGATCGAGTCTGCGCCGCCCGGCGTTCGGGCGGGAGAGTCGGTGCGGAAGGGTTTGTTTGCGCGCCGTGCAGTGAGGCCGTCACGGATGCGCGCGAGGGTCGCGGTCACCGCATCGAGTTCGTCCAGCGCATCGGGGTCGGTGCGCAGCGCACCGGCCAGCTGCGCCGCCCACGAGCGGCGCAGGGTGGCGATCGTCTGGTCTGCGCGCGCGGTGGCGTCGATGCGGATCGCGCGGCCGTCGGCCTCGTCGCGCCGGGACGTGATGTAGCCGCGGGCGCGCAGGTCGCGCAGCGCCGTGCTGACATTCGCGCGCTGCAGGCCCGCGCCGTCCGCGATGTCGGAGGCGGAGCATCCCGGATGCGTGTGCACGAACCGCATGACCTGCCCCTGCGTCTGGGTGAGGGGTACGACCGGTGTCTCGACGGCCGTGCGCACCTGGATCTCGCGGGCGATGTCGACCACGAGCGCGGCCAGCTCGACGAGCGTCTCGCTCTCGATCCGGGCGGCCGCGGTGCTCATTTGATTATTCAAACATAATCATTGTGGTTCCGCAACGGTCGCTCCCCCGCCCCGCCGCGTTTGCGCCACATTCGTGCATCCGCGCCACTTCCCTGCTTCTGCCCATACGAATATGTAGCGCGGCAGCAGAAATGTGACGCATTCGGGCCGGGGCGGGGGCGCGCGAGGCGCGGGGGTGCGCGGCCGGGCAGGAGCGAGTTGCGGCGGGCTCAGGCGGCCGAGGTGCCGGGCGCGGAGCTCGCGGCGGCGCGCGCGCGGAACCACGACGTCATGAAGTCCAGGAACATCCGGACGCGCTCGGGGGTCTGACCGCCCGGGGCGTGCACGGCGTACAGTGCGCGCGCCGGCGGCGCGACCTCCGGCAGCAGCTCGATCAGCTCACCGGTGTCCAGACGCGACTGGGCGGGCCGGCGCGGAATCAGCGCGATGCCGCATCCGGATTCCACCAGCTTCTCGATGACCAGGTAGGAATTGGCGACCACCGTGGCGCCCTGCACCTTGTAGTGGATCGTGTCGCGCCCCTCGCCCAAACGCCACACCGGATCATTCGGATGCAGGATGCACTCGTGGTCGCCGAGATCGGCCACCGACGTCGGCGTCCCGCGGCGGCGCACGTAGTCGGCGGATGCGGCGAGCACGAACGGCAGCTCGGACACCCGGCGCACGAGCACGTTCGAGTCGCGCAGGTCGCGGGTGTGGAAGGCCACGTCGTAGCCGCGGTCCAGGAAGTCGTAGTTGCGGTCGGACATACCGCCGAGCTCGAAGCGCATCGTGATCCTCGGATGCTCGCGCACGAACGCCGCGATGGCGTCCCCCACCTCGAGCGTGCCGATCCACTTCGGACAGATCACCGACAGGGTGCCCTCCGGGGCATCGCGCGAGTTCGACAGCGCGTTGTCCTCGTCGTCGATATCGGTCAGGATCCGCGCCGCGAACTCCGCGTATCGGTGGCCGGCTTCGGTCAGAGAAACCGACCGCGCCGTCCGATTGACGAGGCGGACGCCCACCTGCCGCTCGAGATCCGCGACGTGGCGCGACACCAGCGATCCCGAGATGGCCAGTTCGCGCGCCGCCTGGCTGAAGCTCGACGACTTGGCAACGGTCACGAAGGTCTTCATCACGACGAGTCGATCCACCGCGAGCCTCCTTCGCCTGCGACGCTCAGCCTATCGGCGAGCCGGTCCGTCCACATCGCGCCGGCTGGACGACAGGTTTCAGACGTCTTATACTTCTTCATATATCTGAGGAGGTGCCCAGCCTTCTCGCACAGGCAAAGGAGCCGGTCATGGCGTGGGACTTCGTCAGTCTGCAGCAGGGCATCGATCAGGCGGGATCACCGATCCGGCTGCTGTGGAAGCCGGATGCCGACCCGTGGAAGCCCCCGGTCGTCGATGACGAATACACCGGTTGGGCCGCTGAACAGGATGCGTGGCGCACCACGGTGGCGATCTCCGACCTGTCGTACCACATGTCCGACACCTTCCTACGCGGTTCCGGTGCCGCACGGCTGCTCAGCGACGTGAGCGCGAACAACATCGACACCTTCGCCATCGGCCAGGCCAAGCAGTTCATCCCGGTCGCCACGGACGGCAACATCATCACCGACGGCATCCTGCTGCGCGAAAGCGACGAGTCGTATGTGCTCAGTGGTGTCCCCGCCGCGCAGAACTGGGTCACCTACCACGCGGGTGCGGGCGGCTACGACGTCGAGTTCGAGACGGATGCCTCGATGGAGTACCGGTTCGGCGAGAACCCCCGGCTGTTCCGGTTGCAGGTGCAAGGACCGCACGCTCTCGACCTCGTCGAGCGCGCCTTCGGGGGACCGCTGCCCGAGACGAAGTTCTTCCACTCCATCCCGGTGGAACTGGGCGGCCGGCGTTTCCGGGCGCTGCGCCACGGCATGGCCGGTCAGCCCGGCTACGAGTTCATCGGCTCGTACGACGACCACGACGCCGTCAAAGACGCCCTGCGAGCCGCCGGCGAGCCGTTCGGGGTGGAGCTGGTCGGCGCGCTGTCGTACTCGACGAACGGCATCGAGAGCGGATGGATCCCGACCCCGACGCCGGCGATCTACACCGATCCGTCGCTGGCCGCGTACCGCCAGCAGCTCGGGCTCTACACCTACGAGGGCCAGAACGCGCTGTACGGCAGCTTGTACTCCGACGACATCACCGATTACTACACGTCGCCGTGGGAGCTCGGATACGGCCGGTCCATCTCCTTCAGCCACGACTTCATCGGTCGCGACGCCCTGCGCGCCGCGAAAGACGACGTGCGCCGCACGAAGGTGACGCTGGAGTTCGACGCAGCGGATGCCGAGCAGGCGTTCGGCGACGCGACCGGGTACCTGAACGACTACGGCCGGCAACGCATCGAGTCCGGCGGCGGCCTGATCGGCACGGTGTTCCAGACCGCCCGGATCGCCCCGGTCGGTACAGTGCTCGGGCTGGGGCTCGTCGACTCAGCGCTGTCCGAGCCGGGCACGCGGGTCGAGGTGGTGTGGGGCGACCACCCCGGCCACGGCACGGCACCGGACGCGGATCTCGGCTTCCCCCGCATCCGGGCCACGGTGCAGCCGGCTCCCTACAACGAGTACGCCCGAACCGCATACCGGCGGGACTGAGGGTCTCAGCGGTTGCTGGATCCCTCCGTGCGGTCCAGGAACGGCCGCTGCATGACCGTCGCCCGCACCGTCGTCTGCGTGTGCTTCTCGTAGAACCGGCTGGAACCGCCGTCCGGCTCGCCCCACAGCAGCACGACCTCGTCGCCCGGCTGGGCGGCGGCATCCAGCGAGCCGAGCGAGATCCACGACCGGGTGTTCGACGAGTACACCGACAGGTTCATGGTGCCCACGTGGGCGCCGTCCTTCTCCACGCGGTCGAACTGGCAGGCGGTGTACACCGACATCGGGCTGTCGAGGTACTTGTAGCGCTGGTCGCCCTCGTTGTACATGCTCGCGAAGATCTTCGCGACGTCGTCGCGGTTCCACTCGACCCACATCTTGCGGCGGTGCGGCTGGTCGATGCGCGCCTCCAGCGCTTCTCGTCCGACGAAGTCGTGGTCGAACTTGGCGATGTGGGTGTAACCGAGGTCCCACGGGGTGACGTAGTAGTCCTCGATGCGATCCGAGACGAAACTGCCGGCGATCGCGAGGTTCGCCTCGAACGACCGGGCGCTCTGCCACTGCCGGAACGGCCTCATCTCGTCCTGCGAGTACACCGCCGGCAGCGTATTGGCGATCCAGCCCGACTCGGTCGCGACGGAGGCGTAGGCCCGCCCGCCGACCTGCGTGATGCCGAACTCCGCACCGGCTTCGAGGAGCGTCTCGCGGACACCGTCGAGCTGATCGTACGGACCGAAGAATTCCAGGCCCGGGAACCCCGACATCCGGTGGTTCAGCGCCGTCGCCTGGTAGGTGCCGATGTTGAACCTGCCCATGTGGAAGAACGGGATGTCGGGCATCGGGCCGCCGTTGACCTTCTCGAAGATCTCCCCCGCGGTCGGTCCCTGCAGCTGCAGCCGGTACAGCTCCCGCCCTTTCGGGTTGAGGATGGCACGTTCGTCTCTACGGACGTCGACATCCCACGTGCCGGTCTCGGCGTGGAACTGCACCCAGTTCAGCGCCGGCGGACGACCGACGATGCGCACGAGGTTCTCGCCGAGACAGAACAGGATGGCGTCGCCGACCATGTTCCCGTCGTGGCCGACGGCGACGAGCTGCTTGGCCTTCATGACGCCGAAGTTGCGGAAGCTGTTGGCGCCGACGTGTGCGAGCAGCGGCAGCACATCGGGCCCCTCGAGGATGAGATCGGGCATGTGCAGCGACAGGTCCATCAGCGCGGCGGTCGTGCGCCAGGACTCCTGCTCGTCGCGCCAGTTCGTGAACTCCGACTTGACGGGGAACACGTAGGAGCCGGAGCGGCCGCAGCGCAGCAGCTGAAGCGCTCCGCCTGCGGCCCGGATCTCATCGTCGAGTGTGCGCATGGCAGTCCTTTCGGGGCAGCCGGTCAAACGTTCATTCAGATGTCTGTAAACATGTCACGTGGCTAAAGAGTTTGTCAAGGTGGATAATGTTCGCACCGGGATGACGGAGGCGGCGTGGCACAGGACGATGCAGAGATGCCCTCGCAGTGGCTCGGGGGGCTCCCCTACCGACTATGGCGGGCGAACCAGGCACTGCACCGGCAGGTCGTCGCAGCGATCGAGCCGCTCGGTGTCACGGTCACCCAGCTGGGCATCACGGTCCACCTCGATGAACTCGGGCACATGTCGGCATCCGACCTCGCCCGCCTCTTCCGGCTGACGCCGCAGAGCACGACCACGGCGCTGAACCGACTGGAGGCCCTGGGCTGGGTGCGGCGGGTGCCGCATCCGATCCATCGACGCGTGATCTGGTACGAGGTCACCCCGACGGGACTCGCCGCCGCGAACGAGGGCCGCGAACGCGTCGCTGCGGTGAACCGTGCGGTCGAGGAATTGCTGCCAGGCGAGGACCGCGACGCCCTCTCGCGGGCGCTGACGACGATCAGCGGGACGTACGACGACGATCTGCCCACCGGCACGATGTGGCCCGTGATCCAGCCGGATATTCGAGCCTGACGCGCCCTCGGCTGTCATCGGGATCGGCGGCCGGATGCGTCAGAGCTCCGCCCCCCAGACCATTCGGGCGATCGTCTCCACGTGGGTCAGCACGCGATCCTGCTGTCCGATGGAGGCGGCTGCGGGAAGGTACGCGGCGTCCTGGAAGCCACAGCTCGGACTGACGGCGACGCGACGTGGATCCATCGATTCGAGGGCGTGGTCGATACGGGCGAGGATTCGATCGACAGGCTCGAGTTCGATCGCGCTCGCGTCGACGATGCCCAGGACGATCTCTCGGTCGTCAGGCACGAACTGGATGAGGTGCTGCTCGACGAACGTGTCGGAGAAGTACGGAATGAAGAACCGGTCGAACGGGAGTTCTCCGAACACCTCCCACGCTGCCTGCTCGTCGACGGAGTCGGTCTCGATATCTCCTCGATCGAGGGCCATCGCGACTGTGACACCGTCCATCCGGTCCAGGCCGTCCAGAACGGCGCTGTCGACGGCGATCGCCTCGAGGACGTCGAGCGTCGGTCGCGGGCGCCCGGTGTCGGTGTCGACGTAGTGCAGCACGTAGTCGGGGTTGTCGAGCTGGATGTAGGCGATGCCCGCCGAGATGAGCGAGACGATCTGTGCACGCACGACCTGCGCGAGCGCCATCCCGAGTTCTGCGGCAGACGCATACGGGCTCGAACCGCCGTCCAGCCACGTGCGGGAGGCGATGTATGCGGGCGAGGGGAGCGTCGCCTTGACCGGCACGGATGTCACGCTCCGCGGCAGCTCGATCTCGCGCGTCGCGAGGGGATCGCGCAGTTCGACGGGTCCGGTGTTGCGCCATTCCCGCAGACCATCGGGCTCGGCGCCCCCTGTCGGCTCGAAACCGGAGGCTCCCACGAGGAGCGGGTCGCGGAAGTCCGCGCGACGGAAGTGGCCATCCGTGACCGTCGTGAGCAGCAAGCGGCGCTGGGCCTTCACGACGTCGCGGATGGCCTCGTCCTGCGCGTCCCGAAGATCGTCGGCCACCGTCGCGAGCTGCGCGGTCGTCAGCTGACTCGGACGCGCGAGACTTCCGTGATGGTCGATGCGGTAGATATCGGTACTCGCCATGGGTCAGTCTCCGTCCGTGAGGATCGATCGGTCGCACCATGGTTCGCGCATCAGCCGGCCGCCGAACGCAGCCGCGCCACGAGGTCGTCGATCGCCCGGTTGTAGTCTCCTGCGCGCTCCCAGTACATCGAATGGTTGCCGTCGGCGACGACGTGCACGACGGAGTCGGGGACCAGCGCCCCCGCCGCCGCCACCGTCGCCGGGGACAGCACGGCATCCCGTTCGCCGGCGAGGAACGCGACACGGACGCCTGCCGCGGCCACCTCGGCGGGCGTCGGTCCATCGTTGGCGAGCACACGGATGCCCTGCAGCGTCGCTGCGTTGAACGTGCCCATCTCGCGGAACAGATGCACCATGGCGGGCTGCGACTCGAGGAAGCTCCGCGACATGAGGCGGTCGAGCACCGTGAGCTTCTCCGCTTCGGCGCGGTCCGCGCGCACGAGGGCTGTCAGTCGGTCGTCGTCGAGCCCGCCGACCGAGTTGGAGAGGATGACGCCGGCGAACCGATCGGGAGCCGTGACCGCCGCACGCAGCACGGCCGTTCCCCCGATC
>CAXTES010000001.1:0-23627 GCA_964243215.1 uncultured Microbacterium sp. | reverse complement strand
CCGATCGACTGTCCGAGCACCACGACTTCCGACAGATCGGCGTGCTCGAGCACCGCGAGGATGTCGCCGGGGAAGTCGGCGGCGAGGTAGGTGTCGGTGTCGGACTGCGAGTTGCCGAAGCCCCGGAGGTCGATCGTCACGACGGTGTGGCGACGGCGCAGCGCGGAGACCTGCTGCCACCACGCCGCGTGGTTGCCACCCGAGCCATGGACAAGCACCAGCACGGGCCCGGCGCCGTGGATCTCGAAGTACACGCTCGTGCCGGCTGAATCGGCGTAAGGCATCCCTCGGCGCTCCCTGGTAGATGACCGCTGGGTGCACGCTACTCCGTGCCGATGCTTTGTTTCAATGTTCAATAGTTCAGGATATGAGAAGCGTTTAGAGTCTTCCTCGGAGGTGCGGGATGACGGATGCCCAGGTTGACCGCGTCGACGCCATACTGGGCTACCTGCGGTCGCTCGATCCCGAACGCGACCTGACCGCGAAGGCGGTCATCGTGCGTCTGCTGCGCACGGGGCACTACGTCGAGATCGAGTTGCGTCGGCAGTTGGCGCCGCTCGGAATGGACGTGTGGGAGATGGAGCTGCTCTCGACGCTGCTCCGTAAAGGCTTGGCCACGATGGGCCAGCTGCAGGACATCGCCCAGCTCACGCCCGGCGCGATCACCAACCGCATCACGCGCCTCGAGAAGGGCGGCTTCGTGACCCGCACGATGGACTCGGCCGACCGCCGCCAGATCATCGTGGAGCTGACGCCGGAGGGAGAGCAACGGGCGCGCAAGGTGCTCGCGGCCAACGACATCGCTGAGCGGCATGTGCTCGACGCCGTCGATCACGACCTCCTCGCCCGACTCGCGGTCGATCTCAAGCGGTTCCTGCTCGCCGTCGAGGGCGCCGACCCCGACGCACCGGATCGGTCGGTCGGCAGCTGACCGCCCCGCGCGGCGATCAGATCGGCTGCGCCATCACCTCGAGCACTCTGCTCGTGGCGCTCGCGATATCGAAGTCGGGGCGTCGGCCCATCTCATGCTCGCCGATCGCCTGGCACACCTCGACGACGAGTTTGCAGCGGTCGTACCGGCGTGCTGAGTACTCGAGCAGGGCGTCGTCGACGTCGTCTTCAGAATGCGTCGCAAGGCAATCGGCCAGCACGACGCCGTCTTCGATCGCCTGCGCCGCCCCCTGCCCGAGGTGCGGCGTCACGGAGTGCACCGCGTCCCCCACCAGCACGATCCGACCGCGATGCCACGGCGCAGGCGCGATGAGCGCCTCCTCGGGGCGCAGCACGACCGCCGACGGGTCGTCGATGTGTTCGTCGCGGATGCGCCCGACGAGGCCGCCGAATGGGGCGAGGTTCTCGCGTAGCGCTTCGGCCAGCCGATCGTCCGACGGCCGGGCGTCTCGCTCCATCTGGGCGTTGAAGAACAGGTAGGCGAGGTCACGCCCGATCGGCACGACCCCTGCCATGCCCGAGCGTGAGAACTGCAACAGGATGCGGTCCATCTCGGGCTCACGCGGGATATTCACTCGGTACGCCGACTGACCGATGTAGTACGGCACGAGGTCTGCGTCGAGCACATGTCCACGCACCTGCGACCTCACTCCGTCGGCACCCACGACGAGGTCGTAGTGGCCGGCTGACCCGTCGTCGAGGTCGACGTCGACGCCGTCGCTGCCCGGTCGCAGCGCCGTGAAGGTCGTCGAGTAGCGAACTTCGACGCCGGTTCCCATCGCCCGCGAGGTGAGGATCTCATGCAGCCTCGGCCGCGTGATGCCGTTCATCGGCGGATACGAGGCGATCCGCGCCGCGCCGATGTCCCTCATGAAGTTGCCTGCGGTGTCGTACATCGCACCCCACTCCGGTGCCGCGAAGCCGGCTTCGAGGCACGCGTCGGCGCAGCCGATCGCGTCCAACGCGCGCAGCGCGTTCGCCGGCTGGATGATGCCGACCCCGTAGACCGACGAGCGCACATCGGCGTGACGCTCCACGACGCGCACGTCGTAGTCGGCCTGTCGCAGCGCGATCGCGGCGGACAGCCCGCCGATACCGCCTCCGATGACGAGAACGGAACCTCGGGCCATGGGCTTCACCTGTTTCTGAGAGATCTTCTAGGAAGCGCCGCCGGCGATGCGCTGCGGCGCGGGTGGGTCAATCGAGGGAGAGGATGCCGCGCATGGCGCTGCGCAGCGCCAAGACCGCATCCTCGGCAGCGCCGGCAGCGCGGTACGCCACGAACTGGTCGGGCCGCACCAGCACGCAGCCTGCTTCGCCGATGCCGGCGCGCTCCGCCCACTCGGTGTAGAGGTCCGGTACCTCGCATCCCGGACCGATCCGGTAGGCGACGATCGGCACGCCCAGCTCGGCACCCACGCGACCGGCCGCTTCGACCCACGCTGCGCCGCGATTGCGGGTCAGCAGCGTGAACTGCTCGGGTCCGGTCAGATCGAGCGTCGACACGCGCCTGCCGCGCTGCGACACCCACGCGTGCGGCAGCCGGGATCCTGGCCGAGCGCTGGGCTCGTAGTACAGACGGCGGTCGCGCGGATACTCGATCGGCGGCGATCCGTCGTCGACGACGGCGCTCGACGCGTAGACCTGGTTCATCTCCGTCCCGTGTGCCGCGTAGGAGAGGTCCTTCTCGCGTTTCGCCTTCGCGAAGGCGGCGCGGCGCTCCTCGCCGGCATCCGAATCCTCGAAGAGGACCTCGAACTGCGCCTGGCGCATCTCGGGGGACGCCGTCGGGTCGATGCCGAGCGCACGGATGACATCCGGGTTCTGCCGCCACCCCGCCATCGCCTGCCCCACGACGTTCACGCCGACGGGCTGACGCTCGTCGTTGAAGGTCTCCAGCAGGCCCGGGCCGGCCGTTCCGCGAAGCACAGCGCCGAGCTTCCAGGCCAGGTTGAAGGCGTCCTGGATGCAGGTGTTTCCGCCGAGCCCGTTCATCGGCGGATGACGGTGCACGGCGTCGCCGGCGCACAGCACGCGGCCGACGCTGTAACGGTCGGCGACGACGTCGTTGATGCGCCAGGGGTAGCTGCCCTCGATCTGGATGTCGATCGAGTCGTCGTTGACGATCTCGCGCACGGCGGCGACGATCTCCTCGTTCTGCAGGCCCATCACGTCGTCGCCGAGATGCACGAATCCGATCACGAAGCGACGCCATGGTTCGACCATGCGCAGCATCGCGTTGCCGAGTCGTCCCGGCCGGTCGGGCTGCAGGATCCAGAAGATGGTGCCGGGACGATGGGCGAGGTACCGGGACAGGTCAGCGCGGAACACGACGTTGACCGCATTCCCCACGCCCGGGGTGCCGGTGAAGGGAAGGCCGATCGCCTGCGCCACGGGACTCTGTCCACCGTCGGCCCCCACGACGTACCGTGAGCGCACGGTGAATCGCTCGCCCGTGACGAGATCCTCGAGCGTCGAGGTGACACCGTCGTCGTCCTGCTCGAGCTCGACGAAACTGGTGCGGAAACGGGTGGTCACGCCCAGGCGGTTCGCTTCGTCGACGAGGATCGGCTCGAAGCGGTCCTGAGGCAGGTCGCAGCCGAGTGTCGGGCTGGCGAGCCCGTACTCGCCCATGCGGGTGGGGTCATTGCCGAAGGTCCACATGCGTCCGAACTCGAGCCCGTTGACCGCCGTCATCATGACGTGGTTGGCGATCTGATCGTTGGGGGTCGCGGCCTTGCGGCAGGCCTCCTCGAGGCCCACGGCGCGCATGACCTCCATCGTGCGCTGATTCACGATGTGCGCTCGCGGTGAGTTCGCGACCCACGGGGAACGGCTGATCATCGTCGTGCGGACACCATGCCGCCCGAGCAGCAGCGCCGTCGTGGCCCCCGTGAGACCGGCCCCCACGACCAGGACATCCGTCTCGACAGCGGGCACGGTCATGCGTATCTCCTTCGACGAGCACCGGTTCCATTCAATTCCGTGACGCGTAATCGCTCAAGTGCTGAATATTTCAACATTGATTGAATCCGGATGCCTACATCGACGTATCCGACGGGCGGAAAGCTGCAGCGCGTGCCGGGGAAGGGGTTTATCGGCTGACCGCGCCTGCACGTGCGCGAGCGCGCAGCGCGATGCGGGATCCGCCGGCGTAGATCGCGTCCACGATGTCATCGGGCGTCTGCCTGCCCGCGAGCTCTCGCTGGACCCGTCCGTCCTGGAACACGAGGATGCGGTCGCACAGCAGCGACAGCTCGTTCTCGTCGGAGCCCGCGACGATCACGGCCCGGCCGTCTGCGGCTGCCTTCCGGATCGCGGCGACGATCGTGTGCCGCGCCCCGACGTCCACCGCCTGCGTGGGCTCGTGCAGGAGCAGCAGTTCCGGCGAGGTCGCGAGCCACTTGGCCAGCACCACCTTCTGCGCGTTTCCGCCGCTCAGGTTCTTCACGAGTGCCTTGGGGTCGGGTGGGCGCACGTCGAGCCGCTCGATCCACTCCGCGACGAACGCCGTCTCGGCCCGGCTCGAAAGCGGAAGCAACGACCGTGGGGAGCGGCTCGTCTGGGGAAACACCGCGTTCTCCGCGACGGTCATGCTGACGGCGAGCCCGGCGTGCTCGCGTCCCTGCGGGATGAGGGCGACACCGGCTGCGATCGCCGACGCGGGTGTCACCCGGCTCAGGATGAGGTTGCCCGAGGCGAGCGAAAGAGTGCCCTCCCGCGCCGTCTCGTAGGCCGCCCCGCTCAGCAGATACGGCACGTCGTCGTAGCCGGAGCCTGCGAGCCCCGTGAGTCCGAGCACCTCGCCCGGGCGGACCTGCAAGTCCAGCCGATCGACGCCGAGACCGGTGAGCTGCGACACGACGATGGGCGACGCGGTAGTCACCTCGGGCGACGTGAGGTGCGAGCCGAGGTCGATGAGGCTCCGACCGAGCATCATGGCGGTCAGCGCGGACTCGTCCATGCCGGCGACCTCGCGCCCCGACTCCACGACGCGGCCGTCACGCAGGATCGTCACGCGATCCGCGGCGCCCACGATCTCCTCGAGGCGATGCGTGATCAGCAGAATGGAGGTTCCGGTCGCCACGATCTCGTCGAGCATGCCGAAGAAGTGCTCGAGCGAACGGCGCCCCAGCGCGCGCGTCGACTCGTCGAAGATGATCAGGCCGTGGCCGGGGGTGGCATCCTGCAGGGCGCGGGCGATCGCGACGGTCGCGCGGTCCTCTTCGCGCAGGCTCGACACCGGCACATCGAACGGCACACGGCGGCCGAGGCGCTCGAAGACGACATCCGCTGCCGCGCGTTCACGGTTCCAGTCGATGCGGCGCAGCAGGCCTCGGCCGCGGAGGCGGCCCATGCGGAGGTTCTCGAGCACGGACGCGTGCTCGATCAGGCCGAGGCTCTGGTGCACGACCGCGACTCCCGCGGCGCGGGATTCCTGCGGACGCACGGGCAGTCGAAGCGGCTCCCCGTCGACGGCGATGCGCGTGCCCTGGTCGGGCGCGTACAGGCCCGTCAGGACCTTGGCCAGCGTCGACTTGCCCGAGCCGTTCTGGCCGATGAGACCGTGCAGTTCGCCGGGCTTCACCTGCAGCGAGACGTCCCTCAGCACGCGATTCGCGCCGAAGGTCATCCACAGATCGTCGACCTCGAGGCGCGCCGGTGGCGCGGACGGGGATACCGTCCGCGCCACCGACTCAGCTGGCCTCGAGCTCAACCCACGCCCCACAGGGTCTTGAAGGCGTCCTGGAACGACTCGGTGGGGCCGTACCAGGCTCCCGCGTTCATCGCGTCCGCGGTCAGGGTGACCGAATCGATGTTGTTCTTGGTGAACAGCCGATAGGGGACGGCGTAGTCGGGGATCGGGTCGCCGGCGACGAGGCGCAGCGCGGCGTCGGCGAAGATCCATCCCTCGTACGCAGCAGACGGGCTGACCGCCGCAGCGAGGGTGTCCGACTGCACGGACTGGAGTTCGCCGAGCTGCGCCGCGCCGGTCACGGTCTGGACCTTGCCTGCGCGGCCGGCTGCCTGGATGCCACCCATGGAAGCCTGCGAGTAGATGCCGAACTGCACCTGCAGATAGTCGATGTTCGTGTCCTTGAGCAGCGCAGCGCTGGTCGACGGGGCGATCAGGGCGAAGTTCGCGGCCGACACCCCGTTCGTGGTCACCGTGCAGTCGGCGCAGGCGGAGTAGATCGCCTGGGCGGACTTGAAGTAGATCGCCGGCGACGAACCGTCGGTCGCGATATTGGCGAGCACGTCGGCCTTGCTGTCCGAATCGACGACGATCCACTTGGCGAGCGCCTCGTCCATCTGATTGCCGAGCTCGCCGGTGATCGTCGCGAGCGTCTTCGAGTCGGGGTGAGCGGTGCTGGGTGCCTGGTCGGTGATCAGCACGGGGATGCCGGCTGCCTGAGCCGCGTCGAACGAGTTGCCCGCGATCTCGTATTGGATCGCATCGGCGATGATCGCGGCGGCACCGGCCTTGGTCGCCTGGTCGACGCACGTCGACACGCCCGTGGGCGTGCCCTGACCGTCGCAGACCTGGATGTCCGCGCCCAGCGCCGCGAGGGCCGCGGTGACGGCGGTCTGCGTGGTGGCGAACTGCGGAGCCTGCAGGGTGATGGGGATGAAGTAGACGGTCTTGCCCTTGAGTGCCTGGGCGTTGGACGGCTTGTCGGTCGGAACCGGCCAGCTCGTCAGGGGCTGCTCGAGCTTCTGGACGTCCGCGGCGAGCCCCGTGGCGCCGCTGCTGCTCGATGACGACGAGGTCGGGCCGGTGGCGGATCCGGTCGAGTCGCAGCCGGCGAGCGCGAGCGCGGCGACTGCGAGCGAGCCGGCGACCGCGAGCATGCGCAGCCCCCCGGTGCGTTCTGTGTTCACTGTGTGTTCCTCCTGGTTGTCATCGGCAAGGGATCGGGATTGAGCGAGTCGGTCTCACCGCGCGCGGCGGTGCAGGATCGTGGTCAAGGTGACGGCGATGACGAGCACACCGCCGTAGAAGACGTCTGTCACCCACGTCGTGGCGCCGAGGAGCTGGAGGCCGAGCACCCCGGTCGCGAGGAAGAAGACCGCCAGGAGCGTACCGAGCGGGTTGAACCGGCCGGGGTCGAGGATCGCCGTCCCGAGGAAGGTCGCCGCGAACATGGGCAGCAGATACGCGTTGGCCACGTTCGGGTCGAAGCCGCCCGTGCCCGCTGCAGCGATGACGCCGCCGATGCCGGCGATGACTCCCGCGGCCACGAATGCGCCGAAGCGGATGCGGTGGACCCGCACGCCGGCCAGCCGGCTGACCTCGGGGTTCTCGCCGACGAAGCGCATGTTGCGGCCGAGCGGAGTGAAGCGCAGCAGGTAGGCGAAGCCGAGCATGAGGATGACGCCGAGATAGAACGCCAGCGGGAGCCCTGCGATCGAGAAGTTCGACATCCATTGGATGTACTTCGCCAGTCCGCTCACCGGCTGCAGGTTGGACGTCCACAACGCCACGCCCAGCAGAAACGTGCCCATGCCGAGGGTCACGACGATCGTGTTCACGCCGACGCGCACGACCAACCAGCCGTTGAGCGCGCCGACCGCGGTCGATGCCACGATCGCCAGCAGGGCCGCGACGTACGCGTTCAGGTGGAAGTTCACGTTGAGCACCGACAGCAGGATGGCCGCGAGCCCGAAGTTCGACGCGACGGACATGTCCACGAACTCGCCGACGACGATCGTGCACAGCAGCGCGGCGCTGAGGAAGACGAGCGCCGTCTGGTTCTGTCCGCCCAGGATCGCCTGAAGCGCTCCCGCGGAGAGGAATGTCTGGGGTGCGAGGGCGCTGAAGAGGACGACGAGGAGGATCCACACCACGATCACGGCGAACCGCGTGCCGAACCAGCCGAACGACAGCCGCCGGCGGTCGGGCTGAGCAACGAGTCCGGTGTAGGTGTCAGGGCTCGCGACGTCGGCCGCCGAGGTTTCGGTCATTCGCATCCTCCTGCGCTCGCGTCGTCGCGAACGGCTTCGATTTCCATCCGGATCGGCCCTCCTCGGTCGATCGGCAGCTGGGAACCCAGCGCATCCCGCTGCGGCAAGGCTAGGTGTGCGCCACCGACGCTGGGAGACTCCGATCGGCAAGGTAATCGTGCATCCGAGGCAACGCGTGCGCGCTCGGTTAGTGTGGCGGCGGGCCGGAGGCCGGGAACGGGGATGCGGATGCCGACGATCAGGATCTTCGACGAGATCGAAGTGCTCGACCGCGGCGGCGCCGTGCGTACCTGGCCGCTGATCACGAAGGATACGGCCGGCGGCGGGAACGAGGTGACCACCGGGATCAGCGTCTATCCGGTCGGTTCGGGCGCCCCGCTGCACTGCCACAACTGCGGTGAGCAGGTGCTGATCCTCGACGGCGAGGGTTTCGTGGAAGTCGACGGGGTGCAGACCGCGTTGCGGAAGGACGACACCGCCTACGTCGAGGCGGGAACGTTTCACCGCTATCAGAACACCGGCGACGTGCCGATGCGCATCCTGTGGATCTACCCCGGCGCGTACGTCACCCGCACGTTCGCCGACACCGGCAAGACGGTCGAGCACCTGACCGCCGAGGACGCGATGGGCGACCGCGAGACCTGAACGAGACGCTGCGGGCCGGTACCGTGGCAGCATGCGCATCGCCTTGGCCAACGACCACGCCGGCACGGCTCTGAAGTACGAGGTGGCCGACTGGCTGACCGGCGCCGGCCACGAGGTGATCGACTTCGGAACGGGCGACGAGCAGGCCGCCGACCTGCCGGACTTCGTCTACCCGGCGGCGCTCGCGGTGGCGCGTGGCGAGGTCGAGCGCGGCATCTTCATCGACGGCGTCGGCTACGGCAGCGCGATGATCGCCAACAAGGTGCCGGGGGTGTTCGCAGCCGTCGCGCAGGATCCATTCTGCGCGGAGCTTGCCCGGTCGCACTCGGACACCAACGTGTTGTGCATCGGCGCGAAGATCATCGGATCGGCACTGGCCCTCGCGGTGGTGAAGGCGTGGATGACGACGGAGTGGCTGGGTACCTCCGACGAGAAGTACGCCCGCCGCGTGGGCAAGGTGGTCGAGATCGACCGGCGCCACATCCCGCGCCTTTAGCCGCGGCTCTCAGACCGCGGGTACGGCGACGCCGAGCTTGTCCGCCGCGCCGATCATTTCGGCCCACAGCTTGTCGCCGACCGGGATGCCGGATGCCGAGCGCTTCTCGAAGGCCTCGGCGCCGCGCTCACCCGGTACCAGCACGCGCTGCGAGCCGCTCGCGGTCGGCAGCGCGTGGATGGTGTCGACCGTGGCATCCACGTTCGCGGCGAAATCCTCCGGCGAGCCGACCGCGGAGGGGTCGATCGCGATCAGCGTCGCGTTCTGGCGGTGCTTGCGACCGCCCTCCGCGCCGCCGTGGAAGCCGGTCAGGATCGGTGCGGTCACCAGCACCGAGGTGAGCAGCTCGAACATCAGCGACAGGCCGGAACCCTTGGCTCCGCCAACCGGCAGCGGGATCTTCGCCTCGTTCGGGTCGGTCGTCGGCGTGCCGTCGGCGGTGGTCGCCGCTCCCTCCGGCAGCGGCGTGCCGGAGCGTTTGAACTGAGCGATCTTCCCCAGGGCGATGACCGCCGTGGCCATGTCGAGCAGCACCGTGGGATGTTCGCCGGTGCCCGGTACGGCGATGGCGAGAGGGGAGGTGGCCACCGACGCGCCCGCGGCGCCCTCGTATGCCATGTTCGGCATACCCGCGACGATACCCAGCCCGATCAGTCCGGCGTCGGCGATACGCGACGCGTAGTAGCCGATCGCCCCGGTGTGCACCGTCGTGCGTACCGCGACCAGAGCGATCCCCTGTGCGCGGGCGACCTCGATCGCGATGTCGGCGGCGCGGGTCAGGGCGACCGGGCCGGGGGCCCGGTCGGCGTCGATCACGACGACGCCGGGCCTGGTGGAGTCCACCGTGATGTTCGGCGTCGGATTCGCCTCGCCGGACTCGAACAGCTCGACGTACCTCGGCACGCGCGCCAGACCGTGCGAGTCCACCCCCCGGAGGTTCGCCCACACGAAAACGGGCGCGGCGGTCGCGGCATCCTCGCCGCTCACGCCGGCGGCTTCGAAGAGGTCGCGGATGAACCGCTCGAGGGTGTCGGCGGAGACGGTGGGCATGGGATGTCTCGTTTCGTTGCGGGGTGTCGTGCCGCGCCGGCTCAGCGGCCGGCGCAGGGGCTAGGTCGTGACGTGGACGTTGAGCACGGCCGTCGTGCCGCCCCGGACGGCGGTCACCGCGTCGGCGAGCACGCCGTCCATCAGAGCGGGATCGTCCACCTCGGCCGCGAACATCCCGAACGGCTCGGCGAACGCGGACAGCGCCGGCTGGCTCGACAGGTCGACGCCCAGGTGGTTGTCGTTCTCGACGGCTGCACCGGCGGGGTAGAAGCGCAGGTGATTCATCTTCATCGACAGGTACTTCTTGTTGTTGAAGACGACGATGAGCAGCGGCAACCCGAACTCGCGCGCGGCCAGCAGCGACTGCACGATCGGGTTGTATAAGAATGCGCCGTCGCCGATCGTGAGCACCACGAAACCGTCCTGGACGGCCAGCTTGACCCCGAGCGCCACTGCGATCCCCTGGCCGAGCCCGCCCTGCACGTAGAAGTAGGAGTCGGGCCGATTCCATCCGATGTGCCGCTGCACGACGCGGCTGTGGGTGATGGTCTCGTCGACGACGACGGCATCCTGCACCTGCACGACCTCGCGCAGCGCCGTCGCCAGCCGCACCGGATCGATGCCGGACGCAGCGGCGGCACGGTGCTGCGCGGCATCCGTCTGCGCGGTCCACGCGTCGTGGGCCGCGTCGAACGAGCGACCACGCGCGGCGAAGTCGCCGCCCTTCGCGAGCGTCGCCTCGCGCAGCGCATCGAGCGTCTCGGGCAGGGCGCCTTCGAGGTAATGGTCGGCGCGAAGCACCTGGTACACGATGTGAGGACGCTGCGGCACCTCGTCGATCACGACGATGCGCGCCGCGGCGGGACGCCGGCTGGGTGGGTAGAACGGCGCCCGGCAGCTCACCAGCAGGATGAGGTCGGCCTCGTCGATGGCCGGCTCGATCGCGGACCCGAGATACCGCGGGCTGTCTTTCGACACGTTCGCGCACACGGCGGAGGGGGGTTCGATGACGCCGATGCCGAGCTGGTCGCACAGCGCGCACAGCGCCTCGAAGCCGCCCGCTTCGCGTCCCGCGGTCTCGGTGATGACGATCGGACGCTTCGCCGACGCGAGCAGGGAGGCGACCGCGTCGATGTCGTCCGGGATGCTGACGCGGCGGCCGCGCGACACCACCGGCTTCGGGTCCACCGGTGCGGTCGCGGGCTCGAGCAGCACCTCGAGCGGCACGTTCAGATACACCGGACCGGCCGGCGGCCGCTCGGCGAGCTCTCCGGCGCGGGTGACCATCGTGTACAGCGTCGCGACCGACCCGACCTGGTTCGACCACTTGGTGAACGGCTGGGCGACATGGTGCGTGCCGCCGACGATCGACAGGTTGCGGTACCACTGGCCGCCGGGATCCGGACCGTCACCATCGCCGTAGGTGGTGGATTCAGAGGATGCGACCACCATGCCCACGCCGGCCAGCAGCGCACCGTGCAGGGCCATCGATCCCTGCAGCAGGCCGGGCGCCGCGTGCAGCAGCACCGCCTGTACCCGACGGGCCACCAGTCCGTAGCCGGTCGCCATACCCACCGCGACGGTCTCGTGCGTGAGGTCGAGGTACCGCGGTGCCGCCCCACCCTCCGCCTGGAGGCGGGCGAGCGCCTCCCAGGCGGGGGCCCACTCGGAGCCGGGCGACGAGAAGATGACGTCGACGCCGAGATCGCTCAGGGCAGCGATCAGCAGTTCTCCGCCGTCGTACGTCGAATCCACGTCAGGCGTTTCCCGCCTTCGCCCCGGCGCCCGCGGCGGCCGACTCGGGGATCGGCCAGTTCAGGCACTCACTGATACCGCGGCCCATGATCCACTCCAGCTCCTGCTGCGAGAAGGAGTAGTACTTGGTGAACTGCTCGATCGTATCGGTCCACGTCAGGCCGTGCCCGAGCAGCCGCGTGATGTCGGTGCCCCAGAAGCAGCGCTCGGGGCCCATCTTGTCGACCATCTCGCGTACGTACTTCTCGATGTTGTAGTTCGGGAACGGCTGGGTCGAGTATCCGGGCAGCGCCGACACCTTGACGTAGATGTTCGGGTGGACGTGCAGGTCGGCGGTCTCCTGCACCCAGTAGCCGATCGCGTCGTCGACGCAACGGGCCATGATCCCCATGTGGTCGATGATGATCTTCAGATTCGGATGCTTCTCGGCGATCTGGCCGAGCTCGGCCTTCCAGATCGGGGCGTGCACCATGGTCGGGATGCCGAGTTCCTCGGCCAGCGGCCAGTACCAGTCGTTGGTTCCGTCGATCATCCAGTTGCGGTCCTGGGGACGGTGGAACGTGAGCCGGACGCCTTTGATGTGCTCGTTCTCGACGATCCGGCGCATCAGCGCCTCGCCTTCTTCGGGCTTGTTCTGCGGCACCCGGGCCATGATGCCGAACCGGCCCGGATATTGCCCGGCGGCCTCGAGCGCGTAGTCGATCCGATCGCCTTCCCACGACGGGGGCAGGATGAGCGCTCGGTTGACGCCGGCCTCATCCATGAGCGAAACGGCCTCCTCGGCGAGGAACGCCTCCTCGCGGTGACCGTTGAGACGGATGCGCTCACGAGCGCCGGGCACCCATGGGCGATCCGGCGTCTCTTCCTTCCAGAGGTGGATCTGCGAGTCGACGATGAACAACGTGCTTCCTAACGTTCGGGGTCCTCACTACCGGACGGCTCGAAGCTATCCCGGACCGGAAGGCCTATCCAGATTCGCCAACGCATCATTAGCTGAACGGATCGTCGGAACCTCCCTTGTGCTGTCGTGGTTGGCTGGATGCATGCCAGAACGCACCACGTCGGCCGAGCCCGCGATCGGACGCTTCCAGCGCGACGGCGGCCGGCACCGCTTCACCGCGCGGCGCGGCCGTGTCGTGTCGGTCACCCGCCCGGCGCCGGTGATGCTGCGCGTGCGGGTGTCCGGAGACGATTTCGCCGACTTCGTCAGCACGGGCCCGACCGATCACATGCGGGTGTTCTTCCCGGACCCGGTCACGGGCGAGCTGAACGCGCCGATCCCCGCCGCGGATGGCGAGGACGGCATCGTCCGCCCCGAGGGAACCACGTACCCGCGGGACTTCACCCCGCTGCGCGTCGTGCCCACCGACGACGGGATCGCCGTCGACATCGACTTCTACCACCACCCGTCTCCCGGCCCCGCCTCCGGCTGGGCGCGAACCGCCGCTCCGGGCGACGAGCTGGTGATCGTGGGACCGCGCGGGTCGCGAAACGCACCGCAGGATGCCGACCGGCTGCTGCTGATCGTCGACGAGACGGCGCTGCCGGCCGCGGCGCGGTTCGCCCGCGAGGTGCCCTCGACGACCGCAGTGGACCTGATCGCGGCGACCGCCGACGACGGGGCGTGGGTCGCCGACTACGTCCGGGATGCCGCGGACCGCTCCGAGATCACCGTGCACCCGCTCGGCGCCCCCGCCGGGGGCGCCGAGCTGATCCGGGCGACCGACGCGGCCGGTGAGATCGACGGCGGCACCTTCGTGTTCGCCGCGGGCGAGGCATCCGCTCTGCTGCCGCTGCGACGTCACCTGCGCGCGGAGCTGCGCCTGCCCCGTGAGCAGGTCGCGATCAGCGGCTACTGGCGCCGGGGCGTGGTGGCGTTCGACCACCACACCCCGATCGATCCCGAAGATCCCGACTGATTCAGCCGCGTTCCTCGCTTACGCCGACGGCGCGGGAGGAGCCGCTGAGGGCCTTGGGCCGGTGCATGAACGACACCGCGACGAGCCCGACGATCAGCACCGCTGCCGGCAGGAGCACCGCCTGCGACATGGGGGTCGAGAGGCCGTCGAGCACCGCGGCGGGCAGCTGGCCGGATCCGGTGGCGTTCGAGGACGCGTCGTCGATGCCCGGCAGGTTCGCCTCCAGCCGTGCCTGCATGAACGCCGCGATCGCCGCCGATCCGAGCACCGAGCCGACGGTCCGGGTGGTGTTGTAGATGCTGGATCCCGCGCCGGCCAGCTTCACCGGCAGATCGCGGTTGGCGGTGGTGGCGAGCGGTCCCCACATTCCGGCGCTGCCGATTCCCATCAGGGCCGACGGGATCAGGAACACCCAGATCGGGGTGTCCATGTTCATCAGCGCGGAGTACAGCAGCAGTGACGCGCCGACGATGACGATCGCGGGAACGAGCAGCACGCGGGGATCGACGCGGTCCAGCAGCTTCCCCGCCGGTGCCGCGAGGCCCCCGGCGAACAGCGCCATCGGGATCAGCAGCAGGGCGGACTGCGTCGGGGTCAGGCCACGGGCGAGCTGTATGAAGAACATCAGCGGGAGTCCCATGGTCGTGATGCTGAACCCGACGGCGGCGATCGCGAGGCTCGACATCGCGAAGTTGCGGTCGCGGAACAGGCCGAGCGGCACGAGCGCCTCGGACTTGGTCTTGGCCTGCTGCCAGATGAACAGCCCGAGCACGACGACGCCGGCGATGATGATGCTCCACACCGAGATGGGGCCCCAGATCACGCCCCAGTCGTAGTGCTCGGCCTCCTGCAGCCCGAACACGATCAGGAACATCGCGATCGCGCTGAGGAACACCCCGACGATGTCGAAGCGGTGGAAGTTGGTCGGCAGCTTGGGGACGTAGATCCACGCCAGCACGAATCCGACAATCCCCACCGGGACGTTGACGAAGAAGATCCACGCCCAGCCGACGCCGTCGACGAGCAGGCCGCCCGCGAGCGGGCCGACGAGCATCGCGACGCCCGAGGTCGCCCCCCACAGCCCCATCGCGGCCCCCCGCCGGTTCGCGGGGAACGTACGGGTGATCACGGCCATGGTCTGCGGCGCCATCAGGGCGGCTCCCAGACCCTGCACCGCGCGCGCGATCACGAGCATGGTCAGCGTCGTGGACAATCCGCACCACAGCGACGCGAGCGTGAAGATGGCGAGCCCGACGAGGTAGATCGTGCGCGGGCCGAACCGGTCACCGAGGCGACCGGTGATCAGCAGCGGCACGGCGTACGCGAGCAGGTAGGCGCTGGTGACCCACACCACGTTGTCGAGGTTGTTGGTGTCGGGGTCGAGCGCGGCCTTGATGGCGGGGTTCGCCACCGAGACGATCGTGGTGTCCACGAGGATCATGAAGAACCCGATGATCAGCGCCCACAGCGCCGGCCATGGGTTGGCGGGGCCCTGGGTCCTGATCGATCCCGTCGTGCGGGTGCGTGTGATGGGCGTGGGCGCGGATGCCGCGGCATCCGCTCTCGTGCTCTGTTCGGTCACAGTCGTGCGGCCTTCCGGTCGAGGAGGTAGTGGTCGGATTCAAGGGGCTCTTCGGAGCGCCCCCACGGAAAGGTGTGCTTCTCGAGACGACGAAGCAGACCGTCGAGCCAATGCAGCTCGGCGGAGAGAAGCTTCTCTTCGCGTTCGAGCTCGATCAGGAACTGCTCGGGAACCTTGCGGTGCAGCGCGCTCTGCCGCCCGTCGGTGAGCAGGCGATGGTGGCCGGTGAGTGCGGCGCGACGGGCCTGCAGCAGGTTCGTCGCCTCCTCGCGGTCGAGGTTGTGGGCCTCGGCGAGCGCGATGCGGAATTCGGCGGGGTGGTCGGTGCGCGGAAGCTCACGGCGCACCCACTCCACAACGGCGTGACGGCCGACATCGGTGAGCGTGTAGGTGGTGCGTTCGGGACGGTTCCCGTCGCGGTCGGTGCCTACCTCAGCCAGCATTCCAGCACTCTGAAGCCGAGCCACGGTGTGGTAAACCGTGCCGTTCGTGATCGCGACGAAGCGGTCGTCGCGTCGCTGGCGCATCAGTCGCATCATCTCGTAGGGATGCATGTCGCCCTCTTCGAGCAGCGCGAGCACCATCACGCCGAGGGGAGTGAGCCGGTCGAGGGGGTCTTTCATCCCGCTCCAATGGTTCGGATCGAATGATCCATCTTGATTAGTCCACACGGACTATATCACCTGCGGCATCTGCCGCAAGCGTGGACGACGTCGGTCGGGCCGGTTAAGGTGTGCCGCATGATCACCGACACCCGTGCATCGGTCAGCGACCGTCCGTGAAGGACGAGGCCGCGCTGGCGCGGGCGCATGCGATCTTCGACCCGGTGGCGCAGAAGTTCCTGCTCCGGCCGGGTGTCGACATCGGACCGATGTTCGGCAGCGAGGGCTTGCGCATCCGCGGCAAGGTGTTCGCCTTCCTCGGGTTCGGCGGCGAGCTGGTCGTCAAGATCCCCGAGGCGCGAGCGGACGAACTCGTCGCGGACGGCACGGTCGAGCGGATGGTGATGCGCGAGCGCCCGATGCGCGAGTGGGTGCTGGTGGTTGCGGATGCCTCGCAGCACTGGGAGCCGCTCGTGGACGAGGCGTTCATCTACCTCGACGAGATCACGCCGTAACCGTCGCGGGGTGCATCGCGGTGAGCCCGCCACACGCGCAGCATGTCTTCTCGGAGCCCGCCGGGATGCTCGGAGTGCCACTGCCTCGAGAAGCGGTTGAACTCGAACTGAGGCGCGATGTCGTCATCCGATCGGCGGCGGGTAGCGCGCCAGACGCCCACGAGCCCGTCGAGGGTGATCCCGCCTTCGGACACCGCCGTGCGCATCGGACCGTCGAAGCGCAACGCCTCGCCGACCCGCGCAGCGAGCCATTCCCGAAGCGCCTGCGTGCATCGCTGCCCCGGCTCGATCACCGTGTCGCCGGTCAGTGTCGCGGGCAGCCGATCGTGTCGTACCGCCACCGGGTCTTCGCTCGGCGGTGGCAACCTGCTCAGGTGGGCGGCGATGCGGGCGGTCAGCTCGACTTTGCCACAGTGGACGCCGACCCCGAGGCGCCGCGCGATCACCACGAGCTCGTCGCGGAGCCAGTACCAACGCAGCAGAGTCTCTTGGTCGGAGACGTCCGAGACAGCCGGGCGCGATGTCATACCGCTATGGTCGTCGGTGCCACCGACATCGCATCGGCCCTGGAATGATGGGCCGGTGGCATCCCCCTCGAACCTCGCCGGCTGGCGGCACATCTACTCCGGCAAGGTGCGCGACCTGTACGTACCGGCGGATCTGCCCCCTGACACCCGCGCCGAGCGGATGCTGGTCGTCGCCAGCGACCGGGTGAGCGCGTTCGACCACGTCCTCGAGCCGGGCATCCCCGGCAAGGGGGAGCTGCTCACGACGCTGAGCCTCTGGTGGTTCGATCAGCTCTCCGGCGCCGACGGCGGGCGTCGCATCCCGAACCACCTCGCCGCCGACCGCGAGCTCGGTGCCGATGCGGTCGAATCGCTCATTCCCGGCGCCGTGGTCGGCCGCGCGATGATCGTCCGCGGGCTCGAGATGATGCCGGTCGAGTGCGTCGTGCGCGGCTACCTGGCCGGCTCGGGATGGGCCGAGTACCGCGAATCCGGCACCGTCTGCGGCATCCGGCTGCCTGAGGGACTCGGGCTCGGCGACCGGCTGCCCGACCCGGTCTACACGCCCGCGTTCAAGGCCCCGATGGGCGAGCACGACGAGAACATCTCCTTCGCCCGGACGGTCGAACTGGTGGGTCCCGACCGCGCCGCGCAGCTGCGCGACCTGTCGCTCGAGGCGTACGGTCGCGCGGCGGCGACGGCCGAGGCGCGCGGACTTCTCCTCGCCGACACGAAGTTCGAGCTCGGCGTGGACGAGTCCGGTGTCGTGACGCTCGCCGACGAGGTGCTCACGAGCGACTCGTCGCGGTACTGGGATGCCGATGCCTGGGCAACCGGGACGACACCCGAGGAGCGGATGGCGAGCTTCGACAAGCAGATCGTGCGCGACTGGCTCGCCGCGCACTGGGACAGGACCGGCACGCCGCCGCCGCTGCCGGACGAGATCGTGCAGCGCACCGCCGCGCGCTACCGCGAGCTGCTCGAGCGCCTCACCGGCTAGGTGCCCGGCAAGCCGGGCGCGGGATGCCGCCGAACCCACCGGATCCCGCCGAGCCCACCCGGAATTGCGCGCACACTCCCGGTGGGGTCGGCGACAACCGGTGGGGTCGGCGAGAGGGATGGGGAATCGCCGCACCCCGAGAAACGTTGGGCGTTCGCATGAACAACAAGCTCGCGGCCGACACGGCGATGGGGCCGGTGACGCTTCTCGTCGGCGACCTCGACGCCATGGTTCGGTACTACCGGGATGCCGTGACGCTGCAGGTGCTGTCGGCCGCGGGCGACACGGTGACGCTCGGCCGCGCGGGCCGGCCGGTGGTCGTACTGCGCCACGAACCGGCGCTAAGACACGCGCCTCGCGGTTCCGCCGGGCTCTACCACACCGCGATCGTCTTCGAATCGCAGGCGGCGCTCGCCGGGGCGCTGTACTGCGTCGCCCGGCAGTTCCCCGGCACCTTCGTCGGCAGCGCCGACCACCTCGTGAGCCAGGCGTTCTACTTCACCGATCCGGAAGGCAACGGCGTCGAGCTGTACTGGGATCGCGCCCGCACCGCGTGGTCGTGGGTGCACGGGCAGGTCGAGATGTCCACGCTCTACCTGGATCCGAACACGTTCCTTCGTGAGCATCTGGGCGAAGACCCCGCCGCGACGGCGGAGGCCCCGGCATCCGTCGGTCACGTGCATCTGTCGGTGGGGGACGTCGCATCCGCCCGCGCCTTCTACGTCGACGCGCTCGGGTTCGATGTGACCGCCGAGCTGGGCAACACCGCGCTGTTCGTCAGCGCCGGCGGCTACCACCACCACATGGCGATGAACGTGTGGGAGTCCCGGGGTGCCGGACCGCGGATGCCGGCACTCGGGCTGGGTCGCGTCGACGTGACGCTGCCCGACACCGACGAGCTCGGCGCCCTCGGCGAGCGCCTGCGCGACCACGGCTTCGCAACCCGCGATGACGGCCGCACGCTGGCGTTCACGGACCCGTGGAACAACGAGCTGCAGGCCTCGGTCGCCGCCCCGGCAGGCTGACTCTCCCCGCCCGGCGAATGCACGACTTCGCGTCGAGGGCACGACGTGTCGGCGCCGCCACCTCGTCCACTCGGCGCCAGCCCGTGCACTCGGCGCCTCAACAGAGGGCCCCGGGTAGCCGAGCGCGGGGCGTCGCGTCAGGCCGACGCGCGCACCACGAGCTCGGTCGGCAGGATCGTCGCGTGCCGCGGATGCTTGCCCGCGAGCACATCCAGCAGGGTGCCGGCCATGTGCTGGCCCTGCGCGAAGGACGGCTGGCGCATCGTCGTCAATTGCGGGGTGACGGATGTCGCCACCGGCGAGTCGTCGAACCCCATGATGGCGATGTCTTCCGGGACGCGCAGGCCCGCGATCGCCAGCTCGCCCAGCGCGCCGCGGGCCATGAGGTCGCTGGCGATGAACACCGCGTCCGGCCGCTCGGGCTGCGCGAGGATCCGCCGCATCGCGGCCGCGCCGCCGTCCGACGTGAAGTTGCCGTCCTCGACGATCCCCTCGGGGATGCCGGCCGCCGCGAGCGCGTCGCGGTACCCCTGCAGCCGGTCGACGCCGGCCGGCATGGTGAGGGGCCCGGTGATCGTGGCGATGCGGGTGCGGCCCGTCTCGAGCAGGTACTGGGTGGCGTCGCGGCCGCCCGAGACGTTGTCGACGTCGACGTAGTAGTCGCCGTCGCGGTGACGCACCGGCCGGCCGCCGTAGACGACCGGCAGCGCCGCGGCGATGCGGTCGATGAAGGTGTCGCTCGTGTGATGCGACACGATGATGGCCCCGTCGACGTTGCCGCCGCGCACATAACTGGTCATCTTGTCGCCGGCGTCGTCGCTGGCGATGAACAGGTTCAGCACATAGTCCGACTGGCCGAGGCGGGCGTTGATGCCCGAAACGATCGCGGCGAAGAACGGGTCGCCGAAGAAGCGGGTGGTGTCCTCTGGAACCACCAGCGCGATCGCCAGCGTCTGTCGTGAGGCCAACGACCGCGCCGCGCGGTTGGGCACGTAGTTCAACTGCGAGATGGCCCGGTGCACCGCCTCCAGCGCGGCGGGGCTCACCGCCGTCGAGCCGTTCACCACGCGGGACACGGTCGACCGCGAAACCCCCGCGGCGGCCGCGACCTCCTCGATCGTGGCGGGCCCGCGCAGCTGCGTCGTCATGACTCGTCCCCTCGTCCGAGCGGGCGCTACGTCGTCACGGCTTCGGGCACGGCATCCAACGCTCGCTCGGAGATGATGCGACTGTACTCGACACCGCTGTCCTTGACCGTGCGCTGCTGCGTGCCGTAGTCCACGCGCACGATGCCGAACCGCTTCTCGTACCCCCACGCCCACTCGAAGTTGTCCAGCAGCGACCAGTAGAAGTAGCCGCGCACATCGACGCCGGCCTCGATCGCCTCGAGCGTCGCGGCCAGGTGCGACCGGACGAAGTCGACCCGCTCGCGGTCGTGGACCCTCGTCGCACCGTCTTCGACCACCGGCTCGTCGTCGTATGCCGCGCCGTTCTCGGTCACGTACAGGGCCGTGCCCGCGGGCGCGGCGTACTCGTCGCTGACCCGCTGCAGCAGGCGGGACAGTCCCTCCGGCTGCACCTCCCAGTCCATCGCGGTGCGCGGCAGGTCGCGCTCGTACGGGTGGATGTCGTGACCGGCCGGCAGCGGCGACCCGCCCAGCCGTGCGGTCGGTGCGTCCGTGATCGGGGCGGGAACGTCCGGCTCGCGGCCGGACACGAAGTCGCCCTGGTAGTAGTTGACGCCCAGCGCGTCGATCGGCGTGGCGATGACGGCCATGTCGCCGGGTTGGATCGCCGCGGTCAGCGCGTCGACGGCCGCGGCATCCACCGCCCGGATGTCTGCGACGGTGTCGGCGGGGTACTCCCCCCGGAAGATCGGATCCAGGAACCACCGGTTGTGCTGCCCGTCGAGCCGGCGTGCCGCATCGACGTCGAGCGGGTCGGCCGGGTCCACCGGGTCGGCGACGGTGAAGTTGAGCGTGATGCCGAGGTCGAGGGAGGCGTCGCGCGCCCGCAGCGCCGCGACGGCCTGGCCGTGTGCGAGCAGCAGGTGGTGGGATGCGAGCAGGCCCTCTCGGACCGACGTGTGGCCCGGGGCGTGCAGTCCCGCGGTGTAGCCGAGGAACGACGAGACCCACGGCTCGTTGAGCGTCGTCCACACCCGCACCCGGTCGCCGAGGGCGTCGTGCATGTCCAGCGCGTACTCGGTGAATCTGTCGGCCGTCTCGCGTACGGTCCAGCCGCCGCGGTCCTGCAGCGCCTGCGGCAGGTCCCAGTGATAGAGGGTGAGCCACGGCAGGATGCCGGCATCCAGCAGCTCGTCGACCAGGCGGCTGTAGAAGTCGACGCCCTTCGGGTTCAGCGGTCCCCCGTCGGGACGTACCCGCGCCCACGAGGTGGAGAACCGGTAGGTCTGCAGGCCCATGTCGCGCATCAGCGCGACGTCGTCGCGGTACCGGTGGTAGTGGTCGCACGCGATCTCGCCGTCGTCGCCGTTGATCACGGCGCCCGGAACGCGGCAGAAGGCGTCCCAGATGGAGTCCCGCCGGCCGTCCAGGTGTGCGGCACCTTCGATCTGGAACGCGGCGGTCGCCGCGCCGAACAGGAAGTGCGGCGGGAAGGTGCGGGGGCTGCGCTCGGTCATGCGGGCGGAGTCCTCTCTGGTGATGAGGCGGTCGGTCACGGTCATCCCTTCACGGCGCCGGCCATGATGCCGCTGACGAGCTGGCGGCCGGCGAAGATGAACAGGATCAGCAGCGGGATCGTCGACAGCAGCACCCCGGCGAGCACGATCGAGTAGTCGATGAAGTAGTTCGACTGCAGCAGCGACAGCGCCACCGGCAGCGTCGGGTTCTGCCGGTCCAGCACGATGAACGGCCAGAAGAAGTTGTTCCACGCCGTCACGAAGGTGAACAGGCCCAGCATCGCGGCGGCCGGCCGGGCCGCCGGGACCCCGACGGTCAAGAAGGTGCGGAACGACGTCGCACCGTCGACGCGGGCCGCCTCGATGAGCTCGTCCGGCACCGCCTGGCGCAAGTACTGCGTCATCCAGAACACCCCGAACGCACTCGTCAGGGCGGGGATGATGATCGCGCCGATGTTCCCGGTCCAGCCGAGGTTGCTGAACAAGATGTACAGCGGCACGACCCCCAGCTGCGTCGGCACCGCCATCGTCGCGATGACGAAGACCAGCAGGACGCTCGAGCCGCGGAACCGCAGCTTCGCGAACGCCCATCCCGCGAGGGTGGAGAAGAAGACCACGGATGCCGCGATCAGCGCCGACGCGTAGATCGAGTTGCCCAGCGCCGGCCAGAAGTTCACCGCGGGGTCGCCGATCACTCTGGCGGCGTTGGCGAGGAAGTTGCCGCCGGGGATCCACGACATGTTCGGGTCCCGGATCGTGGACGAGTCGCCCGAGCCGATCAGCAGCGACCAGTAGAACGGGAAGATCGCCGCCAGCAGCACGACGCCGAGGCATCCGTACACGAACCAGCCCGGCCGGGTCCCACGGATGTGGCGGGCTCTGCGGCGCTTGGGCGCGTCGGGGATCAACTGCTCGGGGATCGCCAGCGGCGGAGTGTTGATCGCGCTCATGACCGCACCTGCGCAGCCTCGGCGGCGACGCGGCGCCTCGCATCGCGGGCGGCCGCGCGGCGCTGCGCGCGGGTCATCCCGAATCTCGTGCCCTCATCCCGCACGAGCGATCGGGTCACCAGGAGGTTGATCACCCCGATGACGAGGATGATGAGAAACAGGATCCACGCCAGTGCGGCGGCGCGCCCGAAGTTCCACTCCCCCCAGCCGACGTCGTAGAGCCAGAGGGTGATGGTCAGCCACTGCGAGTCCGCGCCGCCGGTGCCGTACTGGTCGTACATGCGCGGCTCGTCGAAGATCTGCAGGCCGCCGATCGTCGCGGTGATGATGACGAAGATGAGCGTGGGGCGAAGGCTCGGCACCGTGATCGCGAAGAACTGGCGCACCCGGCTCGCGCCGTCGACGGTGGCCGCCTCGTAGTAGTCGCGCGGAATCGCCTGCATCGCGGCGAGGAGGATCAGCGTGTTGTAACCGGTCCAGCGGAAGTTGACCATCGTGGCGATCGCGATGTGGCTGGCGAAGGCGTTCGAGTGCCACTTGATGTCCGGAAGTCCGAGGTGCCCGAGGATCGTGTTCACGATCCCGTACTGGGCGCCGAACATGTTGCTGAAGATCAGCGCCACCGCGACCGGCGCCATGATGTACGGCAGCAGCACGCCCATGCGCCAGAACGTCTTGGCGCGGATGTTCTGGTCGAGCAGCGCCGCGATGAAGATGGCGATGAGCAGCTGCGGGACGCTGGACAGCAGGAAGATGCTGAACGTGTTGCGCAGCGCGATCCAGAACTTCGGGTTTCCCAGCACGTACGCGTACTGGTCGAAGCCGATGAAGGTCCCGCGGTTGCGGACCAGGTCCCAGTCCATGAACGAGATGACGGCCGTGTACGCGATCGGGAACAGCCCGATCACGATGAACAGGATGAAGAACGGCGAGATGTAGAGGTACGGGGCCAGCTTGAAGTCCCAAGCGCTGAGGCGGCTGCCGAATCCGATGCGCCTCGGCTCGCGCGAGACGATGGAGG